>JARRRD010000078.1:0-29531 GCA_037381085.1 Candidatus Sulfobium sp.
GCTTTCGGGAATTCTTTTTCTTCTCAATCCGGACTTCCTGAGTATTCTGCCGAGATAACTGCGGAGTGGCGCTGTTCTGACACGAGACTGTCTTGTTTCTTCCTTTGGAACGCCCGGATAATTAAACTTAATCAAATTTAACGGGAAAATGTGACCATAGCGTTTCATTTCGGCGGGGGAGACCTTGTCCTTCATAAAGGATTCCTCATTGAACCACTCCCAGTCATCATACCAGGTCCAACAGTTGTGCCTCTTATAAAGTTTCATTGCTTCCTCTGCGAGATCTTTGTTTGTCCGGAAGGTAGCATAGCAGTTATCGAAGCCAGAAATATATCGGAACAGCAGCGAAGATGATTGGTTGCTGCAGTAACTCGAGAACCATAGATTAAAATTCATATTGTCCCGGAGTTCTCTTATTACTCTATATAGTTGAACGTGCTCCTCATTTCCATATTCTCCCCATGGGTTATGGGTAAAGACGTTCTCGAAGTTTGGCAATATTCCGGTCAGATGTTTCTTCAGAATATGGTAATTTTCCCTATATCTGCTATAGGAAAGATTCTTATTAATTATCTCAATGCCGTATTTCGTAACAACGGGATTTTGCCAGTCTGCGCCCTTGAATACCTCGGACTCGTCCATGCCTAGACAGGTTATATGTTTAATGGGATGTTCGGCGATGCTCTGCCTTCTGCCTTCGGCCCAGTCAGGCTTGGACCTGCAGCCGAGGTAGCAAATCACCACTTCGTCAACTTTCTCCAGTATTGAACTGAACCACAATACCTCATCGTCGGGGTGGGATAAGACCATTATCGATTTTTTGAACATGTTGTGCCTATGGGTCATCTCCGTTCTAGACGATCTGCTGCTTTGAAACCCTTCAGAAAGCTGATCCGTCCCACGTGTCGTAGCCATTTCAATTTACCGGGAAATCGATACGAAAAGTCTTGCCTGCCGAAACGTAGGGCCTGCAAGGGTTCATAAGCCTGCCCTGGAAATGTCCTATCACGTCACCGGTCCGGGAGATGAAATTCCGTAGCCACACGGCTCTTGTTTCCCTGCTTAGCAGGACTGAATATGGCATGTTTTTCAAACTGCGAAGCCACGATATAAAAGAGCGTTTAAAAGAATAGTCAGGGGACAATATCATATCTTTAGTAACGCCCATGGATCTGTATTTCTTATAGAGCCAGTAATCACATGCCGCCGCGGTCATGGCCCGGCGGAACTGATAAGGCAAGGAAGTGTTCGTCCTCCCTATACGGTATTGCACTATTGCTTCCGGCACATAGTGAAGGCTGTACCCTTCCAGTTGAAGCCGCCAGCAATAGTCACCGTCAGCAAATCGCGGCAGACACTCATCAAACCCTCCAATCTGTTCGTGGACTGAACGCTTAACCCCGAGATTGCATGTGGCTGCATGCGGCAAGAACTGTTCCCGGTAAAGTCCGTCTTTCCACCGCCGTGAGCTAATCTCGGCCTTTTTCGGGTCGTTGAATCTGTCGAAACGGTTCTGACCATACACCACGTCATGCCGTGAGAGAGCTTCTCCCATTCCTGCCACCCACCCCGGTTCCACACAGTCGTCGGCATCGCAAAAAGCCAGGGACTTTCCGGCAGCAACACGCGCACCTACATTCCGCGCGTAATAAGATGTTCCCCTTCGGGCAGAGGCGTCAATGACCTGAAGGTTGGACAAACGGTCTCTGAAGCCCCCTGCAATCTCTACCGACCTGTCCGTCGATCCATTGTCGGCAACGAGGACTTCCCATGGTTGCGTCCAATGCTGACCGGCAAGCGCTTCAAGCTGAGTCGCAATCGTAGCCTGTGCGTTAAGGCAAGGAATAATGACTGACAGTTCCATCGGATTTCTTAATAACTCAGCAAGATCACGTCAAATGTCCTTTGACGTTCTTGACATAGGTATCTTTTATAAGCTTTTTCACCTTTGCCGGAATTCTTTTCTTGAGACTGCCGAGAAGAGTTTTTGGCAATATAGTAACATTTCTGTGGAATCGCACTNTGCCAAAACTGAACTTGTAATCCTCAGCGCCATGGCCGAAGTCATATATACGAAATCCGTTCTCAATTGCATATCGAATAGCATAGCCCGTCATGACGTTTCCGGGTCTGAATTTGGCATACTCGTCATTAAATGCAACAGTATAACTTGAGATGTCTTTCTTTTTCTGATCCAGGAAGGCTGCCTTTGCCGCAACCGGTATGGATCCATGCCAGAACAGGGTTAACCACAGGCAATCGTTCTCAAAACAGCTCCGAAAGATTGCGCGGTATCGATCGAGAAAGACCTCGGGGTGTTTGTTTCCGAATCTTGCTTGCCAAAGCGTCAGCAGAGTGTCTATATTCGACTCTAAGTTATCTTTATGTGTCTCCGTAATGCGGAACCCGGCGAGACCCTCCAGTTTTCTTGTATAATATTTCATTTTTCTACGAGTGTTTGTGCCCAGAAAATCTTCCAGGTATCGCTCCCATGTGTCGGGCAGAATAATATGAGGACAGGTATTGCTTTCGTTTTCCTGAACGAGAAAACTTCTTCCGGAAAAACACTTCAAAAAGAGGTCCAGCCGTGTATCGAGCACACCCCGCATAAAAAATTCATCCCACTTCAGGCTTTTTTGAATGAATCTGCCAAAGGTCGGAATGGCTTCTTCAGCATATTCAGGCAAGCAAACAAAGCCAGTACTGTCTGCTCCCGGATGCGCATGGCCGCCTAAAAAAAGCTTCCCAACAGCGCCATTTTTGTTGCGGTGTATTCCAAGAGGCATGAATGCGACCCAGGACGATCTGGAATCGGGACGAGCTGCCAACACCGACCATTCACTATATTTTGTATCTATCCAGCCTCGTATCCATCCCCATGACTTAAAAATTGTTGTATCCGGATCAGCGGAATAGATCTCGTCCCATGCCGGTTTTAATTGCTCAAAGCGATCAATTCTGTTGATAACGGTTACTTGCACGAACAGATCCTTAATTTGTGAAATTAAGACTTAACCTGCGCTTTGTCATCTGAGATATAGTTGGTTTTGTGTGATTCCCTTCGCTCGTCTTGCCACTTAAGCATTGGACGTACAACCCCGGAATCCTTTTTCCCAAGCCAGTCGCCCCGCACTGAATTTCCATCCATGTTGTCGACAACACGGAAAGAAATCACATTCTGTTCCTTGAGTTGTCCGGAAAAAGGATTGTATTTAACAAAGGAGAGCGTCACGAATATCGTGCCCTCTGCCAGGAGGTTTTCCGGAACCCATGCAGTGCTTGTCCAGCGACCTTCCGGTCGCGGGCTCCTCCGCCATGAAGCATCACTATCCGACGATTCGAATAAGCACAGCCCGTCTTCATTAATAAAATACACTATCGGCAGGAGTATGCAGCCTGACTGGTGTATATCATATTCCATCTCAACTCCAAACGGCTTTGTCACGTCCACTAAATCCGTAATTAAACCATCTCTTGTTCTTATTCGCACGGCACGCAGGCTAACGACATCGTTCCCCGGCGCCTGGGACGGATCGGACCATACTCGCTCAGCGGCCGTATGGCTGTCAGAGAGCAGATAGGAACTTACGACCTCGCGCGACGGGCCGCTTCTTATAATCATCCCCTGATCGAGCTGATAAGCTCTCTCGCACAAGCGCGTTACCGCAGGCATATTATGAGAGACGAAAAGCACTGTCCTCCCTTCCTTCCCGATGTCCGCCATTTTGCTCAGACACTTCCTCTGAAATCGTGCGTCGCCGACTGTCAGTACCTCATCGACAATCAGAATCTCAGGTTCGAGATGTGCCGCGACTGCAAATGCCAGACGGAGATACATTCCGCTGGAGTAATGCTTTACGGGAGTATCGATAAACTTATCGACCTCGGAAAAGGCAACAATCTCGTCGAATTTTTTGTTGATCTCAATTCTCTTCATCCCGAGTATCGCACCGTTGAGATAAATGTTTTCTCTGCCCGTTAATTCAGGATGAAATCCCGTGCCAACCTCTAAAAGTGAACCCACCCTTCCGGTAATATCGACATAGCCGTTTGTCGGCTCGGTAATCCGCGACAATATTTTAAGCAGGGTACTTTTCCCTGCGCCGTTTCTCCCGATAAATCCTACGACTTCGCCTCTTTTGATCTCAAAGGATACGTCCTTGAGTGCCCATAATTCTTCGTCGAGTTCTGCAGCCCCGGAGGCCTGTCCGCGCAAGATCTTGCCGATCCGGCGAAAAGGAGCCGTAAATGCATTGGTTACCGTGTCACGGAAGGTATTATAACTTCCCTGTTTGGCCCCTATATGAAATAATTTATCTATTTTTTCCGCATGCACTACAATATCATTCATTCTTGTTCACCTATACAATGTCTGCAAAAGTCTTTTCCATGTAACTGAAATAGAAGGCGCCAGTTACAAGTATTGCAATGGACACCATTGAGGAAACTGCGATTGCCGGTCCAGGAGCCGTATTTGTTCCCAACAGCGCCCACCGGAAACCCTCGACGACACCCACCATCGGGTTGATCCCATAGATGGTCCGCCACGGCTCTGAAAGCAGGCTGCTGGGATACGCTATGGGGGTCGCGAAAAGCCAGATCTGGGTGAGGAAAGGTATAACATATCGCACGTCCCGGAACTGCACGTTCATCGCTGAAAACCACAGTGATACTCCAAGCGAAGTAATCAATGCAAGTAGCAGGAAAGCGGGGAGCCAGACTACATGAGCCGTTGGGAAAATGCCGTAATAAAACATCATGACGAGAAGCACAATAAAAGCGAGGACAAAATCTACTATCCCTGCAGATACTGAAGCGACCGGTATGGCCAGGCGCGGGAAATACACCTTCTTGATCAGATTTGCGCTGCTTACCAGGCTGTTGGAGCCCTGGTTCAGTCCATTGGCAAAGAAGGTCCATGGCACCAGGGCCGCATAGCTGAAAATTGGATATGGGATCCCGTCCGACGGTATCTTGGCCAGGCGCCCAAAAAAGATGGTGAAAACCACCATCGTGAAAAAGGGTTGTATGACGGCCCAGGCCGCGCCAAGTACGGTCTGCTTATAACGGACCTTGATGTCCCGCCAGATCAGGAAATACAGGAGTTCCCGATATTCAAACAACTCTTTCAGTTTAACGGATTTCCACCCTCTTGAAGGCTGGATTCGGATCAAGGGCACTTCTCCGGATGCTTTCGAGCCACTCAGTGTTCTGTCTGTATATTCCATAACTTAGGTTTCCTCTCCCCTATTTATTCATCGGCCGTATGCTGACATCGGTGACTTCGGCGCTTCCCGGGAGGTGTAAGGAGTTTATCACAACGGAAGCAATGTCTTCAGGCCGCATAAAGTGGTCCGGGTCGTAGATCCGTCCTTCCATCCTGTGGACGATTTCCTGCATGGGTGTGGAGGTCCTGCCCGGGTAAATGCTGAGGACACGGATCCCATGGGCGTTGACTTCTTCCCTGAGACTGTCTGCGACGGCCCTCAGTGCATGTTTTGTCGCCGCATACTGGCTGACCCCGGCCCTCGCTTTCAGTCCGGCACTGGAATTAATAAATACGATCTGTCCCCCGTGAGGTTTGATCATGGGACGATCGGCCCCATTGAGAAAGCGCCTGCACTGTGTACGAGGATATCGACATGCTTTGAATCTGACTTTATTCTCTCTGCCAGCAGGTGTAAATCCTCATCCAGGGACAAGTCGGCTTCATAAGTTTTGGCATCTCCTCCATTGTCCATGATTATCGAGGCAACGGCACCGAGTCTGGCCGGATCACGTCCGACAAGGCGAAGAGAAGCCCCTTGCACGGCAAGGCCGAGAGCGGTAGATCTGCCTATCCCGCTGCTTGCGCCTGTCACAAGCGCAATTTTGTCTTTCAGAGCAGTCGCATTACCGCTCATCCGGAAGCTCTTTCAACAGGCCGTGCAGGTGTAATGCATCCGCCGCGTCTTTGACTACATCGAAATCAAGGGATGCCCTTTCCGCAATATCGAGCAGGGCATGGTCTCCGTCCGAGAAATTCAGCACCCAGAGCATGGCCATCTCCCGGACTTTTGAATCATTAAGTCCTCCGATTGCCTCATAGAGCCCTCTTTTCCCAAGCTGGGGCTCACACTTCGGATTCAGGTTCAGATATCTCTTGTTCTTTTCCAGGACCGATATCACCGAAAGGTACAGTGCGAACGATTCTCCGAGATATTCCGGCCGGACAAAATCGAGATTATCGGCCGATGTGTGGTATTCCGGGTAGCGGCCGTGGGGCGTCCTCATCAGACAGCCGACGGGAAGGTTAAATCCCGGCGAACAATACTGGCGCTCGTCATATCCATAGGGAATGAAATCATTTATTTCATAAGTGCTCCGGGAACTTTTCAGCACCTGTATCACAGCCTTGTCAATCTCTCCCTCGCCCCGCCGGCTTTTCTTATAGGTAAAACCACCGGGGTCGCCGAGACAGGCGGCAACCAGTCCATGTCTTATCCTCGGTACATTCTTTTCGTTCAGAGAAAGCCACGTAATGGAACCGATCGTGCCGGGAATAAAGAGAAACCGGTATGTATACCTTCCGGAGTGGTCGGAGAGATGTTTTGCAAGAAATGTTGTAAGGGCGACGCCGGACAGATTGTCATTGCAAAGTGAAGGATGACAGATGTGGCAGGAAAGCAAAACCTCATCTTCACTCTCACCCTTAACGGCATATTCGCCGTAGGTCAAGAAGCCGTTTTCCAGCGTTGAATCGATGAGCACCTCGTATTCATCCTCCTTAAGCCCCAGAAGCTGATTGTGACTCATGCAAAAGCCCCAGTTTTCTCTGTAGTATGAGGTGCGATAGGGGATCCAGTCGGGATGGTCCGGGAGAGTGAAGATATGCTCTCTTAATTCTGCCAGGGAGACTTTCTTCTTTACAGGTACGCTGTAGTTGAGGACGTGCAGATTGGACTCTCTGAAATCGACGATCTTCCTGCCTTTTGAATCTTTTACATAGGCGTCTTTTATGTTCCATTCTTTCGGGACTGTCCAGTCGAACACCGGTGTTCCAGTTGCCACTTCATGTATTTCCAGGGCGATATGCTTCCCGATGATGCCGAGCGTCTCGCGCACGCCGTTGCCGGTAATGCTCCTGCAGATTGGAAAGAGGTCCCTTATCAGCTCGTACATCTGCCGTCCCGCTGAACCCTCTGCAGGGCTGTCCCCGCCTCTTTCCATGGACACCTTTGCTCTCTCACTGGAAATAATCTCTTTCATCGGACAAAATCCCGGTAAAGCCTGTCTTTTTCAGAAATGAGCGACACTTCCAGGGGCCACCTGATGCCGAAAGCAGGGTCATCCCAGCGGACGCCTCTTGCGCAGTCGGGCACATAAGCCTCCGACATCTGATAAAAAACTTCCGTTTCGTCCTCAAGTGTCAGAAACCCGTGAGCGAAGCCCTCCGGGATGTACAGCATTTTATGGCCGGCATTGAGCCGCGAGCCGATTTCTGAAGAGTGAGAGGCAAGTTCGACTCCCAGCCATTGACAATAAGTGGCGGAAGCCGGCCTCAGGTCGATAATCACATCATAAACGGCCCCTGCGGTACATCTGACCAACTTCGCTTCTTCATACGGCTCTGCCTGATAATGCATGCCTCTGAGAGTGCCCTTCCTCATGTTGAATGAAACATTGCACTGGACCAGTGACGGGTTCAGTCCGTGCTCCGTGAACTCTTTCCGGCACCATGTCCGGGCAAAAAAGCCCCTCTCATCCTCAATCTTCTCCGGCTCGATTATATAGGCCCCCTGTAGTTTTGTTTCAGTAAATATCATTTTGATAATAAAGTAAGTGGAACCTATCTCAAAATCGGTTCCTGGTTGAATGTGGTCATTCCCGCAAGCGAAGCGCGTCGGGAATCCTTCTGAAAACAAAGAAAGATTCCGGACAAGCCGGAATGACAAAAGAAGTGGATATCATGAAATTTCAATTTTGAGATAGGTTCTAGTGAATAGTAAAAAAGAAGCGAAAGGCGAGAGGGAAAACAGCTAACAAGCCTGCAAGCTGACAGGCACAGATAAAAAGAGTGGGAGGCGACGGGCAATAGGCAAGAAAACAAGGTTAAGGCAAGAACTGAAGCAGGGGTGGGACGGAAGACCGAAAAGTGGGATAATGGAACCGGGAACCGGGTCAAAGGATATGAAGGAAAAGACCATCATAAATTTCGGCGACGCCGGGGAAAAGGAACGGTGGGAGCCCCTGAACGACGTGGTCATGGGCGGGAGGTCGGAGGGGGGCATGTCGGTTGCCGACGGCGCGGCGGTCTTTACCGGCAGGGTGTCGCTCGAAAACTCCGGAGGGTTCGCCTCCGTGAGGTCGCTCCCGCAGGAGTTCGACCTGACGGGCTACGACGGCCTGATCGTCGAAGTCAGGGGCGACGGCAGGCGCTACCGTCTCCGCCTGAAGACCGACGACGATTTCGAGGGCTTTGCTTACCAGGCGACGTTCTTCACTGACCCCGCAGGGTGGACGGAGGCACGCCTTTCCTTCGAGGAGTTCTTCCCTGTCTTCCGCGGCCGCCTGGTGGACGGTGCGCCCGGGCTTGACCCTTCGAGGATCAGAAGGGTCGGCTTCATGATCGCCGACAGGCAGGAAGGCCCTTTCAGACTCGAGATACGGGAAGTGAAGGCATACAGTGAAGACGGCAAAAGGCGCAAAGGGCATAGCGCAAAGAAACCGTGAAACGTGAACAAGCCTGGAAGCTGACAAGCCGGCAAGAAACCGTCTTGCGCAAAACGTGAAAGGTGGAAGCGCGATGGCCGACGAAATGTGGCAATGCCAGATGGCTAACTGCGGTTATATCTACAATCCTGCGAAGGGTGACAGGAAAGGGAAGATTCCACCGGGAACGAGATTCGAAGATCTGCCGGAAGACTGGAAGTGTCCTGTCTGCGGTGCCGGTAAACATATGTTTAAAAAGATAGAGTAGGGAGCCGAAATGCCGAACGCACCGGCGCAACTGAACTATTTTTTCATCTTTGAAAGCAACTCCGCCGGCGGCAGAAAAGAAGAGCACTCTTCGCTACGGATCTTGCGGTAAAAGTCGCATGCCTCGCACTGCGTAACTTCCTGGGCAAAGGTCCCCTGGACCTTGCCCCTGCATAAAGTCCCCGCCACCACCCAGCAGGCCCTGCCGGCGGCTAAGCCGTCATGCACTCCGTCGAGGTTCTTCTCCATTGTCACCGGACAACTCCCCAGATCGCTCTCATGTATCCCCCCCGGTTGTCTCCCGCACCCCTTGAACTCCCAGCAGTTGAGTTTTGAGAGGCTGTCTTCCATGACCGGCTGCACGACCGTCCGATTCTGTTGAAGACTGTTCTTGAAGTTCCTTATCAAATCCGCATGATGCATACTGTCCTGGTAGAACCGTTTGACGTAATTGAGGGCGCTGTCGGTGCTTTCCCCCCTCAGTGTTTCCTGGAAGTAAGCCTCGGCCCCCGTCTCTTCCATCGATATCGCCGATTCCAGTGCCTCTGTCAACGTTATGTCCCTTCGCCTTATCCTTTCCTCCAGTGCCCCTCCTATTGCAAGGGTCTCTTCAATGAGCGGGGTCATGTCTATCGCAAATTCAGGCGGCAGCGCATCAAAGGCCAGGAACCCTATATTGATGGTCATTATGACGGCATGGCGGGATTCCTCGCACATCAACCTTTCAAAAAGAGGTTTTGCCTCCGGGAACAATTCACTGAGTTCGAGGTAGATCTTCTCGGCGAGAATCTCAACATGAAGGGCCATGTCAAGAATCCTGTGTATGTCCATCTGTCCCCTGCTTGCGGCCCGGTCGCCTTCCATCGGTAGTCCCAATCCTTCGAGAGTTGAGCTATCTGCTGTGCCTGGTTCGATTATATCACAAGAAAACGAGATTATGGCTAAGGTTGAGGTTAAGGCAAAAGTAAAGAAGGCAATGGGCAATAGGCGACAGGCGACTGGAAAACAGCCGGCAAGCTGACAAGCCTGCAAGTCCGAAGCGGACCTCCGCGAGGACCCGCTTCGACCGGAGATCCCTGCGTATCAGGCGGCCCGGCTGTGGTGGGCCCTGGTCCTCACCTGTTTCCTGTCCTCCACGACCCTGACGCCCAAGTGCTCAAGACGTCTCATAAACCGCTCCATCTCATCAAGCGGACAATACTCTGCGGGGAAAGTCTCGTTCAGTTCCTCAAAGGTGACGACACCTTTCTTCTTGCCGAGTTCCAGGAGGGCATTTTTTAGATCCTTTTCTTTCATTACAGCCACCTCCTTCCGGTTCACCCCTTCTCAGTTCCATTATACCGCCTGCCTTACTGTATTACCATGATTAAGATCATCTTGAGGGCTGACTCAGTGAGACATACACTGGGCGATGTTCGCTATCCCGCTAAAGGTCCCGTCGTTGTTGAGTATTACGGAATATGTGTCCGGTCCCACCGCTGCATTCCATGTCCCGACGATACCTATTCCGGCCCCCTGCCTTGTCAGAGTTAAGACCTCCTCTCCGAGCGGGTTGCTTATGGTCATCATCGTCGAAGACGTAAACGAAACGAACCAGACCTCGATCCCTTTTGAAAGACCGCAGCCCAGGAAATCCGTGTTTTCCACATCCAGTATGAGGACGCCCCTCTGCGAATCATAGACGTAATGCCCGCTCGATGTCTGTGTCCCCCGTACGTTGGACTGAAGGTCGGCGGCGACAATTTCCCAGCTGATATTGCCGAAATCGAGCCTCCATTTCACCCATCCCTTGACTTCTCCCGCCTGGATCTCGGGAATGATCAGGAAAAAGGCGGAGGTGGCAGAGTCATAGGTAACGTAAGGGGTACCTGTAATCTCTACCTGGTCGTTACCGACGGCAAAGGCGACAGAGGACGCAAGGATGACGCTAACAGCAATTACAACGACTGTCAAGGCTTTCATTTTTCCCCCTTTCAAGCAATAAGACATGCCGTGCCAGGCGGCGAATTCTAACGTGCGGCGTTCCTGCTCATCTGCTTAAAGGAACGTGCGCTTTTCCCCTCACATAGAAGAAGGTCTTCTCCTTATCTGAAGCACTTCCTCCTTAATCTTCAGATATCACAACATCGCCCCGTTGTCAAACAGCGCTGAAAAATTCCCGCTGCAAGTCTCGGCCGGGAGTCGCTCCGGCCGGAAAGCCTGATATAATTTGACTAGAAAGGACTCTCATGAAGGCAGCGAATGCGGTGGTCAATCTCAATGCGCGCGGGCTGAAGCAGGCGATAAGGGTGATGGGAGCTTTCGGTCCCATCAGAAAGACGGGGTTCTTCAACGTCCTGCTCATGGAGGCGAAGGACGTCCCCGGTATGCTCGAAGACCTGAAGGAGATGATGACCAGGGACCCGGCCTCGCTTTCCTTTCTCGCCAGGATAGTCCCCGTTTCCCATGCCTTTACCTTTCAGACGCCTGAGGAGTTCGAGGGAAAGGCGCGTGAGATAGCCCTTGGGTGGGTCGACGGCCTGGCAGGCAGGTCGTTTCATGTGAGGATGAGGCGGCGCGGCTTCAAGGGAAAGATGTCCGGCCTCGATGAGGAGCATTTCCTGGACCGCCTCCTGCTTGAGGCCCTGGAAGAAAGGGGGACGCCCGGCAGGATTACCTTCGAAAACCCCGATGCGATCATTGCTGTGGAAACAGTCGGGCCGTGGGCGGGTCTTTCCCTTTGGATGCGTGAGGACCTGGAACGCTATCCTTTTGTGAAACTGGACTGACCAAAAAAAGTCGCAAAGAGCATAGCGTAAAGGGCATAGCGGAAGAAGACCGTGAAACGTCAACTGCAGTGAAGAGTGAGTAATAAGTAGTGAATAGTAAAAAAAGGCACTAGGCTATGGGCAATAGGCGACGGGAAACAGCCAACAAGCCCAAGAGACAGTGAATCGTGAAGGGTGAAGGGGAAGATGAAGACGCGGGATGACATATTGCTCTTTTTGACTTCTGTACTTGCGGTATCTTTCGTCCTGCTTCCCGGGTGCGCGGTAAAACCGGACAAAAAGGTCGTGAAGGAGACTATCGTCCGGTATTTTCAGGGGAAGCACTACGAGGTCGTCGAAATGGAAATAGCGGAGATTTCATCGATCCCATTAAAGAGCAGGGTATACATGGGACCTGAAGGCTACACTGTAAGACTCAGGTCCCTGACCCTCGAGGCAACGGAGGACTCCGGCCCGCCCTTGAATTACAGGAAAGGACAGCTTCTCACCTTCGGGCATGCGCTCGTTCACATCAGGGCGGGAGAGAAGGGAAGGTGGTTCGTCTCCGGTATCTCGGGGATAACCGTGTTATAGGCAAGAAAGCAAGGTTGAGGCTGAGGTTGACAACTCCTGTGGGCGTGCTACGCTGTAACCAAGGAAGCAGAAAGCATGATGTTGGTAAAAGAAGGTGTATGATTATGCCGGACTATTCCGATTATGTATTTATCTACGACAAGGAAGGCAACGAGTATGCATGCCCGTTAAAGAACATCAAGGGCCAGGTGGTGAAGACGGACAAACTCACGGAAGAAGAGAAGAAGAAGTGCCTTAACATGGGAGAGATAGTCGGTACGGAGCGGATATAAGCGCCGGCAGTCGAGGACGGACAAAGGAGAGGCTGGAACTGCATTCCGGCCTCTTTGCCATGTTACGGTGCGGAAGCAGGGCTAAAAAATGAACGGTGATGTCGCACGAAAGCCCGGCATGGACACCGAAAAAGTCTTGTAATGACGACATGATCTGATTTATCTTTCACATAAATGCAGACATGGAGTGTTACGATCTTCAAAAGATGGCCGGCAGGCCTCTTTACAGGGCTGTAAGGTGTCGCTACAAGACATTTTTCGCCGACCCCGCCGGCCTTTGTGGTTATTCCATTGCAGTTGTGGTGTAAAGAAGCAGAAAGGTTCGAACAGGGAGGAGACAGGATGGTGCTTGATCATGTGGGCGTGGTGAACAGGGACGAGGAAGGGGCTGTCCGCTTTTACAGGGACCTCCTCGGTCTCGATGTGATAAAGGAATCCTCGGTCTCGCCCGAACTTGCCTCGAAACTATTTTCCGTCCACGATGAGATCAAGATGCTGGTCTACGGCAAGGACGGTCTCAAGGTGGAGGTCTTCGTCCTTCCCGGCTTTGCCCCTCCTGCTCCGGCGGTGCCGCACTTCTGCATCCACGTGCCCGATCTTTCCGCCTTTCTTGAGAGAGCAAAGGCAGAGGGGGTAAAGACGATATCGGCCCAAAGGGGCGATCATACCGTCCATTTTGTCGAGGACTTCTCCGGAAACCGCATCGAGGTCAAACAGTAAGCTTCTTCTTCAGCCTCTCCACGACCGCATCGATAAACTCTTCCGTAAGGGCGTACTTCCCGGGCCTGGGGTCGGCGATGACCATCAGGTCCTTTGTCATGAAGCCGCCTTCGACGGTCTCTCTTACCGCAGCTTCCACGGTGGCGGCGAAATTTACGACGTCGGGCGTGCCGTCGATTTCCCCCCTTTTGGCGAGCGCACCCGTCCATGCGAAGATCGACGCGATCGAATTGGTCGAGGTCGGATTTCCCTTGAGGTGCTCGTAATAGTGGCGGACGACGGTGCCGTGGGCGGCCTCGAATTCATACTTCCCGTCGGGAGAGACGAGCACCGATGTCATGAGGCCAAGGCTGCCGAACCCGGTGGCGACCATGTCGGACATCACGTCGCCGTCGTAGTTCATGCAGGCCCATAGCATCCCTCCCTCCGACTTTATGACCTGTGCTATCGCGTCGTCGATGAGAAGGTACCTGTAGTTTATCCCGGCCTTCCGGAAGTCTTCCCCCACTCTCTCCACTTCCTCGGCGAAGACGTCCCTGAAAAAACCGTGATACTGTTTTGAGATCGTGTCCTTTGCCCCGAACCAGAGGTCGACCTTCTCCCCGAGGGCATAATTGATGCAGGCCCTCGCAAAGCTCCTTATGGACTTTTCCGTATTGTGCATACCCATGATGACGCCGGGGCCCTTGAAATCATGGATCTTCACCGATATCTTCTCCCCTCCGTCTTCGGGAGTGAAGACGATTTCGGCCCTGCCCGGCCTGTCGACCGCCAGTTCGGCGTTCTTGTAGATGTCACCGTAGGCGTGGCGGCCGATAATGACGGGCTTCTTCCAGTTCCGCACCGCCGGAGGGATGTTCTTCATGATAATGGGTTTTCTGAATACCGTCCCGTCGAGGATCGCGCGTATAGTGCCGTTCGGGCTCTTCCACTGCTCCTTCAGTTTATATTCCTTTACCCTCGCGGCATTCGGGGTGATCGTGGCGCACTTTACGCCTACGCCCGCCTCCTTGATCGCGTTTGCGGCCTCGACGGTGATGCCGTCGTCCGTCTCGTCCCTGTGGCTTATGCTCAGGTCGTAATAGCGGATATCGATCTCAAGGAAGGGATCGATCAGCTTTTCCCGGATAAAATGCCAGATGATGCGCGCCATCTCGTCGCCGTCCATCTCCACTATGGGCTTTGTCACCTTGATCTTCTCTGCCAAAACCGCCTCCCGTGAAAAGAAAGTTGTCAAGTGCGTAATTTTATAGGATACAACTGGATCACGATTTCTGTGAAAGGAGCGGACATGTCAGAACAATGGTACAAGGACCTGCCTGAAGACGCCTTCAAGACCGAGACGGACAAGGCCTACGAGAAGGCGCTGGCGGCGGTCAGGAAGGGGCTCGAGAATGGACTCGATTTTAATGCCGCCTGCGAGGCCATAGAAATCGGGGACGAGAAGCTGAAGGCCGGCTTCGTGGACGACATGCTTAAGGTCCTGATAGCCGAGGAGCACTTCGGCAAGGACGTCTCCCTGCCGGACCTCGCGAAGAAACTCGGGGTCCCCGTGGAGCGTATGGAAGCCGCCAGGAAGGAAATGCTGGAAGATGTGCAGGAGACTTCCATCAAGGCGTTCTACAAGGGGCTTCGCGCGGGAAACGCCTAGGCCGTGGACGAAGGCGTCCCCTGCATTGAAGGCTCGGTCGTCACCTTTCCCGGAAGTCCGGCCATGAAGTCATGCACCCTTTCGGCCGACTCGGTGATACAGGGGGTGAGTTTCGGGGCCGGCTCTGTCGTGGGGTTCGATGAACAGGGGAACCTCTGGAGGTGCAACATCTCGCGAGACACCGTCATCGGCGGCATCCCCTGTAAGGCAAGGACCGAAATCGAGTTCTGGCCCTCGGGCGGACTTCTCATGTGCACGCTTTCGGCCGAGACGGAGATCCAGGGCGTTGCCGCAGCGGCTGGCAGCCTCGTGATGTTCCACGACGACGGTCACCTTTTCAAATGCGATATTGCAGAGGAGACTACCGTGGAGGGATTTCCCGTTGCCCGGGGCACCGACATCTGTTTTTTCCGGGACGGCGGTCTCTCTGCCTTCAACCTTTCCCGCGGCATGGTGATAGGCGGCATACACTGCATGGCCGGAACGAGGGTGTGGCGCCGGAGCGACGGCAGACTTGCGGGATGTACGGCGGACGGGGCGTCAGAGGTCGACGGCGTCCGTTATGAAAAAGGCGGGCTGGTTGTTTTCAGTGAAGACGGCATAGCCATAGATTATGCTGAAAAAAAGATGTGATGGGACGACCTCCTTCCGCGCGTTGAGGGTTTACGTTGAGGCCGGCATCTTCTCGCGCACCCTTTGCTACGGCGACGGATGCCTCCGGGGCGGGGTTCTGGGCTCGGAACAGGTGATCAACGGTGTCCCCTGCCGCAAGGGTTCATGGCTCTGGCTCCATCCAAACGGAATGGTGTCGAGTATCGAGACGGTGCGGGATGCTGTCATCGAGGGGGTACCCTGCCGGTCGGGCATGCGCATCTTTTTCTACGAAAACGGCGGCCTGATGAAATGCAACATTCCTGCCCACGACATCATAAGGGGGGTCCCTCTGAGTTCCGACACCTTTCTGCTCTTTCATGAAAACGGGATGCTCTCGGCAGGCAGGCTGGCGAGGGACATCATCTGTCAGGGAGTTCCCTGCAGGGAGGGGAAATGGATAGGGTTTTACGATGACGGCTCCCTCAAGCGTTGCTTCCTTGCCGAAGACACTGTCAGAAACGGCGTTCCCCTCGCAGCCGGCTGCTGGGTATGTTTTCACAGGAACGGGGCGATCGACAGCTACAAGCTCCCTGCCGAAACGGTTGTCCATGGCGTGTCCTGCGGGGAAGGGGACGTCCTCCTGTTCGACGAAAAGGGCCGGCTGGCCGAAAGGGTCAGGCCGCACCCAACCGAACATCCGGGCTAGGAATAGCCGAAAAATCTCATCATATCCCCCGCGATAGCATCGAACCGGCGGTTCATCGGGTCCGTCCATTGCTGCCGCGGGGGGAGGGCCAGGACAGGGTTGGCATTGAATTTCTTCGCCGCCAGACTCCTGTCGGCGATCTTTACACCTGAGAAGGACTCAAGCTCCCCGAGGGTCTGCTCCCTGCCGATGTCCTCGATCCGGAGCACAAGCTTCTGATCCGGGGGCACCACGGCCAGTCCGTCCAGCGCCTTCCTGTTCCTGTATGTCCAGATCCAGGCCACCCTCTCAAGCGGGGTCATTTCCGGCCACCTTTCGAACCAGGGATCGCTGCGCTGCGGTACCGACCCGAAGGCGGCACGGCCGTGCCACCCGCGGCTGAAGGCCGACCTCGCAAAGTCTTTCCCGTTCCTCACGGAAAGGATGAACCTGGCCCGGGGATTGAGCGTGTATACCGCATCGATAAAGTGGATGTAGAGGTTGGATGAATCTATGAAGCGCCCCTGTTCGATACCCTGATGGAGGTCCAGTACCGCCATCAGACGTTTTTCCGGTGTGTCGAAGGGGTCGGAGTGGGGATCGGCATTCAGAAAATATTTGTCCAGGATATAGTGCACCCTGTATTCATGGCTGCCCCCCAGAAGCCTCGCAAGCGTTTCCGTTCCCGACCTGCCGGTCCCGGTTATGATCAACATGGAATTCTCCAATCACGCATATGTGACTTTTTAACTCTAACCTGAACCGCCGGTTTTCGTAAAGTGGTCCCCGGACGTTGCGGGGCCCTGTCAGGGGTGATACCATGGAGAGTACGGAAAATCCTCCCGGAACTACCTGCCCGTCCGGCAGGCAGGGGCAGGTGGAGATTTTCTGGTAAATGCCGATTCAATTATTATAAGGCGAACAGACCAGTGGTAAAGTCCGATGGAGGTTCATACACGTGGTGGATGATAAGTCGTTGTACATATTGACTGTTAACAGCGGCTCGTCGAGTGTGAAACTTGCACTTTACCGCATGGGGCCTTCTGAAGACAGGCTGCTCTCGGCACACATGGACAGGATCGGTCTCAGGGACGGTTCGTTCCATATCTCCTACGGTTCCGGCAATACCCTTGTCGATGAGCGCGTGGACCTCCCCGACCACGATGCGGCCCTGAAGATCCTCTTCGAATGGCTGGGGGCGAGGGAAGAGGTAAGGGGACTGGAAGCTGTCGGACACCGGATCGTTCACGGAGGCACCAGTTACGCCGAGCCTCACCGGATCGGACCGGACCTCATGTCGTCACTGAGGGAACTGGTCCCCCTGGCCCCCGACCATCTGCCCCATGAGATAAAGGCGATAGATGCCGTGGGCCGTTTTTTCCCGAGTCTTAAGCAGGTCGCCTGCTTCGATACCTCCTTCCACCGCACCATGCCGAGGGTCGCCCAGCTGATTCCCCTGCCCCGTCATATCGTGGACAGGGGGGTTCTCCGATATGGATTCCACGGCCTGTCATATGAATACATAATGAGGGCGTTGAGGGAAGAGGTGGGCGAAGAGGCCGCGAAGGGACGCGTCATCGTCGCCCACCTCGGCAACGGGGCGAGCATGGCTGCCGTAAAGGACGGAAGAGGAATCGATACGACCATGGGTTTTACGCCCGCCGGCGGACTCATGATGAGCAATCGCTCCGGTGACCTCGACCCCGGCGTTCTCATCTACCTGCTCAATGAACTGGGGTACGAACCTTCGGCGCTGAATGACCTCATAAACAGGCAGGCAGGTCTGGCCGGCCTTTCCGGCTCAAGCCCGGACATGAAGGACCTTCTTGAGAGGGAGAGCACTGACGGCAATGCAGCGGATGCAGTCGGCCTTTTCTGCTACCAGGCGAGAAAGTTCCTCGGGGCGCTTTCCGCGGTGCTGGGCGGGCTCGATACCCTGGTCTTCACAGCAGGCATCGGAGAGAATTCGCCGCAGGTGAGACGGAGGATCTGTGAAGACATGGGGTACCTCGGGATTGAACTGGACGAGGAGAGGAACGATGCGGGCGAAGCCGTCATATCCGGAAAGGGTGCGCCCGTAACGGTCAGGGTGATGAAGACAAATGAAGAACTCATGATCGCCCGCCATACCCGCGACGTTATCCGGAGAGCGAATGTCGAATGAATGGTCAGGGCATATGGACCCGAGAGAAGGCACATACCCTGACTGGAATTTATCGTAAGAATGAAACATCGTTGTGGACCCTAGGTCTGTCATCTATGAAAAAGATTTTCAATATGAAAGTGCACACTCCTAAGTTTTGTCTGGAGGAAGCGGAGAGACCTGCTTCAGTCTCGCAGCTTCCGAAGGACAACTTTTTAAGGGTCTTCCTTTTCAGAGAATCTCATGAAACGGTACGGTATATTTGCCGGACGCAGGGGTGTCTTTCGCCCTGTCCTACTCAAGTGTGAATACAACGCGGCTTTCCGTTATGTCGTCCTTTTTTTCAGGGGCGAGGGAGCCCGGTTCCACGAGGAAGACCCTCTCCGCCTCGATCCTGGAGTTCAGGATGTAGCTCCTTGCCGCCTGTGCACGGTCGTGGGCCAGCCGTCGCAGGTCGTCGTCCGTTATGATGATATGGGCGAGGATTAGTTTTTCCATCTCCGCCGGAGGCAGTTTCTTGACGATGCCCAGAAAGTTCGTAGGCCTCGGGAATTTCTCTTTCCTGTAGACCTCCCATAGAATCCTGTCATATTCCCCCGGTTTTATTTCCACCTGCTCAAGAGGAACCGGCTTCTTCCCCCCGGCTTTCATGTCCAGAAGGGCCTGCTCCTTCAGTTTTCTCTGAAAGCTCATCTCCCTCAGTGAATTCCTGTCCTTTTGGGGGTCGACGTAGCCCGTGATATCAAGCTTAAGATGCGGCCTTTCGTGGAGTGCGGTGATAAGTGTGCCCAGCTTCTTCAGGCTTGCCGGACTAAGAGAGGTGCTCCCGTAGTCGAATTCGAGGTAACCCAGATTTTCGCCTCCTCCTCCGCCGAAAAGGGATGCGATCAGTCTGAAGGGCGAGGTGACAATCCTCGTGATGAACTTTCCGATCGCCTTCATGATCACGCTTCCCAGGCTGAACTTCGGGTCGTCTAGCCTGCCGGAAACGGGCACGTTCAGGTTGATCTCACCCTTCCTGTCCTTGAGCAGGGAGATGGCGAATTTTACCGGGAGCCTGACGGCATCGGGGCTTTCCACCTTCCTGCCCAGGGTCAGCTGGTCCAGGGAGACGAGGTTTTCGGCGGTCAGCATCTTCCCCGCTATGCGGTACTTAAGCTTAAGGGCCAGCTTGCCTTTCGCTATGGAATACCCTATGTATTTGTTGGAGAAGGGTGTAAGGGGACTCAGGTCCATGTCCTTGAAGTCCAGGCTCAGGTCCACAAAAAGGTTTTCCCCGAAAGGGTTCACCTTGCCGGTGATCTCCAGGGGGGCGTAGCCGTTCCACTTGCCGAAAAGGTCCACGTCGGCGGGCGAAGTCCTGGCCGAGGAGAGTTCTGACACCCTCCCTGTTACTCCTGTCAGTTTTGCCGAGTAGACCGGCTCGATATGCCGGTCGGTGAAGTCTATGGTGCCGCCTTCGAGTGTGGAGGTCCCTATGACGATCTGTCTGCCGGGCTGCTCCGGTGCAGGCCGTTTCGCACCTTCTCCTTTCTCCGGGCGTGGAGACGGCAACTCTTTTTCCCTGCCCAATATTTCCATTATGTTGAGAGTGCCCCCGGGCTGTACGATGACCCTGGCGTAAAACTGTGACAGTGAGATCCCCTTCACCGATATCTTCCGGAAACCGGCGCCGGCATTGATCCCTTCGAGCCGGAGAGATGCCCACTTCAGAAATTCCTGGCCGGTCTTGCTGTCCACGGAGGAGAAGCCGGAGATGCCGCCATCTCCCTTCCAGGAAATATCGTACTTCCCCTGCCTCCCGGTCCTGATCGAGATATTCCCCGATGCCGAAGCCTTTCCGGCAGTTATGCCGATCTTTATCCTGTTGCCGATGTATGGTTGAAACGGCAGAAGGTCCAGTTTTTTCAGGTCCATCTTCAGCTCTGCCGTCAGCGGGTTCAGCGAGGCGGAACCGGTCATGTCCATCCTTCCTTTACCGATGTAGCCCGAGAGCGACAAACTGGCCTTCCTGTCCTTTTCCGTCGAGATGCCTGCGGCCGTGATCGCGATGTTATCAGCGGTGAGCCTGACAGGCTGCGGCTTGCCTGGACCCGCTTCGCCGGCATGCTTCATGACGTCGGAGAACTCAACCCTGCCGCCTGTCAGGCTGAACTTTCCTATATCTACGTAAAAGGCGGGCTTTTTCTTCCCGGGCGGGGCAGGGGCCTTTTCCATTCCCTTGGCCGGGACGAGAGACAAAAGGTTCAGCGTCCCCTTGCTGTCTCTTTTTATCGAGAGAAAGGGAGACTGGACCGTTATGTCGGCTATGCTGACTTTTTTCGAGAAGAGCCCGGCATCCCCGATATCAATGGCTGCCCGCGGCAGTTTCACCATAGGCTTCCCTTCCTTGTCCAGCAACAGGATATCCAGTAATTCGAGAGAGCCCTTCAGTGAGAGCGACGGCGGCCTGTTCCTGTACTGAATATAGGAGAGACGGAGTTTGGCGTTTGCACTTCCCGACTTTAAGGCGACCCCGGGCTGCAGGGGAAGATAGGAGAAGTAGTAGGGGATATTGAAACCGGTGACGTCTACGTCCAGAAGTGTCTCGCGTGACTCCGAAAAAGGTATTGTCTTCCCGGTGAAGCGGAAGGGCGAGCCGTCTATCTTCCCCGAAAATTCCGGCCGTACGAAAGTGCCGGCGTAGTCGGGACGGTCGGAGAGAAAGGGAACGACTAGGGTGATATCGGTCATCTCATGTTTCTTTCCCATCGGAAGGTCTTCAAAATCCAGGGTCCCCCCCGAGATCCTGATAGCGCTGACGGAAAACATGAAAGGTTCCTTCTTCTGAGGCTTCTTCCTCGATATGAGGTCCGATACGTTATATGAGTGTTCCCTGTTGCGGACAATGCGCAGATAAGGTTTCTCAAGGACCGCCTGCTTTATGACAATCCCTCCCTTGAAGAGTGAAATTGCCTGGATGTTGATGGAAAGCCTTTGGAAGGACGCAAATTTCTTTGTACCGGCCTTCTCCCTGACGGCCAATCCCTTCAGTACCACGTGGAGTGTGTACGGATTGAAGCTCACCTTCTGAAGTGTAGTCTGCCGATGGAGTGCGGCATCCAGTTTCTTTTCGATGACGGACTTCGCTATCGGCGGCAGGACGACAAACCCGATCAGCGTGTAGAAAGCGAAGAAGAGCGCGATGCCAATGAGGATTTTCCTGTACTTCGCCGGGATGTTTATCATCAAATCACCTCCCTTCAGTCCAGTGGCCGCAACAGGGCGGCCCCGGGCCATAGGGCCCTTTGCGCCCTGGCATACTGAAGGGGATAGGGCACGGACGCACCGAGATGTTCCGCCGCATGCCATACCCAGCGGGGATTGTCCAGAAAGGCACGGGCCATGCAGATCATGTCCGCCTGTCCCGACTGGAGTATCTCCTCCGCCTGATGAGGGGTGAGGATCATGCCCACCGCCCTGGTGGCTATCCCGGCCTCCTTCCTTACCCTGGCCGCAAGGGGCACCTGGAAGCCGGGCGCAACAGGCAGCCTGACAGAAGGGTCTATCCCTCCCGACGATACGCAGGCATAGTCCAGGCCGACAGAACGCAACTCGCGCGCAAAGGCGACGGCATCATCGATGTCGAACCCTCCATCCATCCAGTCGGTACCCGTTATCCTGGCGCCGAGGGCGGTGTCCGCGGGCAGGGCGGAGCGCACCGCGCGGGCAACGTCAAGGGGAAACCTCATCCTGTTTTCCAGCGTCCCTCCATATGAATCCGTGCGCCTGTTGGCTATCGGCGAGAGAAACTCGTGAAGGAGATAGCCGTGGGCATTATGAAGCTCCACAATCTCAAAGCCGATCCTCGCCGCCCTGAGAGCGGCATGGACAAAGGCTTCAAGTATCCTCTCCATCCCCTTTTCATCCAGCGTTTCCGGTGCCGGCCATCCCTCGCCATAGGGGACCGCCGACGGAGCCATCGTCTGCCAGGGGTCCTCAGCGGCGCCGAGGCGTCCGCCGCCTTCCCATGGGCGCTGAGCCGATGCCTTCCGGCCGGCATGGGCAAGCTGAATGCCGAAGCGCGCAGACCCCGCAAAACGCCTTGCCATGCCTATTACGCGGGTCAGCGCGCTCTCGCATGGTTCGGAGTAGAGACCAAGACAACCATGCGTAATCCTGCCCGGTCTTTCGACGGCCGTTGCCTCCACCATGACAAGTCCGGCCCCGGAGTAGCCCAGATGAGTCAGATGCTGCAGGTGCCAGTCGCCGGCCACCCCGTCGTTTGCACTGTACTGGCACATGGGCGAGACGACTATGCGGTTTGAAAGTTCAGCCGGCCCCAGCTTCAGGGGCGTGAAAAGCAGGCTCATGTCAAATATTCTCCAGTGTCGGATAATTAAAGTGAATGTACGGATCGACTCTTTTTTAAAATTGTATCAACATGCCAGGCGGATTGCTAATGTTCAACGGGATAAACAGGGTACCGGGGGACACAAACATTGCCGGACAAGGGGGAATAAGCAGCCATTTCAGCGGCGCTGTTCCTGGCCGCCGGACTTATGGACAAAGATGAGTCTGCTTCACTCTTTCCCTTTTACCCACCAGTCGCTCTTGTCCGAGAACCACCAGAGGGAAGAGTCGGTTTCGAGGATCGTCTCGGCCAGGTCACGGGCGACGTCCGTCTTAAGCCTCTTCATGGCGAAGTCGAGCCATTCGTCGGCATAGGTGTTGCCGAGGTCTTTATACTCTTTCAGCGCCAGGATAAGTTCTATCTGGTCAGCGTCATGGGCCAGCCGTGCCTCCCTGCTCTCTTCTTTTTCGAATTCGATGACGAGGTCCCTGATCTCCCCGCCGAAGGGCACCGTGGAGGCGAGGTCGTTTACGGCCTTGTCAACATCGGCCTTGACGTATTTCTTGTTGACATAGTTCAGGTCGCCTGTCCGTGCCTCGGGCAGGTCATGGAAAAGGCACATCTTGATAAGCCGGTCGGCGTCGACATCTTCTGCCAGGCGTCCCAGCGTATATCCGATGTATACGGTCCTGAATATATGTTCCGCCACGGACTCGGCCCCGGAGCCGAGGAACTGAAAACCGGTCCTGGGGGTGCGCTTGAGCATTCCGGCCTCGAACAGGAAGTTAGCGATATTTTTCATGTCTTCTCCGTTCCATCAGGAAGGTATTTTAACACAATGGCGGTTCCCCTTCCCGCAAAGGGGAATTCGTGAGGAGACCTGGAAAAAACGGATTATTCTTGAAGACTTTCCTCATTTCCCTTTGTTCTGGTATCATTGTTTCACGCATTTACGACCGAACGTCCGTCAATATTACTCTTTACGCGGAAGTTTCCGGAACCACATCAATGATTAAGGAGATGAGCCATGTCTGAACTGAAAAAGATGTACAGGACGATAATGGATGACGATTTTCCCGGCGAGATGACGATAAAGTTCGGGGACCAGACACTTGTATACAGGAAGAGAACATGGAAGATCCCCGACGCGAAGACGGGAGAAATCATCGAGAAGGGGCTGCGCTACGGTGAAAACCCGGACCAGCAGGCGGCCCTCTTCGAACTTGTAAACGGGAACCTTGTCCTGGGGGACTGCAGGTACGTCGAGCCGGGCAACGGGCTCGTCAGCAGTATCAGCGAGGAAGACATGATCCAGGCGGGAAAACACCCGGGCAAGACGAACCTGACCGACCTGGACAATGCTCTCAATATCATAAAGTTCCTTCCCGACCGGCCGGCGGCGAGCATAATGAAACACAACAACCCCTGCGGCGTGGCTTACGGCAGGACCGTGGCTGAGGCATATGGCCGCGCAAACATGGCCGACAGGATCGCCGCTTTCGGCGGTTGTCTCGTCGTCAACAGGGCGATGGACAGGGAGACGGCCGAGATGGTCAGCGGCAACTATCTGGAGGTGGTCGGGGCCCCTGATTTTGAAGAGGGCGTTGTGGATATACTCGCAAGGAGAAAAAACCTGAGGATAGTGAGGATCGACAGGATAAACCGTCTCGAACAGTACAGGTCCTCGCGCTTCGTCGATTTCAAGTGCCTGATAGACGGGGGCATAATTGTTCAGCAGTCTCCCGTCAACAGAATAAGGACGAAGGAGGATTTCCTTCCGGCACGGACAGATTATAAAGGAAAAGAATACGCGATAAAGAGGCAGCCTACCGAAAAGGATTACGACGACATGCTCTTCGGCTGGAACGTCGAACAGGGGATTACGTCAAACTCGGTCATTTACGTAAAGGACGGGGTCACCGTCGGAATAGGCACGGGCGAACAGGACCGCGTCGGCGTTGCCGAGGTAGCCGTTTTCAAGGCCTATACGAAATACGCAGACGGCCTGTGTTTCAGCAGGCACGGCGTCCCCTATAAGACCTTCGAGCTGGACGCGGCACAGGGGAGGAGAGACCCTGCGGCCCTGCGCGGGATCGACGAAGAGACAAAGGAGAACAAAGGGGGACTTACAGGCTCGACCATGGTCTCCGATGCCTTTTTCCCCTTCAGGGACGGCGTGGATGTCGGTATAAAGGAAGGGGTTTCCGCAGTGGTGCAGCCGGGCGGTTCCGAGAGGGACTTCGAGGTAATAGAGGCATGCAACGAGTCCGGGGTTACAATGGTCTTTACTGGGCAGAGGGCGTTCAGGCACTAAGTACGGGCGCGTGCAGGTCTGATAACCCCGACGTTGCGGAAAGCGCGGAAGGGACACCGAAAAGGTCCTGTAACGGCAGGAAAGGGTTCTCGTTCATCGTTTTTGTCATTAATGTCTTGTCCGGAATCTCTCCTGCCGGAACCCATGACTAATTGTCTCGCGTAACTCCCAAAAAACAGTGTACAAAAAAGGCCGGATATGGTATCATGTTTACTTCCGTAAAGGTTTCCGGTGAGAAGTTTTTTTGGGTGGTAAGTTTTTCAAGAATCTGCCTGCAAAATGGAGAAGTGATTTAAACGATTATTTATTTTTGGAGGAAAAGTGCCCACAATAGCACAGTTGGTAAGGAACGGCCGCGAGAGTGCGACGAGGAAGACGAAGAGCCCGGCATTGAGGTCATGCCCCCAGAAACGGGGCGTGTGCGTCAGGGTTTATACGACCACGCCGAAGAAGCCGAATTCCGCTTTGAGGAAGGTGGCGAGGGTCAGGTTGACGAATGCAATGGAAGTGACGGCCTATATCCCGGGAATAGGGCAC
This sequence comes from Candidatus Sulfobium sp., assembly GCA_037381085.1. Lineage (GTDB taxonomy): Bacteria > Nitrospirota > Thermodesulfovibrionia > Thermodesulfovibrionales > UBA6898 > JARRRD01. The sequence goes on from JARRRD010000078.1 coordinate 25,549, forward strand.
AACCTTCAGGAACACTCGATCGTGATGATAAGGGGCGGCAGGATAAAGGACCTTCCGGGCGTGAGATACCATATTATCAGAGGGAGCCTCGATTCTACCGGAGTGAACGACAGGAGACGCGGAAGGTCGAAATACGGGACAAAGAAGCCCAAATAAACGGAGTAGATAATGCCGAGAAGAAGAGTCGCAGCAAAAAGAGAAGTGTTGCCTGATCCGAAATACAACAGCAAGGTTGTCAGCAAGTTTATGGCGGCCATAATGCAGGGCGGGAAGAAGGCAACCGCTGAAGGTATCTGTTACGGGGCGTTTGACATAATCAGGGAAAAGACGGGAAATGACCCCCTCAAGGTCTTCAAGACCGCCCTGGAAAATGTCAAACCTGTTGTAGAGGTGAAACCCAGACGAGTGGGCGGAGCGACTTACCAGGTGCCGGTCGAGATAAGGCCCCAGCGCCGGATGGCGCTTGCCTCCAGGTGGCTTATAAGCTATGCGAGGGGCAGGGGTGAAAAGACGATGAAGGAACGGCTGGCCGGGGAGCTGCTTGATGCGTTTAACAGTACCGGGTCTTCCTTCAAGAAGAAGGAAGATACCCATAAGATGGCCGAGGCTAATAAGGCTTTTGCCCATTATAGATGGTAGAGAGAATAGAGGAGAAAAGACTTGTCAAGATTTCCGCTGGAAAAAACCCGAAATATTGGAATTATGGCGCACATAGATGCAGGGAAGACCACGACCACGGAAAGAATCCTCTATTATACCGGCGTGACATATAAGATAGGAGAAGTCCATGAGGGTACGGCGGTCATGGACTGGATGGTGCAGGAGCAGGAGAGAGGGATTACCATAACTTCGGCTGCTACCACCTGTTTCTGGAAGGACCACCGGATAAATATAATAGACACCCCGGGCCATGTTGATTTCACGATTGAGGTTGAGAGGTCATTGAGAGTGCTGGACGGAGCGGTGGCGGTATTCGATTCGGTGTCCGGAGTGGAGCCCCAGTCTGAGACTGTCTGGAGACAGGCGGACAAATACAGGGTGCCCAGAATCGCATTCATGAACAAGATGGACAGGATGGGGGCCGATTTCTTCATGAGCGTCGGCAGTATGGTGGAGAGGCTGGGAGCGCGCCCCGTTCCCGTACAGCTTCCGATAGGCGCCGAGGATAATTTCAGGGGCCCCCTCGATCTCATCGACATGAAGGCCCTCTATTACGATGACGAGACCCTGGGCGCCAAATACGTTGAAGGCGACATTGCCGACGATCTCCTGCCGCAGGCAAAAGAATACAGGGAAAAGATGATTGAGGCCCTCTCGGACGTGGACGATAAATTGATGGAAAAGTACCTGAACGGTGAAACGATAACCCCCGATGAGATAAGGGCGGCATTGAGAAAAGGCACGCTGGAAATGAAGATAACGCCTGTTTTATGCGGCACGGCATTCAAGAACAAGGGCGTTCAGCAGCTTCTTGACGCCATCATCGATTACCTCCCCGCCCCGGGTGACGTCCCGCCGGTAATGGGAAAGAATGCCGACACGGGCGAGGAAGAAACCAGAAGGGCCGATGAAAACGAGCCTTTTGCGGCGCTGGCTTTCAAGGTCATGACCGACCCCTTTGTGGGCCAGCTTACCTTCCTGAGGGTATATTCCGGCGTAATGGCTGCCGGTTCCTATGTCTACAATTCGACAAAGGGGGCAAAGGAAAGGGTCGGCAGAATCCTCAAGATGCATTCAAACAAGAGGGAAGACATCAAGGAAGTTTCGGCGGGGGACATAGCCGCCGCCGTCGGACTGAAAAGCACCCTTACGGGAGATACCCTCTGCGATGACAGGAGTCCGGTGATACTCGAAGCGATGGAATTTCCGGAGCCTGTTATATCCGTGGCGATAGAACCAAAGACAAAAGCGGACCAGGAGAAACTCGGACAGTCGCTGGCAAAGCTGACGCAGGAGGATCCTTCATTCAGGGTGGCGACCAACGAGGAAACGGGCCAGACCATCATTTCCGGGATGGGCGAACTGCACCTTGAAATAATCGTCGACAGGCTGCTCAGGGAATTCAAGGTCGGAGCGAATGTCGGCAAGCCCCAGGTTGCGTACAGGGAGACCGTGAGGGCCGCGTCAAAGGCTGAAGGCAAGTTCGTCAGGCAGAGCGGAGGGCGCGGGCAATACGGGCATGTATATATAGAGCTGGCACCGCTGGAGCCCGGGAAGGGCTTTGAGTTCGAAAGCAAGATAGTGGGCGGTGCCGTACCCAGAGAGTACTTCAACGCCGTCGAAAAAGGTATAAGGGAGGCGGGGGAGAACGGCATATTGGCCGGCTACCCTGTCGTGGACGTGAAGGCCACGCTTTATGACGGTTCATATCATGAGGTCGACTCCTCCGAGATGGCATTCAAGATTGCCGGGTCCATGGGATTCAAAGAGGCCGCAAGAAAGGCGAAACCGGTCCTGCTGGAGCCCGTGATGAACGTCGAGGTTGTTACGCCCGAAGAGTATATGGGTGACGTTATAGGCGATCTGAATTCCAGGAGGGGCAGGATACAGAACATGGAAAAGAGGGGAAAGGCGCAGGTTATCAGGGCGCAGGTGCCCCTTTCGGAGATGTTCGGGTATGCCACGGACCTGAGGTCGAGGACCCAGGGCAGGGCGACCTATACAATGCAGTTTGCAAATTATGACGAAGTCCCGAAGAGCATATCTGAAGGGATCATAGCCAAGGTAAAGGGCGAATAAACGCCGGGCGGGTAATGCTGCCCGCGCAGCAATAAAGGAAGGTGATAAAATGGCAAAGGCAAAATTTGAGAGGACGAAGCCTCATTGCAACGTAGGGACGATAGGGCACGTAGACCACGGGAAGACGACATTGACGGCGGCGATCACGAAGGTGCTGGCGTTCAAGGGTCAGGCGAATTACCGGGCGTATGACTCTATCGACAATGCGCCTGAGGAGAAGGCCAGGGGGATAACGATCGCGACGGCGCATGTTGAATACGAGACTGACAAGAGGCACTATGCGCATGTAGACTGTCCGGGGCATGCCGACTACGTAAAGAACATGATAACAGGGGCGGCGCAGATGGACGGGGCGATACTGGTGGTGAGCGCAGCGGACGGGCCGATGCCGCAGACGAGGGAGCACATACTGCTTGCGAGGCAGGTGGGGGTTCCGTATATAGTTGTGTACATGAACAAGACGGACATGGTGGATGACCCTGAGCTTCTGGACCTGGTGGAGCTTGAGGTAAGGGAGCTACTGAGCAAGTACCAGTTTCCCGGGGACAAGATCCCGATAATAAAGGGGAGCGCTCTTAAGGCGGTGGAGAGCACGAGCACGGACCCTGAAGCTCCGGAGTACAAGAGTGTATGGGAGCTGATGGCGGCGATAGACGACTACGTGCCGACGCCTGAGAGGCCGATAGACAAGCCGTTTTTGATGCCTATAGAGGACGTATTTTCGATCTCCGGGAGGGGGACGGTGGTGACGGGGAGAGTAGAGAGGGGAGTAGTGAAGGTAGGAGAGGAAGTGGAGATAGTGGGATTGGGGGAGACGAGGAAGACGGTGGCAACGGGAGTGGAGATGTTCCGGAAGCTTCTTGACGAAGGAAGGGCAGGGGACAACATAGGGGTACTTCTGAGGGGAATAGGGAAGGACGAAGTGGAGAGGGGACAGGTCCTGGCGAAGCCGGGGAGCATAACGCCGCATACGAAGTTCAAATGCGAGGCGTATATATTGACGAAGGAAGAAGGCGGGAGACATACACCGTTTTTCAAGGGGTACCGGCCGCAGTTTTACTTCCGGACGACGGACGTTACGGGGGTAGCGGAGCTGCCTGAGGGAGTGGAGATGGTGATGCCCGGTGACAATGTGAGCCTCTCTGTTGAACTGATATCGCCGATAGCGATGGAGAAGGAGCTGAGGTTCGCGATAAGGGAAGGCGGCCGCACCGTCGGTGCAGGGGTCGTTACCGAGGTACTGG
>JARRRD010000079.1:0-9703 GCA_037381085.1 Candidatus Sulfobium sp.
CCTCCGGAGGGCCTTCAGCGGTTCAGTCGCCCTCCGTGGCGGAGTTGCGGTTTTTTGAGCCGTCCGGGCTGCACCGTCATTCTTGGTCATCCTTATATCGAGCAGCTCGGTGACCCTGAATTCCTTATACTCCACCTCCACTTCCTTCTTGGGAGGCAGCGCCTTCCCGCATCTCCCGCATGCCCTGCCGGGCGTTGTCTCTTCTCCGCAATGTGGACACAGCATATTGATCGTTCCCCATCCTTCGATTCAGTACCTGTATTATAGCAGTCAACCCGGTCCGTTTTATTAGAACCTATCTCAAAATCGGTTCCCGGGTCAAGTCTGTCAATCCCGCAAGCGAAGCGCGCCTGCCTGCCGGCGGACAGCGGCCCTCCTCATTTCCGTTCGGGCCCCTTTTCTTTGCAGGATTGCGAAGGGATTTGTAGTAATGCATGGTGAGGGGGGTGAGGAAGTGTGGAAAAACGGTGGGTTAGATATGGCACGGTTTCTGCAACCTGTATTTGCAACAAGAGGAAAGGAGGAGAGAGAGATGAAAGAGAGATTTTCAAAGAAACTTACCTACATGGGTGCAGGATGCGGAGTGGTGCTGTTTGCGATATTCGGGCTTCTTCCGGGGTCGTTCCTGGGAGGGGTGATGGGACTCAATATAGCGGGAAGCCTTCTGGGGGTGCCGGTTGCTGCGGGTATAGCCTCCAGGCTGATAGTGGCGGCCTCGATGGTGGTTGGGGTGATGGTGTCGGGGATCATGTTCATCACGGCCTTCTCCCTGGTCGGATGGCTGATAGGGACGGTGGTGGACGGACTGAGGGCAGAGAAGAAGGAGATGGCTACGGTTGAGCACAAGTAAATAGAGTAAGAATGCAGAAGCTGGAAGCTGAAAAACAACTAAAGAACAAAAACAAGGAAAGGAGGAAAGGGAAATGACGAACGAAAGGAAAAACACGATGAGGGCAGGGACGAAGATAGGAGCGGTACTGGGGGCGATCGTATTTCTGGTATTCGGGCTGGTACCGGGGTTCTACTTCGGAAGCTACGGGACGGTGGTCCTCCTGAACGCTCTGGCAGGCGGCCCTGTAGAGGCAACGACGATAGTGAGGATGCTGACGGTAGTGGGGATAGTTCTGGGGATCTTCTGCGTTGGGGCGGTCAGCATAGTACTCGGCTCCGTATTCGGCACCGCGCTTGGGTACGTGGCGGATGTTGTCGGCAGCCTTGGCAAGGTGAAGAAGGCCGGTGAAGCCGAGGAAGTGAAGATCCAAAGCTGAGGGGGTTCGGTTCCCTGGCACGGGCCCCTGCCCTGGCAGGGGCCTTTTTTTGGTTTCTTGTCAGTCCCCGGCAGATTTTATCCCGGCTTATCGTCCTGACAGGTGGCTGTTGAAAGAGCTGTCATTCGATCAGGAAGCCCTTCCCATCATCGCTTTCGGGATTATCGACCCGTGCCGGCTGCAAACTATCAACTATAACACCCTGATTCTAAAGGTTTTTTTGTGATATGCAACGATGGCCGGTGTACTTTCCCTTTCGAATTTATTGTAAAATACAAAAGCGTAAATAATATTGGATTGCCGGGAAAACAGCTTGCTGATAGCGGTTGATATTGGGAATTCTTCCATAAGCATAGGTTACTTTGCTGGCGGAGGGCTGATGGTCCAGAAGATAGATGCCCGCCTCCCGGTGGATGCGGGCGAATACGCTGCGCTGGTCGGCGATTTCATGGGCCGGAATAGTTTAGAAAAAGAACAGATTAGCTGTATAATATCTTCGGTGGTGCCGGGCCTCACAGGCGTAGTGGAAAAAGGGCTCGCACAAATGTTTGGTGGAGAAATCACCGACATACTGACTGTCAGCCACAGGCTTAACTGCGGTCTGGAATTCGATGTGGAGGCACCCGAAGAGATAGGGGCGGACAGGATTGCAAACGCCGTCGCAGCCTGCAACTTCTATTCTCTTCCCGTTGCGGTCGTCGATTTCGGAACCGCCTCGACGGTAACAGTTGTCGATGCGGAGTTGCGCTGTCTCGGCGGGTCGATAATGCCGGGCCTTGGGCTGATGAATGATATCCTTGAGCAAGGGACCTCAGGCCTGAAGAAAGTCTTGCTGGAGGCCCCTGAAAGGGCTCTGGGCGCGAATACGGCCGGGTGTATCAGGGCGGGTCTGTTTTTTGGAACGGCAGGCGGCGTGGAAAGGATATTGTCCGAGATTGAAAGTGAAACCGGCTGCGCGCTCACCGTGGTGATAACCGGCGGGTACGGTCCTGCGATAGAAAGGTTCATAAGAAGACCGCACCACGTGAACTCCCACCTGACGCTTCTGGGGCTTAAATTGCTCCATGAGAAAAACAGGCGGATGGTTTGAGAAGAGGCCTGCTTCCAAATGTATGAAGGAGGTATCGAGCATGAAGATCGGGAAAATCTTGTTCGCTACGGATTTTTCGGAAGGCTCCGCCGTTGCCCTTCCCTATGCACTCGACATGGCAAAGCAATATGGGGCGAAGCTCTATCTTGTTCACGTCGTGTATGACATCACGAAGGCCACCGGCTGGTATGTGCCGCACGTTGCAATCGGCGAAATATATGATGAAATCGAAAAGAGTGCAAGGGCTGAAATCGCGAAGATGAATACCGATGAAATGAGGGACCTCAAGGATGTGGAACAAGTCGTACTTAAGGGCACTCCCTATGAGGAGATAATCAGGTTTGCGGAGGAAAACAAGGTTGATCTTGTCGTACTTGGTACACATGGCCGGAAGGGCATAGACAGGGTGCTTTTCGGGAGTACGGCGGAACAGATCCTGCGGAACGCTCCCTGCCCTGTGCTTTCCGTGAGGCTGCAGATGGGCAAATGAGGGTATATCTGTCTGAAAATGCTTTCATAGACCTCTTGTTGAGTTCCGCCGAGGTGTACAAGAGTGAATGCCTGGGATATCTGCTCGGCTACAAACTTGAAGACAGGTTCATAGTGGAACATGCCTTCAGTTTCCAGACGGCGGACAGAAAACCGAAGGGTGTTATGACGCATCACAGGAACCATAAGAAGATTGACCCTATTCTCGCCCGTTTCGACCGGCTGCAGATCATCGGTGACTTCCATTCTCACACCCAGTTCGGAACCGTCAAAGGACTTCCCTGCCCAAGCCCGGAAGACGTCAGCGGAATGATCAAGGGTCGCGTCTACCTGATAGTCGCGATAAACAACAACCGGAAAACGATGAAATGGGCCGAAAACAAGGACCGCACGATTTCAGGCTCAGTGGATCAATACTTCTTCAAAATCTCCGCATACTTCCTGAACAGCAAATCGCTCAGGAAAGCGACCATACACTGCCCTTTCCCTCCGGGATTCTGATCTTCACAGCGGAAGTATGATAAGAAACTGACACAGGAATTTCTAAATTGACATTCAAAAGGTTTATTCTTCTTTCCATAGCGGTTCATGCGATAGTCCTGCTTTTCATTTATCTGATGCCCCCATCGAGGCAGGAAAAACAGCGGGAGTTAGTCGCGACGCTCGTGACGCCCGAGGCCCCGGCTCCTCCGCCTGCGCGGAAGAAGTTGCTTCCGGCTCCTCGTGCCCGAAGAAGGCCGCCGGCCCGCCCCATGCCCCACCCCAGGATGAGACCGGCCCCGCCGCCCGTTGCCGTCAAACCTCCGCCCCCGCCGCCCGAGGAAGAGCCGACCGTTCCGGGCGAGGGACCTATTCTCCCGGGCAAGTCCCTTCCGCCCCCGAATGTAATGCCGAAGGAGGAAAGGGCCCGCGGGAAGGGCGAAAAGGGGGCGGGAAAAGGGATGGGGATATCTCCCGGGCCGGGTCTTTCAGGCCGCGGCAAGTCCTTCGACCTTTTCGACCCGAGCGTTACCGAAGAGATCGCCAGGAGGGACACAGCGGGTACGAAGGCTGAGCAGGGGGGAAAAGATTCTCCCATCACGATGGACACAAGAAACTACCTCTATCGCCCGTACCTGAGCCTGTTACGTCAAAAAATCGAGAGTATATGGGTCTATCCGCCCGAGGCGGAGCAGAGGAGGATTTATGGTGATCTGCAGATACGTTTCACGATAAAAAAGGACGGCTCCCTTGGAGACGTGGAGCTTGTGCGCACGTCCGGATATAAGATGCTGGACGACGCGGCGATTAAGGCGCTGAAGGATGGTGCGCCCTACTGGCCTCTTCCCGATTCCTGGGGGAAAAGGGAATATACGATCCTCGGGCACTTCGTATACAGCATGTACGGCTATGGGATTCAGTAATGTACACGCCTGCTCCCGGCCGGCAGGTCGATGCTTCAAGATTACTGAAAAATATTTCTGTCTCTTCATGACCGCCGTCCCGTCAACTCGTCGAGCTTCGCGCCTATGTCGTGTGACTCCATCAGGCAGGTGCCGACAAGGACCGCGTCAATCCCGGCGGATTCTATACTCAGGACGTCTTCCCGGGAGCTTATCCCGCTTTCGCTGACGACTATCCTGCCCCGCGGTATCCTTCTCCTGAGGCGTAAGGAGGTATTGAGATCGATCCGGAGCGTCTTCAGGTCCCTGTTATTGATGCCGATAATGGGGGCCCCCAGGGCAAGTGCCTTGTCGAGTTCTGCGTCGTCGTGAACCTCGAACAGCACGGCCATGCCCAGTTCTGCCGACATCTGCAGGTATTCCTCCGCCTGTGCTCCCTCGAGGATCGCTGCTATCAGCAGTATCGCATCCGCCCCGGCGGCCCGTGCCTCGTAAATCTGGTATTGGTCGAAGATGAAATCCTTCCTCAGTACCGGCATTGTGACCGATTTTTTCACGTCCGTGAGAAATTCAATCCTGCCCTGGAAAAAATCTTCCTCGGTAATCACCGAGATCGCATCGGCATTGCCCTTTTCGTAAACGGCGGCTATTGCAAGCGGGTCGAAGGGGTCTCGTATAAGCCCCTTTGACGGGGATGCCTTCTTGATTTCGGTGATGAACCTGACTGGACCCGAGCCCCTTGTAATGGCTGACCGGAAGTCGAGAGGTTTTTCGATGTCCATCATGACGGACTTCAGCTGTGCAACAGGCTCCCGGGATCTGGCTGAAGACAACCGGTCCTTTTTCTTTTCGACGATCTTGTTCAATATGGACATACGGAATTGTAAGAGTTGCAGGGCGTGATTTGCAAGGTGCTTGACCGGAGGCAGTGGCATGATTGTGCTAGAATATGGCGCGGTGACCATTCAGGCAGAGATCTCGAGGGAGGGGATATTTAAACTGGTACTCGAAACGCTAAGGACAGGCTTCGGTTTTCAGACGTTCCGCCCTAATCAGGAAAAGATAATCACGAGTATTATGAGCGGGAAAGACGTCTTTGCCGTAATGCCTACTGGTGGCGGTAAATCGCTCTGCTACCAGCTTCCGGCGAAGATCATGGAAGGCACAGCGGTTGTGATCAGCCCGCTCATCTCCCTGATGAAAGACCAGGTCGATTCGGCGCGCGAAAACGGGATACCGGCTGCATTCCTGAACAGCTCTATGACCGCACAGGAGATGTCCGATGTGTACCGTACCTTGAAATGCAATATGATAAAGCTCCTCTATATCGCCCCGGAGCGTTTCGCGATGACGCATTTTCTCGAAACGTTGAAGACCGTCCCCATCTCTCTCTTTGCCATAGACGAGGCCCATTGCATATCGGAATGGGGCCACGACTTCCGTCCCGATTATCTCGGCCTGTCCCTTATTCCGAAGGAGTTTCCAGGTGTGCCCGTCGCAGCCTTTACCGCAACGGCTACCTGCAAGGTGCAGGAAGATATCATAAGCAGAATCGGCCTCCGGACTCCCTGCATCGTCCGCGCCTCTTTTAACCGTGAGAACCTTTTTTACGAGGTGCAGCCGAAATCGAAGGCCGGACCGCAGGTGCTTGAGTTCATAAGGGAGCATCAGGGGGAATCGGGCATTGTTTACCGGACGACCCGTGACTCAGTGATGGAAACCGCCGGCTTCCTCGCCTCCAGGGGGATCAAGGCGCTCCCCTATCACGCGGGATTGTCCGCTGAAGAGCGTAACAATAACCAGGAGGCCTTCAACAGGGATGAGGCGCAGGTCATTGTGGCCACTATCGCTTTCGGAATGGGTATAGACAAATCGAATGTGCGGTTTGTCATCCATGCCGACCTGCCCAGGAATATGGAGAGCTACTACCAGGAAACAGGCCGTTCCGGTCGCGACGGCGAGCCGGCCCGCTGTCGCCTTCTCTTCAGCAGGGGGGACGTCCCGAAGATCCGTTATTTCATCGACAGGATGGAGGACGAAAACGAACGATACATCGCAATGCAGAAGCTGAACCGGGTCGTCGAGTATGCATCCCACAACGTATGCAGGAGGAGGCAGCTCCTCGGATTTTTCGGGGAGGACTATCCCGGGGATAACTGCAGCGGCTGCGATATATGCACAGGCTCCGTGGAGCAGATCGATATAACCGTTGACGCTCAGATAATAATGTCGGCAATATCGAGGACAGGGCAGCGGTTCGGCATAGGGCATATCGTAGACATCGTGACCGGCGCGGACACAAAGCGGGTTCGTGATCTCAGGCATAACGAGATAAAAACCTATGGAGCGGGAAAAAACAGGGACAAGAAGCACTGGAGGTTCCTCCTCGACGAACTCCTCGCCCAGGAAATGCTGCGGCAGGAGGGCGATTCCTACCCGGTTCTGAAGCTGACTCAGAGGGGCTTGGACGTGCTTTACGGTAAAGAGGAGGCAAAGGCACTCAGGAGGCAGGAATCATCCAAGACGAAGATGGGGAAGGCCGTGGATTCCGGGCGGTACGATGAGGCCCTTTTCGGGAGACTTCGCGGTCTCAGGAAAAAGACAGCCGAGGCGCATCGTGTTCCTCCCTATGTTATTTTCTCCGACAAGACCCTCCGGGAGATGTGCAGACGCTTTCCGACGACGTTGCCGGATATGAGGAGTATCAGCGGGGTGGGCGACGCCAAGCTTGAAAGACATGGAGAGGAGTTTATCCGGGAGATAAAAAAGTATCTGGAAGAGAATTCCGGCTGAGCCGGGCCTTGAATGAAATCACGGGTCCGCCAATTGCCGAAGATTCTGCGACACCCCGCTGTTTTGCTATAATTAGCGCTAATCATGGATCAAAGAGGAAAGATAGCCCGGGCGGCCGGCGCCATGTCGGCGGCGACGCTCATAAGCCGCATTCTCGGCTTTGTGAGGGACATGGTATTCGCCCTCTATTTCGGGGCCGGCGGCACTTCCGATGCATTCTTTGCAGCCTTCAGGATACCTAACCTCCTCAGGGAGCTTTTCGCCGAAGGGTCGATGTCGGCTGCGTTCATCCCGGTGCTGACCGAGTATCGTCAGAAGCAGGGCGAAGAGGAGGCCCAAAAGCTTGTAAAGATAACTTTTTCATTCATTGTTATTGCCGTGGGAATTATATGTATCCTCGGAATTATATTCGCTCCCGCGCTTGTCACGGTAATTGCCCCGGGTTTTCTTAAGTCTCCCGGGAAATTTTCCCTGACGGTCCTTCTCACGAGAATAATGTTTCCATTCCTCCTGCTCGTCAGTCTGGCCGCCCTCGCGATGGGCGCGCTGAATACGAAGAAGGTATTTTTCATTCCCGCCCTTGCGCCGGCGATGCTCAACATTGCACTCATCGTGGTTATAGTCTTCTTTGCGTCGATAGCCAGGAGACCTATTGTTGTTGCGGCTGTGGGCGTCCTCATCGGGGGTCTGCTGCAGTTCCTCTTCCAGTTGCCTTCATTTTTCAGGAAGGGGTACAGGCTCGGTTTTCGCCCTTATTTCAGGCATCCCGGCCTGAAGAAAATGGCCATCCTGCTAATCCCCGCAACTCTCGCACTGGCGGTCAACCAGATCAATATACTTGTGGCCAATATTCTGGCTTCCTATCTCCCTTCAGGAAGCATTACCTATCTCTATTATTCCATGCGGCTTATACAGTTCCCGATCGGCATATTCGGGGTCGCGATGAGTATGGCCGTTCTGCCCACCCTGTCCGAGCATGCCGTGCGGGGAGACATTGAACACCTGCGGGAGGACTTTTCCTTTGCCCTCAGAATGCTTTTCTTTATCTCCGTTCCCGCCATGGCTGCCCTGATCACACTCCGGGAACCGATAGTGAATCTCCTCTTCCAGAGAGGAAGTTTTGACTATGCCGCTACAAAGGGGACGTCGGAGGCGCTCCTGTTCTATTCTTTCGGCATATGGTCGATCGTCGGCAACAGGGTTATTACCTCCTCGTTCTATGCGATGCAGGACACGAGGACGCCGGTCAAGATTGCGACAGTGGGCATGGTCTCAAACATCCTCTTCAGCCTTGTACTCATGGGTCCCCTGAAGCACGCCGGCCTTGCCCTTGCCAATGCGCTTGCATCGTGGGTCAATTTCTCCCTGCTCTCTTATTTCCTCAGGAAGAAACTGAAGCGCGTGGATGCAAGAAAGATTGCAAAGTCGTTCGTCAAAATAGGCGCGGCCTCCCTGGTAATGGCTGTGACGGGCCGCGTACTCCTTCATGGCGGCCTATGGGAAAAGAGCGGCGGAACTCTTGAGAAGGCCGCTTATTTTACGGGGGCGGCCGCCGTTTGTGTCGTCATATATGTTGCGGCCAGCTTTATGTTGAAGAGTGAGGAAATGGAATATTTTCTTGAAGCGTTAAAAAAGAGGATTGGGAGGAGGAAAGCGTAATGGATCTAGATTGCCTTGCAGTCGGCCCGCTTCAGACAAATTGCTACGTTATATCCGATGCAGAGACGCTCGATAAAGTGAACATGATTATATGCACCCACGCACATTTTGATCATGTCGGGGCTGTTTCTAAACTGAAGGAAGAGACGGGGGCCAGGGTTGCCCTCAACAGGGATGACATCGATATATACAACAAGGCGCAGGACCAGGCGGCGTTTTGGGAATACAGGATCGATCCTCCGCCTGAACCGGACGTTTATCTCGCCGACCAGGACAGGGTTACGGTTGGACATTTGAATTTCGAGGTTCTTCTTACTCCCGGCCACAGTCCCGGAGGGATATGCCTTTATGGCGAGGGTGTGATCGTCAGCGGGGATACCATCTTTGCCGGCTCGGTGGGGAGAACGGATTTCTACGGCGGAAACATCGATGAACTCAAGAAGTCATTCGTTGAAATCCTTTCCCTGCCCCCTGAAACAAGGATACTTCCGGGCCATGGGGAGTGGTCCACGGTGGAGAGAGAGAAGAAGGCAAATTTCTTTCTCGGCGAATTGTGAGAAAACCGCTGTGAGCCGTGGGCAGAAAGAAGCAAACTGCTGAAAGGGAATAAAATAACTGGAGAGACGGAGTATTTATGCAATAACCACATTTTTTTGGCTGTAGCCGCGGTTTCTGGCCCTTATGTCCCGTATTTTCAACTCTTGAAGTGGTTTTGGGGAAGTGCTATAGTATAGCTGAAGCCGCTTATTAAGAGCCCAAAAATTAGTTGTATTTTTTGGGAAAAGCAGTTATAATCTAGTTTCGCTGATTTTGAATCTCCTGAATACCGCCGGTAATCGGATGTCGGGTAAAGAGGGAGAGTGTTCTTTGAAAACTGTAGAGCAGGTCCCGTTAAGTTGATTGTTTTTGAGTAGACCAGTATCAAATGAGAGTTTGATCCTGGCTCAGAACGAACGCTGGCGGCGTGCCTAACACATGCAAGTCGAACGGAGTTAGTTTGCAGCACTGAGGGTGCAGGGGAA
>JARRRD010000080.1:0-9152 GCA_037381085.1 Candidatus Sulfobium sp.
TCAAAAGACGCGTGGAAAAGATATACGAATGAAGGCTCCTGGCATTACGACGTCCTTGAGGCGGGATACAAGTACAACATGACGGACATCCAGGCTGCACTGGGCCTCGCGCAACTGAAAAAAGTCGACTGGATGTGGACCCGTCGTAAACAAATAGCTGAACAATATTCCGGGTCTTTCGCTCATCTTCCCGAAGTTCGCATTCCGCAGGTCAAGTCCGACAGGGAAAGCGCCTGGCATCTTTATGTAATACGGCTGGTCCCGGGCGCACTGACCATCGACAGAAATCAATTCATGGAAGAACTGAGGGACATCGGCGTCATGTCTTCCGTCCATTTTATCCCACTATTCAGACATCCCTATTACGCAAATGAATTTCAGTACACTTCTCAGCCGTTTCCGGTATCAGCGAAGCTTTACGACGAGATCGTTTCATTGCCCATTTATCCGGCAATGACCGATGAAGATGTGGCTCAGGTCGCCGAATCGGTGGAATACGTCACCAGGAGGTTCAGAAGGTAACAGTGCATGATGAAGCGCCTCTTTGACGTTATCTTCTCGCTATTTGCATTGATTGTCCTGTCTCCCGTGTTTGCGGGGAATAAAGAGCGCCTTGATAACAGTGGGAGGGGATGAAAGAATCACAAAGGTCGGACATTTATTGAGAAAATACAAGATTGACGAATTGCCGCAGCTTCTCAACGTCCTTAAGGGAGACATGAGCCTGGTGGGTCCACGCCCCGAAGTCAGTCAATACGTCCGGCTTTTCAAAGGAGAATACAGGGAACTCCTCAGAATGCGTCCCGGCATCACGGACCCTGCTTCCATAAGATTTTCGGAAGAAGAAAGGGTCCTTGCAACGGCGGCCGACTGGGAAAAAGACTACACAAAAAGGATCCTGCCTGAAAAGATCCGCCTTTCCCTGCGATACGTGGAAGAACACAGCCTGCTGATGGACCTGAAGCTCATCATAAGAACCTTTTTCAGGATAGCGGAGAACAGATAGACACTCTTCGCGAACAGCGGAGCCACAAAGAAATGAACGGAAATCAGAGTCATATTTATAAGACGATAAAGAAATACATTTTAAACTACAAACAATTGTTTGTAGCACTTCTTTTCCTTTTCGAAGCTGCCCTGGCGAACTACTGCGCATTTCTCCTCCGGTTTGACTCGATACTCCCGGGGGCCGACATGAACAGATTTCTGCTGTACCTCCCCGTCCTCCTCCTGTTTCGACTAACCTTCTATTTTGCGTCCGGCCTGCACAGAGGGCTGTGGCGATATGCGAGCATAAGCGACATGATCAAGATCGTGAACTCGGCGACCCTGGGAAGCGTTCTGTATCTTATTTTCGTACACTATATCGTAGGCGATATGCACTTCCCGCGCTCTGTCTATGTCCTGGACTGGCTGTTATTCATCATCATTTCGGGGATGACAAGGCTCTTTATAAGGGTATTCAGGGAATACATGCTCTTCGATCCTCCCCGCAAGAAACTCCTGGTAATAGGCGCGGGAGACCCCGGCGAGATGGTTGTGAGGGAGATGAAGAACAGTCACGAAAGCGCTTACGAGCCGGTGGGTTTCGTAGATGACGACGAGCAGAAAAAAGGGCTCACCATACACGGCGTACCCATTCTCGGAAACATCGACGCACTTCCTGAAATCATTAAGAAGAGAGGGGTCGATGAGATACTTGTTGCGGTGTCTACAGACGCGCAGAAGGTCATCCGGAGTGTTTACGAAAAGTGCAAACCCTTCAACATATCGATAAAGAAGTTGCCGGCCATCAATGATCTCCTTGACGGCAATGTTTCCGTGGCGGGGAAGCTCGGACAGCGTCTGGTTGAGGCCGGCATCGTGACGGAAGACCAGATTCAGGAAGCATTGGCGCTCCAAAAAGGAGAAGGCGGAAGACTGGGGTCCAAACTGGTAAAACTTGGACATATCAGCGAAGAGAGGCTCATCCAGTTTCTCAACAAGCAATATGGCATTGCCCATATGAAGCCTATTTCCCTGGTCGACCTTCTTCAGAGGGACCCGGTAAAGACCGACATCACCTCGGTTAAGACCCTTATAGAGGGAAAAACTGTTATGGTGACCGGGGCCGGCGGGTCGATCGGCTCGGAGCTTTGCAGGCAAATTGTCAAGTACAATCCCTCAAGCCTCCTTCTCTTTGACCGGTACGAAAACAGCACGTTCTCTGTGGATAACGAACTGAGGGCAACACAACGCAAGACAAAAATATTTACCATCATAGGAGACATACAGGATGCCCTCTATCTCGAACACACATTTACTAACTATAAGCCGCAGATTATCTTTCACGCGGCCGCTTATAAGCACGTCCCCCTGATGGAAAACAACCCCATCGAGGCAATAAGGAACAACGTCTTCGGTACAAAAAACCTTATAGATATCGCATCGCGCCATTGCGCTGAAGCTTTCGTGCTGATATCGACTGACAAGGCGGTAAATCCTACAAGCATCATGGGTGCGTCAAAGCGAATCGCCGAATTTCTAACAGTGAAAATGAATGCCTGCTGCCGGACGAAATTTACTACCGTAAGGTTCGGCAATGTCTTGGGGACTAACGGCAGCGTCGTCCCCATATTCAAGGAACAACTGAAAAACGGAGGACCCGTTACGGTGACTCATCCGGATATCAGGAGATTTTTCATGCTCATACCGGAGGCCGTTCAGCTTGTCCTAGTTGCCGCCGCTTCCGGCCACGGCGGAGAAATATTCGTCCTTGACATGGGCAGTCCCGTAAAGATTGTCGACCTTGCAGAGAATATCATCAGGCTTTCCGGATTCATTCCGTATCAGGAGATAAAGATCAAGTTCACCGGACTGCGTCCGGGAGAAAAATTGTATGAAGACCTTTTTGACGAATCCGAGCAAATGATCCCCACAACACACGAAAAACTGATGATAGCGGTGCCCGATATTCCCTCAACCGAAGATCTGGCCGTTCATTTGGCAGAACTTCAGAATATAGTCGGAAATTATGCGGTTGACGATGTGATACGAAAGCTCCGGACCATAGTGCCCAATTTCAAGAACGGAATGTCCGGCGACGTGACGGCAGGAGAGACTGTTGATCTGTTACTGCACTGAACAAAAGGCCGCGGACGGTGGAATGAGGTTTCCCCCTGTCCGTTGCCGGGAAAAGACGGGCGCATATGACCGGAAAAACCCTTTTGAAGTCCCCGCGCGAAACTTCTGATGGAGGTTGCTGAATAATAGTGGCCACAGGCAGCAGAGGCAGAATACTTGTTGTCGATAATCAGCCTGATTCATTCAGTGGTCTGTCGACGGTCCTCTCCGCTGACGGATATGATATCATTCAGTCCGGGACGGCCGAGCATGCAAGTAAAGTTGTCGCCAGTGATGACATCGATGCAGTCATAGCGGAAGTCGGATTGTCGGACGGTCACGGCATTGGCCCTTTCGAATATATCTCGGCGGCCAGACCGGGTATCCCCATCATCCTGCTAACGACTTACGAAACCATGGAACTGGCTCTTGAAGCCATGGGGCGAGGCGCCTTCTACTATTTTGTCAAGCCGCCGGAATATCCGAAACTGAAGGGCATATTGTCACGGGCCATGGAACAGCGCATGCTCAGGAGGGAGATCAAACTGTTGAAGGACAGACTATCCGATATGACGCCGGTGTATCGCATCATCGGAAACACTCCCGCAATGCGGAAGACGATTGAGATCCTGGAAGCAGTCAAAGAGTCACCTCACAATATACTTATCTCCGGGGAACCTGGAACGGGCAAGGAGCTTATGGCAAGAACCCTTCATTGCGGCAGTTCCAGAAGCACTTCGCCCTTCATCCCCGTCAAGTGTGCAGCGATGCCCAGGGAGTTCATCGAAGTTGAGCTTTTCGGGCGGAGTGACGGGCACTTCGGAGGCAACGGTGCGGCAAGACGAAGCAAGTTTGAGGAAGCCGGAAACGGCGTTGTGTTTCTGGAAGAAATCGAGCAACTGGCACCGCCCACGCAGGCCAGGGTCCTCCAGCTTTTGCAGGACGGCCATATAGAGAGAAGCGATGGCAACGGGAAGGCCGAGGTCCGTTTCCGTCTTATATCGACCTCGGTCCGTGATATAAGGGAGGAAGTGGGCATCAACAGATTCAGTCGGGATCTTTACCACAGAATCAATGAGATAGAGATCAGAGTGCCTCCCCTCAGGGAAAGGAAGGATGACATACCTCTTCTGGCCTCGGCATTTCTTGACGAGTTTTGTCTTAAACAAGAAAGGAAAATCACCTTATCAGATGAAGTAATGAGGGCGTTTCAACATCATGACTGGCCCGGAAACGTCAGGCAGCTGAGAAATGTCGTCGAACGCGGGGTCGCACTCGCGCGCGGGAAGAAGATTACACTGCGGGAACTGCCCGCCGAGTTCCTGTCTCCGAAGAAACGGACTTCCAGCCGGGGACCAATGAGGACCCTGAAAGAGCTGGAAATGCAGGCAATCACCGAAGCCCTCAGGAACTGTAACGGCAACAAATCGAGAACTGCAAAAATGCTCGGCATATCCCGAAAAGCCTTTTACAAGCGCCTGAGAGAGGCCGATCAATTCCGCAACTCTTAGACTCCCCTGACTGTATCCATAAGAAACACCTCATTAATGGAATAATGTAGCCTAAGGATACATTATTCCTTTCTGAATCCGACCAGTTACGATTAATCTTACTTTTTTATTTATTTTATCTATGGCACATTATTTGTTAGAGAATAGTTGTCTGCACCCTACCCTGCTTGTTACGTATGTGACCAAGCAGGCGGAGCAGTGTTCATAATGGGGAAAACCTTCTTGTTACACGACAGGGAAAGGAGTATCACATGAAAGCGGTCATCCTGGCGGGCGGATATGGCACACGTTTGTCTGAAGAAACAACGGTTCGTCCCAAGCCCATGGTTGAAATAGGCGGGAAGCCGATCCTCTGGCATATCATGAAGATATTTTCCGCCCACCAAATCCATGAATTCGTCATCTGCTGCGGCTACAAGGGATATATGATAAAGGACTATTTCTCAAATTATTTTCTGCAGATGTCGGATGTGACTTTCGATTTAAAGAACAACAAGATGAAGGTACACCAAAACGGCACTGAGCCCTGGAAGGTGACATTGGTCGATACCGGAGAAAAAACCATGACCGGGGGCCGCCTCAAGCGGGTGAAAGACTATATCGGCGACGAAACATTCTGCCTGACCTATGGAGACGGAGTAAGTGATATCAATGTCAAACAGTTGATCGATTTTCACGGTGGACAGAGAACTCTTGCCACACTGACGGCGGTTCAGCCGCCGGGACGTTTCGGGGCGATCAGTCTCAGGCATGATCAGAATATGATAATGAGCTTTCGGGAGAAACCCCAGGGCGACGGGGCATGGATCAATGGAGGTTTTTTTGTACTGGAGCCGGGGGTAATAGATTATATAGGCGACGATGCAACCACCTGGGAACAGGAGCCCCTGAAGAACCTTGCGCACGATGGAATGCTTTCCGCATATAAGCACACCGGATTCTGGCAGTCGATGGACACCCTGCGGGATAAAATGTACCTGGAAGAACTCTGGAATTCAGGGAAAGCTCCTTGGAAGATATGGGAATGAGAGCATCCTGAATGGACGCTGAAATAACGATCATAGGGGCCGGAGTGGTAGGCCTGGCGATTGCCTCTGAACTGTCGAATGAACACCGGGACATCTTTGTCCTGGATAAGAACGATTCTCACGGACTGGGAGTCAGCTCCCGGAACAGTGAGGTGATTCATGCAGGGATATATTATCCTCCCGGCTCATTGAAGGCGACCCTCTGCGTTGAAGGCAGATCCCTGCTATATGAGACTTGTGCAAAGAACAATATCCCGTACTCTAGAACGGGTAAATTGATAATTGCATCATCGCAGCGCGAGGTTGTAGAGATTGAACACCTGATGGAGACGGCGCAGCGGAACGGGGTTTATTCCGTCTCCCTGTTATCAAAGGACAAGATCCGTGAAATGGAGCCCCATATCAGGGCGGAGTCGGCCCTTTTTTCGCCCGATACCGGTATCCTGAGCGTTCATGCGCTAATGGATTACTACCTCCACGAAGCAGGGCAACGCGGGACCCAGCTGGTATGCGGAACGGAGGTAGTTTCGATTGAAACTGTTTCAGGGGGCTACAAGATCGGCACGATAAACAAGGCGGGTGAATATTTCGAATTTATCAGCGAAAAGGTCATTAACTCGGCGGGGCTTGGATCAGACCTGATAGCACGGATGATGGGCGGGAACTATGAGCTTCACTTCTGCAAGGGCGATTATTTCGGCATAACGAATGTGAAAAGGGGAACGGTGCGTCGGCTGGTTTATCCTGTTCCGGACAAGAATCATGTCGGGCTGGGTGTGCACCTGACGCTTGATCTCGGCGGAAGGATGAAGCTGGGCCCCGACGCAACCTATATTGACAGGAAGGAAGATTACAAGGTCTGTTCCGCGAATGCCGACAGATTTTATGAGTCCGCCGTGAAGTTTCTGCCCTTCATTCACCGGGAGGACATTGTTCCGGAGATGTCCGGTATCAGGCCAAAGCTACAGGGGAAAGGTCAGGGGTTCCACGATTTTGTCATCCGGGAAGACTTGCCCGGCTTTGTGAATCTTGTGGGCATAGAATCGCCGGGACTCACTGCCGCTCCGGCGATCGCGCGTTACGTGAAGAATCTTCTCAAGGGCGCGGGTTCGCTTTCAGGAGATCTGCATCCCATGGGAAAGACAACATAAAATAATTCTGTTTAAGGAAGAACCATGAAAATCATGATCACAGGAAACATGGGTTATATAGGGCCCTGCGTTGTTCAGAGGCTGCGGTCCTCCTATCCCGGCTCCACATTCGTGGGCCTTGATATGGGGTATTTTGCAAACTGTCTTACCAATTCCGAGATTCTTCCCGAATGTCGTGTGGACCAGCAGCACTTCACCGATGTCAGAAAACTTCCCGCCGATTTGCTGGATGGAGTTGACGCCGTCGTACACCTCGCCGGCATATCGAATGATCCAATGGGAAATACCTTTGAAGAGGTCACTCTTGATATCAACCACAGGGCGAGCATAGAACTTGCCAAGAAAGCACGGGACAGGGGAGTCGGATCTTTTGTTTTTGCTTCGAGCTGCAGCATGTACGGATCGGCCGATGACAGCCCGAGGGACGAGAGGTCGCCGCTCAACCCGCTCACGGCATATGCGAAGTCAAAGGTATATACGGAGAGGGACCTCGGGACCATGGCTGACGACAAGTTCAAGGTAACCAGCCTTAGGTTCTCCACGGCCTGCGGCATGAGCGAGAGACTGCGTCTTGACCTTGTTCTGAATGATTTCGTGGCCGGGGCCGTTACGTCCGGGAAAATAACGATTCTTAGTGACGGTACCCCCTGGCGGCCGCTCATCAACATAAGGGACATGGCGCGCGCCATCGACTGGGCGATCTCCCGGGATCCATCCGGCAACGGGGGGGCCTTTGTAGCGGTCAATGTGGGCAGCGACGCCTGGAACTATCAGGTTAAAGATCTGGCCGATGCCGTGGCGGAGGTCATCCCGGACGTCGAGGTCTCAATAAACAAGGACGCCCAGCCGGACAAGAGATCCTACAGGGTAAATTTCGACCTTTTCAGAAAACTCGCCCCCGATTACCAGCCGCAGGTCGACCTGGTCACCACTATCAGGGACCTCAAGGAAGGGCTTGAAGCCATGAAATTTCACGATGAGGATTTCCGCAATTCGAGGTTCATGAGGCTGAAGGTCCTGACTCACCTGAGGAATAAGGACCTCCTGACGGAAAAACTCGAGTGGGCCGGCAAATACAGGGAGAACGAGGGATGAGCAATACAGAGAATGTTTGCCGGTTCTGTAAATCTCCGTTTAACCACGTCTTTGTGGACCTGGGGGTGTCCCCGCTGGCGAATTCCTATCTCAGGCCGGAACAGCTCAACAGTATGGAGCCTCACTACCCGCTCTGTGTTTATGTGTGCGACGCCTGTTATCTGGTTCAGCTTCCCGAAACCCAGTCGCCTGAAGAGATTTTCAGTGACTATGCCTATTTTTCTTCTTATTCCGAGTCATGGCTGAAGCACGCCAATGACTATACAAGTCTGATGGTTGACCGTTTCGGGTTTGATTCCCGAAGCCAGGTCATCGAAATAGCGAGCAACGACGGATATCTCCTGCAGTATTTTAGAGACAGGGGGGTGCCCGTTCTGGGTATTGAGCCTGCAAGAAATGTGGCAAAGGCCGCCCAGGATGCCGGGGTCCCGACAGTCGTCAAGTTTTTCGGAACAAAGACCGCGCTGGAATTGGCTGATCAGGGAACATATGCCGACCTCCTTCTGGGCAATAATGTGCTGGCCCATGTCCCGGATATCAATGACTTTGTCTCGGGGCTGAAGACCGTCTTAAAACCGAAAGGCATAATCACGATGGAATTTCCGCACCTCATGCGCCTCATTGACGGGAACCAGTTCGACACGATATACCACGAGCATTTCTCTTACTTTTCCTTTATTACCGTGGAAAAGATTTTCGCGAAACACGGACTCACGCTCTTTGACGTGGAAGAGATCCCGACGCACGGAGGCTCCTTGCGCATTTACGGGCGCCATTCCGAAGACGGCTCCAGGCCCGTCGGCCGGAGGGTACATGACTTGAGGGAAAGAGAGGAGACAGCAGGCTTCGCAGGCCCGGACTGCTATCACTCATTCAACGAAAGGGTCAAGGAAACAAAGAGAAGAATTCTCACTTTCCTCATCGAGGCCAGGAGGAACGGAAAGTCCATAGCGGCATATGGAGCACCGGCCAAGGGCAATACTCTCCTCAATTACTGCGGCATCAGGTCTGATTTCATCGATTATACCGTAGACAGGAGCCCTCATAAGCAGAACACCTATCTGCCGGGGACCCGCATCCCCGTCTACAAACCGGACAGGATTGCGGAGACAAGACCAGACTATCTTGTGATCCTTCCATGGAACCTCGCGGACGAGATCATGGGTCAGATGTCATCGATCCGTGAGTGGGGCGGAAAGTTCGTGGTGCTGATACCGGAGGTGAAGGTGCTGTGAGCGGTCAGGAGTGAATAGTGAATAGAACCT
>JARRRD010000081.1:0-9663 GCA_037381085.1 Candidatus Sulfobium sp.
CGCAGAAGTATGCAGACTAAATCCCGACTTTTCAATGACATAAGTAACTTGCTTACAACTGATAGCTGATGGGCTGACGTGTGAAAATAATAGATGAGATGGGGTAGAATAACAAGAGCATGAAGTTTCAGGTCTCCAGAGTAATTTCCTTTTTGATGGTTCTTCTGATCATGCTTCTTCTTACCGGCTGTCCGGGCGGGAAAGAGGTTTCAGGCACCCAAAAGGCCGGAGAAAAGGCTGGTGGAAGTCATACCTTCGTCATCGCCCTGCTTCCAAGAGAGAACATCTTTTACCAGAAGAGGCGATACAGGCTGTTGGCGGAATACCTGTCCAGGATGCTGGGCATGAGCGTGAAGGCAAAGCTCCTTGACAGTTACGAAGACATTTATAGGGAGATGTCGACGGCGCAGGTAGATGCCGCCTTCTTCGGGGGCCTCAGTTACGTGGTGATGGACTCCAGAACCGACATAGACCCAGTAGCCCGGCCCGTTCACGAAGACGGCAGGTCGACTTACAGGGGGGTGATATTCGCACGAAGGGACAAGGGGATAAACGGGGATGTATCGACCTGGAAGAGAAAAAGGATAGCGCTTGTAAGCAAATCGACCACCTCGGGTTATCTGTTCCCGAGATGGTATCTCCACGAGAAAGGAGTGAAAGAGTTCGTGGGTTATTTCAGCCGGGTCTCTTATGCCGGAAGCCATGATGGCACAATCCGGGAGGTAATTGACAGAAAAGCCGACATAGGATGCTCGACGGACCGGATTCTCGACAGATTCCTGATCAAAAACCCGGCAGTGAAGAAGGACCTCGTTATACTGGCAACTTCCGGACCCTTTCCCTCGGGCACTCTCGGTATAAGGAAGGGAAGTCTTGACGCGAGGCACAGGGACCTGATTGAGGAAAGCCTGCTGCACATGGACGATACGGACCAGGGAAAGGAAGTCCTTTCTGCGTTGAGGGCCTCCCGCTTCATCAAGACGCGTAAATCCGATTATGACCTTATTGTTCACATGATGAAAGACCTGGGACTTGATGCGGAATTCTTCGGCCTTGGCGAAATCGGTCATCATGTTACCCCCGAGGTACAGCGAAAGCCGTGAAGAAGAAGCTGATCACGGCATTGGGAATTATCACGCTCATTTTTGTAGTCTCCGGAACCTTCATTTTTGCGAACCTTCGCCTTGTTGCCTCCCAGCAGAAACTTAGAGACAGTCAGGACAGGGTACTCGACGACTATAGTGATGTCATGATCTACCTGAGAAGTGCCCAGGCGGAACTGTACAGGCATGAGGCCGGATACAGCCGGGACATCGACGGACTGGCAGAAAACGTACTCAAGGTAGAGGATGCGTTGACTGCCATCAAAAAGGGTTACGGAAGCCTGAACGCTGCATCATGCAACAAATGCCATGAAGTAGCATCGAGGGTTGCCGCTCTGCGGATGCGTCTGAGCGACGCATCGGACCATCTTCGGAAGTACGAAGATAAGATAAGCCTCATCGCCACCTCAAGGGATGCGAGGCTGGAGGGATCCTGGGAAAATGAGGCCACCGAGGAAGGGAACAGGCTGCTGGATATCATCACCGGCGCAGCGGAAGCCACCGCCGGAATGAACAGGCATATGGACAAGCTGCAATTGGTCTCGCTCAAGCGGTCAGGCTTTTCCATCTTCATTGCAATAATATTAAGTGCTCTTTTATCTCTGGCGGTCATTACGCTCACTATAAGGTCGATAAGGGACAGGTTGAGGGGACTCATCAGCGGACTAGAGCGGGTATCTTCGGGAGACTACAGTTCAAAAGTCAATGTTGGGTCGGGTGACGAGATAGGATTCCTGGCGAAGGCATTCAACGCGATGACCGATAATCTGGACAGGACGACCAGCCAGAGAAACCTGCTCGAAGCGGAACTGCGGGAATTGAATAATACTCTTGAAAAACGCATAACAAAAGCGACGGAGGAGTTGAAAAGGACCCACGAACAGATGTTGCGGACGGAAACCCTTTCGGCTGTCGGCACCCTGGCTTCCGGAGTGGCCCATGAGCTGGCAACACCTCTGTCTTCGGTCATCAGTTATGTCCAGATGATAAGGCGGAGGACCGGCGACAAGGACGGGACGGCCGCGGAGATGGACATCATTGAGAATGAGCTTGTAAGGTGCAGGGACATACTCAGGGGCATGCTGTCCTTTATACGGCCGCCGGAAAAGGTGAAAATGCTTACCGACATCAATGGCATTTTGCGCGACCTCATCGAGCTGACAAGATATCGTGCAAAGTCCTCCAAAATAGTTGTAAGGGAAAGCCTGGAGCCTTCACTCCCTCCGGTCATGACTGCGCCGGGGCAGCTCAAACAGGTCTTCATTAACGTCATGGTCAACGCCCTCGAGTCCATGCCTGGAGGTGGAGAACTGGAAGTGGCGACCTCTCTGATGGAACAGGGAAGACAAGTCGCCGTTAGAATATCAGATACGGGCTCCGGGATTCCCGGGAGCGATATGAACAGGATATTCGACCCCTTCTTCACAAGCAAGAAGGAAGGCACGGGGCTTGGGTTGTCGATAAGCTATGGTATTGTAAAGGGCCACGGCGGGGACATTGAAGTAGAGAGCGAGGAGGGAAGGGGAACGACTTTTACCATTTCCCTGCCTGTGAAGCAGTGATAAGTAATGAGAGAAAAATGACAATAGGACAAAAAAAGTATTTAGCCGCAGACGGGAGACAGACGTTAAGACAGACAACGGCAACTGCTCATGTGTTTTCTTTCGGCCGACGTGGCCGAAAAAGAAGAAACAGTCTTTGTCTGCGAGTGTCTGCGGTTAAAAAAGGCTGTTTGGCACTCTGCGTCTGGTTTGCGGTGAAATGTGTTTTGTTCTCCTCTATCCGGATTGGGAGTCTGCCCCAAAAAAGCGCTCTTTCGGTTATTATTAAAAGTATATGAAATATAAGGTCGATCTCCACGTGCATTCAAGATTCAGCGGCGACAATGATTCGGATCCGGAAGAGTCGATCATGCGGGCGATCAGGCTTGGGTTGACCGGCATCGCATTCACTGAGCACTATTCCTATGAGGCGTCGGAGCCGGTGGAGGCACTGAGAGAAAAGTACGGCAATGCCATCGCTATCTTCCGGGGGGTAGAGTTCTCATCAGAAGACGGGCATTGCCTCGTTTTTGGCGTCGACACCGACGGGCTGCAGGTTGGTACGCACGCTCCCGCTGAAGAGCTGGTGAGGGCGGTGAATCGATGCGGCGGCGTGGTTATCCCTTCTCACCCATACAGAAAGGGCAGCGGTGTCGGTGATATGATACTCGATCTCAAGGGAATCTGCGCCGTGGAGGGGTATAACGGCTGCAATATCCACGCCTTCAACGTGAGGGCCGTTGAGATGGCGAAGAGACTCAAACTGCCCTTTACCGGGGGCTCTGATGCCCATCTGCCGGAGGAAGTCGGTTTGTGCTTTACGGCATTTGAAGAGCGGCCGACTTATGAGAATCTTGTCCCTTTGCTTCAAGGAGGCAGATACATGGGCGTGGATGCCAGGAAGATCAGCAAGGGCTTGCACTTTGGAAAGGCAGTGAATTACAAATGAGAGCCGGCGGACGCTGTGGTCCAGCCAGGGTGAACCATGGAAAAATATGACGTCATTGTCATAGGAGCCGGTATAAGCGGTTTGAGCATGGCGCATTACTGCGCCCGTGCCGGGTTTGGAACAGTGGTGATCGAAAAGAGAGAGCGGCCTGGCGGCGCCTTCTGTTCACACAGGTTTGAAGGTGATGCTGAGGATTTCTGGCTGGAAATGGGGGCGCATACCTGTTATAACTCCTATGGGAACTTCATAAAAATTATCGAAGACCGGGGCATGCTTGACAGCCTTGTCAGGCGGGAAAAGGTATCATTCAGAATGCTCGTAGATCACGAGATAAAGTCGATTGCTTCCCAGCTGAGTTTTCCGGAACTGCTCTTTTCTGCGCCCAGGATCCTGACACGGAAAAAGGAGGACAGGAGTGTGGAGTCCTATTACTCCGGGATAGTTGGACGAGGAAACTTCGAGAAGGTTTTTGCCCCCGCATTCAACGCGGTTGTATCTCAGGACGCACGTGATTTCCCTGCAGGCATGCTCTTCAAGAAGAGGGACCGCAGGAAGGACGTGCTGAAGAAATTTACCTTCACGGACGGGCTGCAGACGGTTACCGATGTAATCAGCGGGAGCGGGGACTTCCGGATGATAAAGGGGCAGGGGGTTGAGGAGCTGGTTTTTAAGAACGGTCTGTTTGAGGCGGCTATTTCCGATGGGCGGAGTTTTCAATCTTCATTCCTTGCGGTCGCTGCACCGGCATCTGTTGCAGCCCGGCTGCTCCATCCGTCATTCCCGGAGATCGCAAGATTGCTGTCGCGGATAAAGGTGGTCTCCGTGGAATCGGTCGGCGTGGCTGTCAGGAAGGGCTCCCTTTCTGTGGGTCCCGTCGCCGGTATTATCCCGAGGAACGATGTCTTCTTCTCTGCCGTATCGAGGGACAGCGTCGTACATGACCGTTACAGGGGGTTTGCCTTCCACTTCAAGCCTGGTCTTACCGACCTCGAGACAAAGATGGAGAAGATCGGCCGGGTGCTTGGAACAGGCCGCGGCATGCTGGACCATGTGACGACGAGGGAGAACATTGTGCCTTCCCTGAGGGTGGGACACGGCCGGCTTGTAGATGAGATAGACGGCCTGATAGCCGGCAAAGGACTTCTCCTTACCGGAAACTATTTCATCGGCCTGGCCATCGAAGACTGCGTCTCCCGGTCACTGAAAGAATTCGACAGATTGAAGAGACTGGCCGGAAAATGAAAAATCCCACAAAGGCGATTTATCACGGAGACACCGAGACACAGAGCTGAAAAAGAAGGGAAACGGCAGGAATAAAATGAACCGCAGTTTCCAGGAGAATTACAGTATCCGTGTCCTCTGCGCCCCGGCGGTGAATTATTACCAAAATCTTAAAGCTTTTGTGTAAATTTATGTATGCCCATGTCTTTTACGTTGAAGTCTCCTGAACAGATAAGCCTGCCTTTTGAGCGCGACGAGACGGCTTTGCACAACCAACTTCAGCAGACCCTGGGAGAAAAGATTTTCCTGACCGTTACGGACAACTCCACGAGCATTATATCCTCGCGCCGCAAGGGCGGAGTAATTTCCCTGCGTCTTCACCGGATGTTTCTCAAGGCTGATGATCCTGTTATCCATGAAATAGTCAAATTCGTCCGACAGAGGGGCGGTAAAACACCCCTGATCCGGCTATATATCAGGGAAAACAGGGGCTTGCTGAAGACCCGTACTCCGAAAAGCGTGAATGTAAAAACGAAGGGGCGGCACCACGACCTCACATCCGTGTTTTCACGCCTGAATAATGACTATTTTGGCGGAAGGGTCGATGCCGGTATTACCTGGGGCACGAGAAAAAGGGGACGGGCAGTCAGGCTTAGAACGCTCGGAAGCTACAGCAGTCATACGCACATGATAAGGATAAACCCTCTGCTTGACGCGAGGTCCGTTCCGGGGTACTTCCTGGAGTTTGTCGTTTACCACGAGATGCTCCACGCGGAGATGGAAACGGAGAGGAAAGACGGCCGGAGGATTTTCCATTCCAGGGCTTTCCGGGAAAGGGAAAGGCAGTTTGCGCACTACGAGAGGGCGTTGGCCTGGGAGAAAAGGTGGACGGGCAGGGACCGCCCTTGAGTCATCGACCGGCGCAGGCACGATGGTCAGGATAATCCGGCACATTTAAAGAATTCATCGATCGGACCCATAGGATCATCCCCCTTACACTTGACCCTAACGTTGCAAAGCAGCACGGAGGGGACATCGAAAAAGTCTTGTAATGAAGACATGATCTATCCATCTCCCACATAAATGAGGACCCAACGTTCAGTGACTTTCGGAAAACGGCCGGCCGGCTACTCTGTAGGTCCGCAAGGTGTCGCTACAAGACATTTTTCGCTGCCACTTCCGCGCTTTTCAGAGAATCTTAAGCAACAATAGGGTTGACAACGTCCGGCGAAGTGGTAAGATTTGGCTATGACAGACGGTGAACCATGGGGGTCCAATTTTTTTCCATTAATAACCACTATATTTGACGAGGTGAAATCATGAAGAAGAGTTCGGTCCTTACGTTCTTTTGTCTCGCAATCTTTGCTGCTGCATTTCTGGTGGTGAGTCCGCCCAATGCTGAATCGTACAATACGAGCCCGCCCTTCAAGCTCAGGCTTCTCAAGAAGGTCGAAATAAAGGCCGGTATACCGGCAAGAACGATGACGGCCTATGATCCCAGGAACCCATATGACATCTTTATCAATTATGAACTCGGCATGCATTGCGTGGGCTTTGATATTTCTTACTGCTGCGTCATACCTCCCTATAACAGCATACAGGCCCAGCCCGTCATGGCCGGTATGGCAGGCAAGAAACCGAGGCTGCTGTCACCAGATGACGGCGTGAGGCTCTACTATTACGTCAGGGACAACAGTTACAGCCAGGGCAACAAGATGAAATTCTGGTCTGTCGTCAAGGACGTCAACGGCAACGGCAAGATGAGCGACCCCGGGGACAACATGGCGAACTACGTCTGGGACCACCTCTTCATTTACAAGGACCTTCAGGGTACCCTGCCCGCCGACTGGCAGAAGGAAAAGAGGTTGTATGTGGGAAAGGAGATTCCGGTCAACATAGACTCGGGACCGTCTGGCAAGAACCTCTCAGGTAATTACATGGATTACGCGCCGGACAAGGGCGGCAACATCGTATTCACCGACTCCATGATTCCCGCCGTAAAGAACGTGCCGCTGAAACTGACCGCATCGTACATCTGGGACGCGCTCGGCCTGCCTCTTACGGCGTTCAACGACAGCACCAGAAGGGGGTCCATAAGGACCATAAGCGACAAGGATTTTCAACCTTATCAGTATTCAACCGTCGAGCTTCGCCACAAGGACGGAAAGCCGTTCATGAACGGAAAGGGGAAGAAGGTCGTGTTTTTCGGTACGAACCCCGTCGATATCCCGAACTGCTATCTCTGCCATTCGGGGAAGGGGAAGGCCGCCGAGCTTGCCAGGAAGGAAGGGCTTACGCTTTTCGACAAGGAGTACTCCTACTGGAAGAACACTTATCCGGACATGACGGAGTATATGGCGAGACTGTCCTCGGCGTCGATCAACATCCTTGAGCTTCACGACAAACTGAAC
Source organism: Candidatus Sulfobium sp. (assembly GCA_037381085.1). Taxonomy (GTDB): domain Bacteria; phylum Nitrospirota; class Thermodesulfovibrionia; order Thermodesulfovibrionales; family UBA6898; genus JARRRD01. The sequence goes on from JARRRD010000081.1 coordinate 7,226, forward strand.
GGTACGACGTTCCTGAAGGACTACAATCCGGGCGCCGCGTCCAACCGGCTGGGTTCCACGGGCCCCGTATACTGCGCCGACTGTCACGGTGACAACATTTCAGGCAACCTCCAGTCCCCCAGGCCGGGTGCGACGGGATACAAAGCTGTGAAGGCCATGCCCCTAACAGAGGCGATCCATTCCGTACATGCCAAGGCCGTCCCGATGCCGGACGAGGCGGGCAGGACCCAGAATTGTCAGGCATGTCATCCCACCCACTGGCAGCCCAAGGGGATGAGAGACTTGGCGAAGAACCCTTACCAGGTCGTCGATGAGGAGGGAAGACCAAGGTTTTCCAAAGCGGACCTGAGGACCGCCGGAGGAGGATGTTTTCTCAGAAGGGACGCGCACACCAACCCCGACGTCAAACCGCCCTTCTTCCTGAACGAGATCGGGAAATGGTATCTGCGGGAAGTTAGCAAGAGGGACGAAAACAGGAAGCCGGTAGCCCGCATGAGGGGACTGTACTGCACGAATTGTCACAACTACCTGGCACAGGATCTTTACAGATACGACGACCTTAAGAACACGACCTCGCAGGAAGGGAAGACCCTGCGGAACAAATCTTTTGAGGAGATACTTAAGGTCACGGCAAAGGGAGACCGGAAAAAATTCGATCAATATCTGGCTGACCCTGTCGTTGGAGCTCCGGGCGATCCCTTATATACTTACGACGCCGATCACAAGGGCGTAACACTCGTAAAGGCCGAAAAAGACGCGGAAGGCAAATTGCATCTGCTTCCCTGGAATGCGGACAAAGGCGATGCCGTGCCCTATGATGGAGCGGCCGCAGGGAAGGACTGGTGGCTGGCGCCTTCTGAGCCGCACTGCGCCGACTGCCACATCGCCCCGATGGTAGAGAGCGAAGGCGGCGCTTATTTCCCGATCGATCAGCCGAACAAATACTCGCTCTACAGGTATTCCAAGGCCCACGGCGTGATCGCCTGTCAGTCCTGCCACGAGTCGATCCATGAACTGTATCCTGTGCGGTATCAAGGCCCGAAGAAGACAGTCGACCTTACCACACACCAGCAGGCCCTCCAGTTCAGTCCTGACGGCAAGTATGCGGGACCGGTAACGTGCGGGGCATGTCACACTGTCAACGGAAAGGGCATTCCCGTGCAGCTTAGCGGCACGAAATACTACAATGACTACTGGGCCTCCGTCGTTCTTCTCCATTTCATGAGGGACGGAGACCAGAAACTGCCCATACAGGACCTCATGAAGAAGTATCCCAACGAGAAATCGCGGGAAATAGTAAAAAAGGGCTGGATGTAGGAGCCGAGCCCTTAAATTACTGTAGTAAACAGTTTGAAAACGTAGACGGTCTGAGCTACCAACACTGTTTCTTTTAGGCCTTCTTGTATCGAAAAAGCACACTCCCCTGTAATATGCCAGCCGGTTATCCTTTTTTGTTCCTGTTAAAGCAGGCACTTAAAAGTTGGCATCATTCTTTCTTTAATAGTTGTAGTAACGGGGCTTCTTTTTAAGGGGGTTGTCCCATGAGCATAAAAGTCATTCTCGCAGATGACCGGACAATCATACGGAAAAAACTTGCCTTACTAATTGATGCCGAGGGTGACATGGAGGTAGTTGGAGAAGCAGAGGATGGCCTGACTGCGGTGAGTCGCGCCAAAGAAATGCTGCCTGACGTAGTCATCATAGACATCAATATGCCGGGCCTGAACGGACTGGAAGCCACCCTCCGGATTGTCGCCGACCTACCTGCCGTCAAGGTACTTGCCGTCTCAATGAGTTCAGAGAAGCAGTTGGTGACGGCCATGCTCCGCGCAGGCGCATTCGGTTACGTCCTGAAAGAACATGCCGATCATGAACTGGCGACTGCCATTCGGCAGGCAGTTGCAGGCAGAAAATACCTGAGCCCCGGATTGAAGATGGCATCACCCTCCTAATCGCAGGGCATTAGGCCTTTCAGCCTACCCCTGCCTGATCCTATTACCCCATTCGACCGCCTTGCCGATGATCTCCGACTCGTCGGTAGTGGTCAAATAACGGTCCCGGACGACGACGCGACCTTTTATGATAACGGAATCTACGTCCGCCGAGTTCATGGCATATACGATGTGGGAGTAAACGTCGTACATCGGTGTCAGGTGGGGTTTTTTCAGGTCGCAAATCACGATGTCCGCGTCTTTTCCTTCCTCGATGCTGCCGGCGGTTTTTCCCATACCCAGGGCTTCGGCCCCCCACCTTGTAGCCATAAGCAAAACGGTCCGCGCGTCGAGGACCGTGGGGTTCGATGTAAGGGCCTTATGGACTTTGGCGGTTGTCGACATCTCGCCCAGTAAATTGAGGTCGTTGTTGCTCGCCGCACCGTCGGTGCCGAAGGTCACCTTTATCCCTTCCGCCAGCATCGTTGTCACCGGAGCAAAGCCGGA
>JARRRD010000082.1:0-8403 GCA_037381085.1 Candidatus Sulfobium sp.
CGAGGTGCGCTTATGAAAAGTCATGTTTTCAGACCTCTGTGGGTAGTTGTCGGACTCGTTGTAATTGTTCTCATCTTCCGGTTCTTCTATGTGCCTTCCGATTTCGGTATCGGCCAAAGGGGTTACATGTACGGCTGGCACCGGGCAGGAGATGCCACATTCTGGAAGAACTTTCCCGTCAGTTATAACTTCGGGAAAGACTATTGCAGCAGCTGCCACCCCGACAACTACAACAGCATCATGAAGTCCCCCCACGCAATCATCCGCTGTGAAAACTGCCACGGCCCCGTCGGGAACCACCCCTCAGACCCGCCCAAACTGCAGATCGACAAACGCAGGGCATTGTGTCTCCGATGTCACTATCCCCTCCCTTACCCCACCAGCGGACGGGCCAACATTCCGGGCATAAACCCGGACAAGCACTATCCCGGCACTGAATGCGTAACCTGTCATAACCCGCACAATCCCCTGGAGGGCCTGAAATGATATCGAGAAGAAAGTTTCTGAAAAATACTGTAAAGGGAATAGCCGGAGCAGCGCTCCCCATTGCGGCAATCGAATTTATCGACCCTAAAAAGATCTTTGCGGAAAAACCCGACGCAAAAACCAGATGGGTTTTCGTTGTAAATACGTATAAGTGCGTCGGTTGCGGGTTCTGCGTGAAGGCCTGCAAGATGGAAAACCAGGTGCCCTACGACGCAAAAGTGACGAGGACCTGGGTGGAGAGATACGTCGTGCTGAAAAACGGGCAGGTCTTCGCCGATTCTCCGATGGGCGCCCGGGACGGCTTTACCACGAGCAAGATAGCCCTGGGGGAAAACAAATTTAAGGACATAAATCCCAAGGATATCGACAAGGCCTTTTTCGTGCCGAAGCTCTGCAACCAGTGTGCAAACCCGCCCTGCGTCCAGGTTTGTCCCGTCGGCGCCACCTTCCAGCTTCCCGACGGCGTGGTCCTTGTAGACAGGACATGGTGCATCGGCTGCGGTTACTGCATAATGGCCTGCCCGTACGGCGTAAGGTTCTTCCACCCCGTTTACCATACCGCCGAAAAATGCACCTTCTGTTACCACCGTATTACGAAGGGCATGAAGACGGCATGTGTGGGTGCCTGTCCCTTCGGAGCGCGTATGATCGGAAACATAAAAGACCCTAATGACCCTGTGACTAAGATAATAATGACGGAGCGGGTCGCGATACTGAAGGAAGAGTACGGGACCAAACCGCAGGTCTATTACATAGGTCTCGACAGGGAGGTGAAATAATGCTGGTACATGGTCAGATATGGACGATAAAACAGCTCTTTGTATATCCCAACGAATATATTTACTGGGGCATCCAGATAGTGATGTATCCACTTATGACCGGTCTGGTCGCGGGGGCCTTTGTCCTTTCGTCGCTGTACCACGTGTTCGGCGTAAAGAAGCTGAAGGACATCGCCCGGTTTTCGCTGGTCTTCTCTTTCGCCCTTCTCTTCATAGCACCGGTGCCGCTCCTGCTCCATCTGCAGCATCCCTGGCGCGGTATCAACGTATTCATGACGCCGCACTTCACCTCGGCCATTGCCGCCTTCGGCATCGTCTTTTCGGCGTACGGCGCTATAGTGGCATCCGAACTGTGGTTCATTTACCGGAAGTTCTTCGCCGACACGGCGCTGCCCCTGAAGGAAAAAGCCGACAAGAGCCTTGGCGAATGGATCAAATTTCTCATTTTCTGCACCCTCACGCTCGGTGCGTACGACGTAAGCGAAGAGGCCCTGAAGAAGGACGAAAAGGCGATCAAGATACTCTCCGGCATCGGCATACCGGTGGCGTGCTTCCTCCACGGCTATGCCGGATTTATCTTCGGATCCGTAAAGGCAAACGCACTCTGGATGACGCCTCTGATGCCGGTCATCTTCATCATGTCGGCAATCGTGTCCGGCATAGCCCTCTGCATATTTACGTACATCATCGCAATGGAGTTGAGGAAGTGGGCTGCAGCCAGGAAGAAACCTGCCAGCCGCGCATATCCCCAGAGCCAGGAAGAGATGAAGAGCGCCGAGATGAGCGTCATAAAGATGACCACCAAGTACCTTCTCTATTTCCTCCTCTTCGCAATAAGCCTTGAGTTCCTGGACATGGTTTTCAGGGGTTACACGGCGGTTAAATCCTGGGATGTAATCCGCAGCGTCATTTACGGAAGAGATTTTACGAACATCTTCATCCTCCAGTACGGGCTCGGGAACTTCCTGCCTCTGGTCCTCCTCCTTATGCCCCGCCTGAGCCTGAAACGCACGGTCGTTGCCACGGTCCTCGTGCTCTTCGGCGTATTCATGATGAGGTACAACGTCGTCATAGGAGGCCAGGCATTCTCCCTCAGCTTTGCGGGCTACATGGAGTATCATATCCCGGTAATACCCCATAACTGGGATACCTTCAAGGAAGGCGTTTTCGGTGCTGTAGCCGTGGGGATTGCTCCATTCCCGCTCTTCTGGTTGTTTAACAAGATATTCCCCGTTTTCGATTTCGAGGAGTCCCACTGACGTCATTGTCGGACAAGAAGAATAGCACGTTATTCCCGTTCATGCGGGGGGCTGACAGATGTCATCCCCCCGCATGAACTTTACCACGCGGCCCGTTTCTTTGTAATCTGCGCCTCAGATGTAATAAGATTTTTGCATGTTTATTCAGGACGGCTCTGCCGACAGATCAGAGGCTTACAGGCTTCTTGCCGACCTTTTTGCACGGCCGCCTGAAGATGACGATCTGGAAGTCATTAGAAGAGACCTTGAATTGAAATCCGGCGAAACGGCCCGGGAAGTCCTCGATGAGTTCAACCACCTTCTGCGCTATCCCGGAGGAATGCTTCCCCCCTTGGAATCCCTCTCTGCCGGGTCGGGAGACATCGATGTTGCGGAATCGGTCTCCGAATCTTACGAGAGAGCGGGATTGACCATCGGAGAGGAATTCGAGGCGCCTCCCGATCACCTTTCTCTGGAACTGCTGTTCATAAGCTATCTTGTCGAAACGAATAATCCCGGTCTTATCGAGAATTTCCTTGATGAACACATCATGAATTGGGTACCCTATTACTGTGAGGAACTGAAAAGACAGGCGCGGACCGTCTTTTACAAAGAGATAGCGGATATCACAAGAAATTTTCTTCAGAACGAATACGGCAGCTTCGGATAATCAATGACCCCGATGAGACACAAGGGAGCACTTCTTGACAGACGAGAGAGATAAACCCCTCTTCAGACATTTCCTGCAGGCCAGTTCGGTCGGCCTCAATCTGGTCTTTTCGACCTTTGTAGGACTTGCCATCGGCTACGGACTCGACAGCCTCTTTCACACCTCTCCCTGGCTACTGATAATCTTCACGATCCTGGGGATAGTCGCGGGATTCAGGGAACTGGTGAGGATGGCCAGGGAACAGGCATCAGACGAAGACGAAGAATCTGATAAAGACGATGGACCTGATAAAAAACATCTATAAGAAATCCGTCATTATCCTGATACCTCTTGCGGCGCTCTCGTGTTTAATTGAACCGAAGAAACTCCCCGCCGGAATAATCGTGGGCGGACTGCTCGCCCTGCTGAATATAAAGGGGCTGGCGTGGGGTGTGGAAGGGCTCATCGGTTCCGAGAGGGCGACGGGGAAAATACTTTTCCTGAGCCAGTTCCGTCTCGTCATGCTTTTCATAATAATCGCCGCACTTGTTTATCTCAGGATAGTCAACGTATTCGGCCTCCTGGCTGGCCTCACCGTCGTCTTCGCTCTGGTGCTCATAGAAGGCTACAGATATTCGAAAAAGGAGCAGAAGAAGGGAGATCACGTTGAGGGAGAACAACACCGGCCATAAGCCCCCCGGCCTTCTGCCTCCGCGAGCCTGAACTTTTTTGTCACAAATCGTCTTTTGTTGTGCTATTATACTTCGGCATTCAGGAGTCTTGATCGTCATCCCCGCAAGCGAAGCCTGGCTTCTCTCTGCATGTCGGGAATCGTGAAAATTTATCGAAGGAGAGGAAAAAATCCGGAACCGGCCCGGACAAGATCTTGACAGGGGCCGGAATGACAACGCTGTCGAATCTTTCATCCGCCTGGTTGCCGAATAATAATTAATGAAGGGAATGGACAGGAGCATGCCGGCACGCCGGGACGCTTTACAGAGGCTTGAGAAACTCAGGGGGGTGTGTGAAGGCGCAGAGAGCGTCTGTGTGGTAATTTATGCGAATCCGGACCCCGATGCCCTCGCCAGTGCCGTTGCCCTCAAGAAGATACTTGAGACGGCGGACCGCCGGGTTACCATAGGGTATACGGGGGCGATAGGAAGACCTGAAAACGCCTCCATGATAAGGCAACTCAAGATACCGGCCTTCCCCATAAGTGAGGAGGAGGCCGCCCGGGCCGACATTATAGCGCTGGTGGACTCCCAGCCCCAGTTCTTCGAAGACTTTCACCTTCCGGGCTGCGACATAGTGATCGATCACCATCCCTTTCCCCCCGAGCAGATATCGGCGGGCTTTTCTGACATAAGGCCTAACTACCTTTCAACCTCGTCCATAATGGCTGAATATCTCAGGGCTGCCGGAGCGCGTCTGACCAGGAATCTCGCAAGCGCTCTCTTTTACGGGATAAGAACGGATTCGCGCCATTTCATGGACAACCTGAGCAGTGGAGACATAGAAGCGATAACGTGGCTCAGCCGGAAGGCCGACCGGGATATAGTCAGACAGATAGAGTTCTCGCAGTTTTCGCGGGAGGGACTGGACTACTTCACAATCGCGCTCGTCAGGAGACGTTTTGTAAAAGGCGTCATGTTTTCACATCTGGGGCCGGTCCCTTTTTTTGACATCTGCGTACAGGTGGCGGACTTTTTTATCCGGGTGGAAAATGTCTCCTGGGCGCTGGTCAGCGGAGTGGTAGGCGACACTCTGGTGATAGTATTCCGCAACGACGGCATGAAGAAGGCTGCAGGCGTCCTGGCCCGCACTGCTTTCGGAGACAGGGGAAGCGCCGGCGGCCATAAGTCGATGGGGCGAGCTCAGGTCAAGCAGGACGCCCTGCCCAAAGGGCTCTTTCTGACCGATGACAGGGGCATCGAGGAGTATGTGCTCAGTTCGCTTGCAAAGATCAGTTCCGCATTCCGTCCGATTCTCAAATCCCTGGACCGCTAGCATCTCCAGTCTCTGAAGAGGCAATATTTGTCGTGAGGCTGTGTGAAGAGTGCGTGACGGAAAAGAATGGCTCAGAGCTTTGCTTGCAATTTATTTCGTGTGTGAGAGAATGGAATTAGCCTTTCAGAACGATCGAGGGGTGGCGGACTACGGAACGAATCCCTTTGCACCCGTCATCCCCGACTTGGAATATTTATTTCGATGAAAAAAAGACTCGTTATTGCCCTTTCACTTACTGTTCTTATGCTTCTTGTGACAGGCTGTGCCTCTCAAAGGATCAATAGCGGCTTGTCTCTGTCCGGATATCAGGCCTTTGAAGTCAGCCCCGTGTCAAACGAAACAGGCCGGGCATTTGATTTCGATGTGGCTGCGGAAATCACAAGGCATATAGTATCAAAACTAAGACAGGAGGGGCTCAATGTCACGGATACATCGGGGAAAACGCTTGTCATAAAGAGCAGGCTTACCTTGTATGAAACGCGGATGGCCGGTACGGCCAATTGCACGGTAAGGAGCACTTTGATCGACAAGGACACGGGGAGGCTCCTCGGTGAAATCGTGGCGGCCAGATCAGTGTCTGCCGGGGGATTACCACAGTTGGGACTTAAGCCGGAGCGGGCAGTCCTTGAAATGGTGGCGGATGAAATAGTCGCCCAGATTGAGAGGAGAATAAGAGTCAGGAAATGATCATTGGTATCACTGCAGTTCATTTTTCTGTGCCCCTGCATGGTTTTGTGAATATTTTGTTGCAACTGTAAATCAAGGAAATATCTCACGGGAGGTCGGGTGGCGGTTTATGGAATAAACAGATACTTGAGAACAGTTCTGACTGCCCTGATTGTCGGGACCGCAGTGATCGGCTGCACCACCATGTTTGCGACTCCGATAAGAAAGATCCTTGACAACCCCCGGGATTACAGCGGAAAGACCGTTACGATCGAGGGAAAAGTCACGGAAGTTGCAGGTCTGGTATTTGTTCAGTATTTTGTCGTAAAGGACAATACCGGCGAAATAACGGTGATCACAAAAAGGCCTCTGCCCCGGAAAGACTCTGAAATTACCGTACGGGGAAAAGTCCGGCAGGCTTTCGCCATCGGTGACAGACAAGTAATAGTCATAGTTGAGAATGATGAGTAACGGCTCACTCTCCGGGTCCTGGCAGTCGCGGCCGCTTGACGCTACATTTCGCCGAGAACAGCAACGAAAGGCGGGCAAAGCCGCTTACGCCAACTCTCCCGACTGCTGTTCTCAGGATAATCGGGAATCTTGACAAAGGAGGTTGAGAGTAATGACAAAGGCAGGGCAGAAATACAAATGCAACATATGCGGTAACGAGGTGGTCGTTACCAACGCCGGCGATGGAGAATTAGTCTGTTGCGGCCAGCCGATGGAGAATATAGGCGAGGATTTTGAATGCAGGTAGCGGCCGGTACGGAAAAACATCCGCGCAGCAGCCAATGGTTATGGCAGGAAATATCTTTGATATTTTGACGGACAAATACGATGCATGGTATGACTCTGAGGATGGAAGGCCCCTCTATGAAAGCGAGCTGAAATGCCTCAGGCCCATGGTGGAGAGTTCTCCGGGGCCCATCCTTGAGATAGGCGTCGGCACGGGAAGATTCGCCATGCATTTCCCGGACGTAACCGGGATTGACCCGTCCCTGAACGCTCTTAAGGCAGCGGAAAAAAGGGGCGTGAAAACCGTGCACGGTCATGGAGAGGATCTTCCGTTTGAGGATGAGTCATTCGGCTGCATCCTCATTATCGTGACATTGTGTTTTGTCGAAAGGCCCATCGACGTACTGAGAGAGGCCAGAAGGGTCTTGAGAAGGGATGGAAGAATCATAATCGGGCTTGTCCCCGGGGACTCTCCATGGGGCGCCTTCTATGAGGAAAAGAAAAGAGCAGGCCATCCCTTTTACAGCAATGCCAGATTTTATACAATGAAGGACGTCGAGGATATGCTCCGGACAGCGGGGCTCAAAATATCGAGGATCAGGAGCACCTTGCTCCGGGGACCTGATAAGCCTTGCAGGATTGAGGAGCCCGTGGAAACCCGCGTCAACGGCGCGGGATTCCTCTGCATAGAAGCCAGGAAAGACATTTAGTCGGCACTTGATCCTTCATATTGCCACCAGAAGTTCATCTTCCCTGAATTTTGCCCTTCTCTCCACATTTCCAGCCGAATCCCTGAAAACGAGCTCATCAGATTCCAGGTCATATTCGGGAATTCTGCGGTCGTTCCACCACCTAAGGAAGAACTGGTAAAAGGGCACATAGAGGCTGCCCGGATTCTGGTCGTACCTGAAGACATATTCAGGCATGAGCTGCACATCCAGTCCGGCGTGGTAGTGCTTGACCCAGATATAATCACTGGATATCGCCAGCTTCAGGAAGGGCACTTCATCATAGAGTTTGAGCCTTATGTTCTTCTGGGCGGCCTTGAGTCCCTTGAGGAAATCTATGCTCTGCCCGATCTGCGCCCTGAACCTCTCGATCGTGATATCGGGGTCGAGAATGCTCTTGGCCCTGATTCTCGCCCCTTCGCTGTAAGGATTGAGAAGCATTATCCTGGCCTCCCTGCAGTTCTTTACCACGGCGTGCAGGTCGCCTTTCTCATCCACGAAAGTCCGGAAGCCCGTAGATCCGATCACCATGATATCCCGCGCGAGCCCCTGGCTCTCCTTCGATCTCCTGTGTCTAATCCGCGCAAGGAACCCAGTGGATGAAGAAACAGAAACCAGGCCCGCCTTCTTTGCCATACCCGACAGTCTTCTGGCTCGCCAGTTCCTGCCGATATAACTGAAAAGAAGGATAAGCACTATCGCCAGGGATATTTCAACGGACGTGAGAAATATCTTTTCGTTTCCTACGGACGCCCACAAAACCAGGGACTTCCGGGCGACAAAGTCGGCCGTGTAGGGCAGCGACAGAGCGATAGACGCGCTCAGGATAATCATGCCTACGTGGTAGAGAATGTGGGCAGGCCCGTTTACGATTTCCTTGATATGTAAGTTCTTGAACATAATAACCTCGCTTTGTTTCTTGCTGTTTCGTTGTGATTAGTAAGCGTGTCTCAGGAAAAAACTATCAGGGTGGTGAGGAGTAGAAAGGCGAAATCCTTTTTTGCGCTGTGGCCTCCGTCAGAAATCTGTTCCGACAGAGAGGCCGCCAATTTGAGACGATTGTCGCTCAGGGCGGGAAGCTTGTCTTCCAGCTTCTTACGCAACCTTTTGTCCGC
>JARRRD010000083.1:0-8319 GCA_037381085.1 Candidatus Sulfobium sp.
GCAGGCGACAGGTATCAGAGGCATCTCAAAAAATCTCGAAATTGAGAATGATGTCGTAAGCGGTATAAGCGACGCCGTCTCTCAGCAAAAGGGACTGAACGACATCATCTTCCGGATGTCTTCTATCGCGGTCGTTATCTGCCCGAGCCCGAGCGACTGCTCCTCAGTCGCCCTCTCAATCGACTTCGTCATTTCAGTAGAATGTCCCGATGCGGTGAGGATTTCCCTGAGTGCATCTCCAACCTTTATGACAAGGGTATTTCCCTCCTCTACCTTAACTTTCGTCGAGTCTATCGAATGGACGGCGTCCCGTATGTCCTTCTGTATCGCATCGACGATGCCCCCGATCTCCCGCGTGGAACTCGCCGTCCTCTCGGAAAGGGCACGTATTTCGTCGGCAACGACGGAAAAACTCTTTCCGTGTTCGCCCGCCTGAACCGCGAGAATGGCTGCGTTAAGACTCAACAGGTTCGTCTGTTCAGTAACGTCCCTGATCACCGAAAGCACTTTCGCTATGTCCGACGACCGCGCACCCAGTCGCTCAACTATCTCGAACGACTTATTCACCTCGACAGAGATATTCTCCATGCCCTCGACGGCATCCACTATCGTCATCATCCCGGTCTCAGAGGTGATCTCCTTGACCTTCTCCGCCATCCTTGAGGACTCCCTGGCATGCTCCTCCACCTCCCGGACGGAAGCCCCTATCTCTTCGACCGAGGCGGATGTCTCTTCCACTGCCGACAACGCCTCATTGGAGTGTTTCGATATCTCCTTTGCGGTGTGGGCCAACTCGGCAACAACCGAATAGGAATCCTCGGTAGCCTTGAACAATCTCTGCGTATTCAACGCTATTTCGTCCGCCGTGGCTTTCATCTGTACAAGAGAAGACACGTTTTCCAGGGACACCCCCGACAACTTCTCGGCCTTTCCGCTTATCTCCAAATGGGCCTCATTGGCCCCCTGAATGGATTTTATGATGCCCTTAACGGAGTCCGACTGTTTCTTCGTGCTGCCTATGACATTGTTATAAGTTACGTCGACCTGCCTGATAGCCATCGAAACATTCACTGCGGTGGAATTCAGCTTCGATACGGTCGCAGAAAGTCTCTCTGCCAGAAATGCTATGCCCTTTGCTATGCTTCCTATTTCGTTCTCTCCGAGGGCCGGTACTTCCGTAGAGAGTTCTCCCATGGTTATCTTTTCTATCGCATCGTTGATGGCCGAGACCGGCTTCCTGATATTACTGTTGAAGAGGAACAGCATGGTAATACCGACGGCCAGGAGCATGAAGAACTCGTAGAGGGAAATGCTGAAAAGACCGGCCGACATGGCGCCGTTGATGCTTCTGGCGTCATAACTCACGGCCAATTCGCCCACCTTTGATCCGGCGGCCACGACCGGAACATTCAGAGACAGGGCCTTTCTGAACAGGAAGGGGTTGAGGGACGACACGGCATAGTCCTCCTTCCTGACCATCTCCTTCACGACCTTCCCTTCGCCGTCGGTGACCCGGACAGACAGGATATCATCGTCCTTCATCATCTCCGCCATGGAGGTATCGATAGGAGCATAGTCATGGCTGAGAAGGGGGCCTGCACTGACTCCCGCCGTCATGACCGCCACCTTCTTTATCCTCTGCTGCAGCGACTCCAGAAGTGCCGACCGCATGTACCGGAAACCAATGGCGCCGCCTATCGACTGCCCTATGAAAAGGACTGCAAACAGGGCAGCCAGCAACTTTGCATTCAAGTATTTCCTGAATATCATCTCGCAGACCCCGCCTTCACTACAACCTCCTTCGGTTTCATACGATCCTCCTTGGATTCCGTTCCGGTCATCTTTCCTCAAACAGGCCCTATTCTCGACATCATCTTTCTGACCTCGTCATAGTCTTCATCGGATGCCGGAACGAACCCGGTATAACCGGCGTTGATGGACTTCAATATCATCGCGCCCTGCGGCGTTCCATCATTAAGAGAGATCAGCGCATTCCTCAATTCCGGGACCAGACGCGGTTCAAAGTCGTCCGTCACGCAAATATTAAATTCCGGTATATCTTCCGAAACCTTCAGGAATTTCAACCCCTCGCCCCTGAACCTCTCGGCTGTTGATTCCATCATTCCGCCCGCATCGAAATCGCCGCTGATCACGGCGCGGGCAACGTCGTCATGATGTCCCAGATAATTGTAATAATGAAGGTCTTTTATGTCCACACCCTCTTCGAGAAGCATGGCCCTCGGCACAATATGGCTGGAAGTCGAGTGGATGTCGCCGAAGGCGAAGGAGCGCCCCCTGAGCTCTTCAAGGGACTTGATCCCGCTGTCGTCACGCGTGACGATGACCGAGTGATGAAACGGCTTGCCGTCCGTCAAGGCCTTTACCAGCACCTGCACACCGTACTTCTCGCGGGCCTCTATGTATGTTGAAGGTGTCATAAAGCAGAGCTGCGTTATGCCCATCCCGATATCGTTTACGGCGGTCTCAAAATCCACGGTCACTTTGAGATCCATCCTGCGTTTCAATACTCCGCCCAGGTATTCCGCCAGAGGGTTGAACTTCTTGAACATGACTGCGGGCGATTCAAGCGGTACGACACCCATCCTGAGAAGACCGGAGGAGGTCCCCGTCGCGAAGACAAACCTTCCCATTTCCGTAACCGCCAGCTCCGAATCCTTCATTAGTTCCTTCACCAGCTGATCAAGCCGGAACGCACGCTCCCTGTTCTCCCCCGGAAGGTCCTTTATCTTCTGAAGGGAACCCCAGATCTGACCCGAGCCGACCTTCTGTTCATTTATCGCCCTCGATATCTGCTGGCTTTTGTCCGAGACGAGTTCCACCGCCTGAGAGATCTGCCTGCTGTTGAGGGACTGCTCGTTGGTCGCGGTCTTGATATGGACCGTGACATCGCCGACCTTCTCGGTAGCGTTCATAATTAACTGGATCCCCTTGTTCTGTTCCGTTGTCGCACTGGCGATCTTCGCGACCATGGAGAGCACCTTTTCCATCGCCGCCGCAACAAACTGTGCCGCCTTCGCCTGCTCCACCGTCGCCTGTTCTATCGCCAAAGTCATTTCCGAAGATTTTTTTGAGCTCTCCACTATCTTCCTCAGCGCGTCAGCAGCCTCATTGGTGACCTTAAAACCCTTTTCGACCGACTGCAGGCCCTCGTTCATGGCCGCAACGGCGTCGCCTACCTCTTGTCTGACAGACTGTATCAGTTCGGCGATCTCCTGAGTGGACGCCGCCGTCCTGTCGGCCAGGTTCTTTATTTCGTCGGCAACCACGGAAAATCCCTTCCCCTGTTCGCCGGCCTGCGCCGCCAGGATTGCGGCATTGAGGGCCAGCATCGTTGTCTGGTCGGTCACCTCGTCGATAACTGTAAGTATCTTGCCGATTTCCTCGGAACGTCCACCGAGTTTCTCTATGTAATTGGCGGTCTTTTCCACTGAGGACTTTATGTTCTTCATCCCGCCGATGGTCTTCTCGATCGAAGTCATACCGAATGTGACAGCCTCGTTCTTGACCTTATCGGAGAGCATTGTCGATTCCTTGGTTCTCTGTTCGACCTCTTTTATGGAACCGGAAATCTCGATAATCGCGCTCTGTGTCTCCCCGGCGGCTTCCGCGAGTTCTCCGGCATTGGCGGCGACCTCCCTGATGGCGGCGGACAACTCTCCGATGGAAGTCGATGTGGATCCAACCGCCATGGAGAGGTCCTCCGCGCTGCCTTTAATCTCGGAGATACTGGTCGCCATCTGCTCCATGGACGCCGCCGTCTCTTCGGCCGAAGCAGCAAGTCCGTCCGCGCCGCCGGCGATCTCCGACATGCCGGCACTCATCTCTTCTATGGATGCCGAAATGTCGTTGACAGCCTCCGTTTCGAGTGCGGTGCCCTCGACGACTTTTCTCGATTCCTTTTCGACATCCTCCGCCACGTCCGATACACGCCCGGAAACGTCTTTGATCCTCTCCAATATGCCGGATATCGACAGGAGGGAATTACGCACCTCCCTGCTGAACCGCCCGATCTCGTCATCGCTCTTCAGATCGACGTTGAAGGTCAGGTCTCCTCCGGACAACTTCAGCGCCGCCGCCTCCAGCGACCGGATCGGGCTGATGACCGTCTTTCTGATCACGGCCCACAATATGAGACTGAAAAAAAGACTGGCAAGGACCGTCGCCGCTATCACGAACCTTATGTAGCCGACCGCCTTGTTGTATTCACTTGTTATGGATATCGAAGCCTTTACGGCGCCAAGGACTTCAGGGTCGCCGGCGTGGCACCTCTTGCACTTTTCCGAGTTGATCAGAGGCTTATAAAATGTGAGCTGCTTTACCCCCCTCACAAAGAGGGGTTTGCCGCTGCTCACTATCTTCTTCAGCATGGCCTGTTCGGTTGCGGGAGCACTATTGTCGAAGGCTGCCCGGCCCTCATAATTCAGCACCGCGATCTCCTTTACCCCGCTTGCGTCCTTCAGCTCACGGACAAGTTCCTGTGTGTTACCGGCGCTTCCGTCGAGCATCGTCCTCTCAACGTCCTTCGCGATAATATTTGCCGTTGCCTCGGAACTGCCCTCAGTAATACCGTACAGGCTCGATTTTTCGATCGTCATTACCATGAAACCCGCTGCAGCCACCCCCATAAGCAGGAGCACGGCCACAAGGGCCAATATCTTCAATTCGAGAGTTGCGCGCATATACCCTCCTTCAGCCGACCTCTATGTTCATGGCGTCCCCGAACCGGACAATGGATATGAAACGTTTTTCCTGCACGACCACGCCATCTATAAACTTTCTTTCCTCTTCCGTCAAATGGGCCGGAGGAGCAAGTACGCTGTTTTCGGGACACCTCACTACTCCTTTGATCCTTTCCACGGTCGCTCCTATAAGCCCCTTCGGACCCGACAGGATGAGTATTTTTCCCTTGCCGTTTGTTGCCGCACTGACGGAAGATGAGGAGTTATGCGGGTTCTGCCCGAGGCCGAACCTTGCTCTGAGGTCGATGACCGGAATAATTTTTCCCCTGAGGGACATTACTCCGCTGACATAACCAGGCAAGAGCGGCACAAAGGTAATACCCTGGTAGGGTATGATTTCCTCCAGGTCGGCAATACTGAAGGCAAATTCTTTTTCGGCGATTGAGAAAGTGAGAAGTTCGAGGACATTCCCCGCGTCTTCCTCCGAAAGTGCCCCGGGCTCGGGCAGTTCCTCCATCTTCTCATCCGGCGGGACTGCCGCCTCCCCGGTTTCGGGAGGGCCCGGCAGAGGCTCGCTCCCTTCTTTAAGGTCTTCGCCCGTACCATCCCCGGTCTGCTCAGGGACCTCCTGGACAGCATTATCCGTCTCTTCGGCAGGCCTTTCCGGGAGGCCTGACCCGCGCTTCTCTTCAACCTCGCCGTGTCTTTGGGTCTCCCGCTCCTTCTCCTTAGCCTTCTTTCTAATTTTCGCTATATCCATTCAACCCCAGTTCTCCTGCCGCCCCCGTCACAACGGGCTCAGTGATGACCGTGACCTCCCTGGCGTATCCGTCCAGAAGGGCGGAGGTGGCGATGCTGTTGATCAGTCTCGGAATCCCGCCCGAATACAGATAAAGAGCCTTCATGGCATCGTCGGTAAACAGCATGTCGTCCCTGCCGGAAATCTTCAGCCTGTGGGCCACGTATTCCCCTATTTCGTCCTCGGCGATCGGCCCGAGATGGTAGAAAAGGCCGATGCGCTGTCTCAGGGGCATATATGTCTTGTGGTTCAACCTTCTCCTCAGGTCGGGCTGCCCCACCAGCACAAGGCTGAGGAGGTTGGTGTAATCGAGCTGGAAATTGGTGAGCAGGCGTATCTCTTCAAAGGTGTCCTTGCTCGGTATCAGCTGTGCCTCATCGATGATGATTACAGGCACAACGCCCGCCTCGAAGTACTCGTAGACTTTCCTGTAAATCCCCTCGATCAGGTCCGCTTTGTATTTGGAGCGGATATCCGTCTCCATCCTCATGGCGACCGTCCTCAGGAATTGGGAAGGGGTCAGCCTCGGGTTGATAATATTGATCACCCGGTATTCGGGACCGAGGGTGTCCATCAGGGCACGCGTAAGGGTCGTCTTGCCGCACCCTACTTCCCCCGTCAGCATAATCATTTCCTTTTCTTCCACGGCATACTGCATCCGGGCGAGCGCCTCCTCATGGCTCCTGCTCAGGAAGAGAAACCTGGGGTCCGGCGTCTTGCTGAAAGGTTTTGCCCTCAGTCCGTAAAATTCCTCAAACATGGACACCCCCTTTCTGTTTGATTACAGATTCGTCAATCAGGGACTCTATGTCGAGGACGAGGATCACATCGTGTTTCCCGATCTCGGCCGCCCCCGCAAAACCCCTCAATTTCTTGAGATAGTCCCCCAGCGACTTGATCACGATTTCCTGCTGGCCGTACAGTTCATCGACCAGGATCCCCACTCTCCTCTCCCCGAAGCCTATCACCACGGCGAAAGACCTGTCACTGTCGTCGCTGGCAAGGCCGAAGAACCTGCCGACCCTTATTATGGGCAGCATGTCGCCCCTGAGGTAATAAACCTCTTTCCCCTCCACGGCCTGCAGGTCCCGGTGCTCCACTGTCATGGTTTCGGACATCGAGGTGAGTGGTACGGCAAACCTCGCTCCGCCGACCCTCACCACAAGCGCTTTGATAATGGCAAGGGTGATGGGAAGTGTAAGCATGAAGGCAGTGCCCGCATCCCTGAAGGTTTCCACCTCTGCATATCCCCCGAGCGCCAACAGCTTCTCCTTGACAACATCCATTCCGACGCCCCTCCCTGAGACCTCGCTGACCTCGTCTTTTGTGCTGAATCCCGGGACGAATATGAAATCGATGACCTTGCTTTCATTAATCTCCTCCCTTTCATCGAGGAGGCCTTTTTCCACGGCCTTGCGTCTCACTCTGTCGACGTCGATGCCGGCCCCGTCATCCCTCAGTTCAATCATGACGTGATTGCCCTTCTGATAGGCCTTGAGAATCACGGTTCCCGTCTCTTTCTTCCCCTTCCTCCGTCTCTCTTCAGGAAACTCTATGCCATGATCCATTGCATTCCGGACAAGATGCATCAGAGGGTCCACAACCTCTTCGGCAAGATACTTGTCGAGTTCCGTCTCCTCCCCGTACATCACCAGTTCGATCTCCTTGCCGATCTCCTTTGAATATCGCCTCACCACCTGGGCCAGACGGGCGAATATCTGTCCTATCGGCACCATCCGTATCTCCAGAACCTGGTCCTGCAGTTCGGCCAGCCTCCTCTCCATTGTCTGGGAGATCTTATGGATGTCGTAAGCCAGTGAGTTCTGCCCGTGCTTTTCCGCAAGCTCCACGCCGATACGTCTGACCGCTCCTTTTGCGAGCGTCAACTCACCTACCGTATTCAGGATCCGGTCGAGTTTATCGATATCCACCCTGACTGTCGATGTAGCGCTCTTCAGATGGACATCCAGCTGCTTCTGGGGTTCGCCTGCAGCAACAGACGGCTGGCCGGTCCTCGGTGCGACGACGGTTTCTATCTCGAAATCAACACCCTTCCGGATCTCTTCATTACCGCTCTTGCTCCCGAACATAAGGTTGAACCCGATATATCCGTCGGGGACGTCCGTTGAGGTGGGAAGTGTCGATATCAACTCCCCCTTCGACTTTATGACCTCCGTAAGTTCCTCAAGCAACTTGTCGAACACTTCCAGGGGGAAAACGGCCTTCGCCAGATAAATGCCCCTTCCTTCCTTTAAATTGGAGTCCAGCCTGTGTTCCTCGTACTCCGACAATACCTTCAGGATGGACTCGTCTATCAGGGCGTTCTTCGAAATATTTCCGGCACCGACCTTCTGGGATTCCCTGAAGGCTTCTATATCTTTTATCACGCCGGCAACATCGCCTTCTTCATCTCCCCTGCCGATATCTTCCACCATGCCCTTAAGGATATCGACATTCTTGAAGAGAAAATTGACCACTGCGGGGCTCACACCGATTTTCCCCAGCCTCGCGTCGTCCATGAGGGTTTCGAGAGAATGGCTGATACTGGTTATGCCGGCAAGGCCGAAAAGGCCGGAAATCCCCTTGAGAGTATGCATGGTCCGGAAAAGTGCGTTGATCGTATCGGGGTTGAAGCCTGTCGAAGCGCTGTCCTGTATTTCCAGTATCAGCCTCTGGGCCTCCTCGATAAGCTCTTCTGCTTCGGCAATGAATTCCTTCCTTGAAGATTTCATAGATGGATGGTATTCTTTATTATTTCCTGCAGTTCCGATGAGGTGAACGGTTTCGCAAGATATGCGGTGGCTCCGAGCGCCATTCCCC
>JARRRD010000084.1:0-8291 GCA_037381085.1 Candidatus Sulfobium sp.
GGTTCGGTACCCTCAAGAAGAAATGGTGGGACTTGGGGGCCGACATAAGAGAACCTATCATGATGGAACTGGAGAAGAAGTTCGACCTGCTCTTTACCACCCTGCGGGTGGGCAATACGACCGATATCGTTGGCAGAACGGTCAAGCCAGTCATTGTTAGTAAAGATCTTCCGGAGAATATTCTCGGGTCGTAGCGGCGGACCGCCGCAGCTCTTCAGGTTTCCCTTGACAGGTTCAAGACGGTAAGAATATCCGGTCGGATCCCCTCACCCTTCCCAGGATGAGGGGATCCGATGTTATCCCTCTTTCCTGAAGCAGACGGGCAATTTCCCGTTATAAAGCTAATAAAGAAAAAGCGGCGGGCCTTTCCGCGCCTCCCGGTGTGCCCAATCTGCTATACCGGATACTTGGGTCTTTCCATAAACTCATATTTTCGTCATTGTCCGGCATGATCCCGGATTAAGCTCGGGGAATGACAGCTACCCTTTTTGACGCTTATTGAAAAGCTGTTATGATATAAGATAAGGGTAAGGGTCGGCAGAGGAAAGCTTATAAAGAACGGCGAATTTATCTTGACAACATATTACTAAAGATATATTATAGGAACTGATGGATAATAAAGTACATCCGAAGGAGCTGAAATGGCGCCGTCTGTGAAAGATTATTACGAGATACTAGGGGTAAGCAAGGGAGCTTCCCAGGACGAGATAAAAAAAGCGTTCAGGAAGCTGGCACGCAAATATCATCCAGATCTCAATCCCGGGAACAAGAACTCGGAGTCCAAATTCAAGGAGATCAACGAGGCATACGATGTCCTCGGGGATGAAAAGAAGCGGGCCGAATATGACCAGTACGGCCGTTCGCCTTTTGAGGGGGGAGGACCCGGCTTCGATTACCGCACATATACATCCGGAGGCGGGTTTGGTGCCGGCGGCTTCGGTGACATCTTTTCTGATCTCTTCGGAGCCGGGGCTGCCACCGAAACGGCTGACCTGAGAGGTCCCGACCTCGTTATGGGTCTTGAGCTTTCCCTCGAAGAGGCCTTCGCGGGTGTGACAAGACCCATAACGTTTAACAGGGAGATTGAGTGCAAGACATGTTCCGGGACAGGAGCGGAGACCTGGCAGCAGTGTGAGAAGTGCAAGGGCACGGGTCATGTCTCCTCATCCAGGGGCTTTTTTAGAATGGCCCAGGGCTGTCCCGCCTGCGGGGGGACCGGCAGGAAAATTACGAAGTACTGCCCCGGTTGCGGCGGCCGGGGAAAGATCATGCACACCGAGTCCATTAAGGTCAAGATACCGGCCGGAGTTGACACCGGTTCCAGGATAAGAGTCAGGGGAAAGGGCGGCGCGGGACAGGGCAGCGGCCCCGCAGGAGACCTCCAGATCGAGCTGACGGTCAGGCCGCATCCCCTGTTTACAAGAAAAGGGGACAACATATATCTGAACCTCCCGGTGACTTTCGGTGAGTCCGCCCTCGGAGCGAAGATAGAGGTCCCGACTATCGACGGCGCAGCCGCCATGACGCTGCCGCCGGGTACCCAGGGAGGTCAGAAATTCAAGCTGACCGGCAAGGGGTTCCCTAATCCAAAGACAGGCAGGAGGGGTAACCAGTTTGTGGAGATCAAGATAGCCGTTCCGAGGGACATTCCGCAGAAGGCGAGAGACTCTATTGCCGAAATTGAAGGCCTTTACCGGGAATCGCCCAGAAAGGGGATGAAAACCCGTGAATAAGAGAGACAAGGAACAGCCTTTATATATGATCAGTGTTGTGTCCCGGATGCTGCGCGTCCATCCGCAGACGCTGAGACTCTATGAAAAGGAGGGGTTGATCAATCCCCGGCGCACCAGAAAACAGAGACTCTATTCAGAGCATGACGTTGAAAGACTTGACCTCATTCTCCAGCTGACCAGGGAACTCGGAGTGAACAAGGCGGGCGTGGACATCATCCTCAGGATGAGGCACAGGATGGAGATCATGCAGCGGGAGATGGAGGAAATGATGCGGTTCCTTGAAGAAGAAGTAAGGAAGGATTTCCAGGAAAAATTAAAGAAGGAACTGACCGAAGAAGAGTAGGAGGATGCATATGGACAAATTTACGATAAAGAGCCAGGAGGCGATCCAGAACGCACAGGCCCTGGCCGAGAGGAAAGGACAGCAGCAGATCGACGTCGAACACCTCCTGTGGGTTCTTCTTGACGACGAGGAGGGCGTTGCGGCCCAGATACTGAAAAGGATCGGGACCAACATCCGGATGCTGAAGAATGATGTTGCAGAAGCCGTGGACAGGATGCCCAAGATAGTAGGTGCAACTCCCGTCGGCCAGATATATGTTTCTGCACGGCTAAAGGAGGTCTTTGAGAGGGCACAAAAGGAGGCCGAACACCTTCAGGACGAATTCATCAGCGTCGAGCATCTTCTCCTTGCGTCCCTAGCGGTAGGAGGGCAGGCGTCGGACCTGCTGAAGCGCTACGGCGCCGAAGCCGACAAAGTGCTTGAGGCGATGAGGGAGATCCGCGGCACTCAGCGTGTGACGGATGAAAACCCGGAAGAAAAATACCAGGCGCTGAAGAAGTACAGCAAAGACCTTACCGAACTGGCCTCGAAGGGCAAACTCGATCCGGTCATCGGAAGAGACGACGAGATACGCAGGATCATCCAGGTACTGTCGCGTCGTACAAAGAACAACCCTGTCCTTATCGGCGACCCCGGGGTAGGGAAGACCGCCATAGCGGAGGGTCTCGCCCAGAGGATAGTGGCCGGCGACGTACCCGAAACGCTCAAGGACAAGAAGGTAGTTGCCCTTGATATGGGGGCGCTTATCGCCGGGTCCAAGTTCCGGGGAGAGTTCGAAGAAAGACTCAAGGCCGTACTCAAAGAGATCGAGGAGTCCGAGGGTAAAGTGATCCTCTTCATCGACGAACTCCATACCCTTGTTGGGGCGGGCGCCGCCGAGGGTGCGATAGATGCATCGAACATGCTCAAACCGGCACTGGCGAGGGGAGATTTGAGGTGTGTCGGCGCGACCACCGTCGGTGAGTACAGGAAATACATAGAGAAAGACCCTGCGCTCGAAAGGAGGTTCCAGCCTGTGCTCATCAAGGAGCCGAGCGTGGAGGACACCATTTCGATCCTCAGGGGACTGAAGGAAAAATATGAGGTCCACCATGGCGTCAAGATCAAGGATGCCGCCCTCATATCCGCAGCGATGCTGTCCCACAGGTATATCACCGACAGGTTTCTTCCGGACAAGGCGATAGACCTGATCGACGAGGCGGCGTCGAAACTGAGGATGGAGATCGACAGTATGCCAGTCGAGCTTGACGAAATCGAGCGGAAGCTGAGGCAGCTCGAGATAGAAAAACAGGCCGTCATGAAGGAAGACTCAAAGGAGGCACGGGAAAAGCTCGAAAAGCTTAAGAAAGATATGTCCGAACTACAGGTGCGGCGCGACGAACTGAGGGCCCACTGGCTGAGCGAGAAAGAGATCATAACCAGGATAAGGGACTACAAGCAACAGCTTGAAAAGACGAAGATGGAATCGGAGAAGGCGGAGAGGGAAGGCGACCTTGGGAAGGCGGCCGAGCTCAGATACGGGAAGCTACTCGAACTGCAGAAGGCCCTTGAAAAGGAAAACGCGCAGCTTCTCCAGGCGCAATCCAGGAGGAAGATGCTCAAGGAAGAAGTGGATGAGGAGGATATAGCCGAGGTAGTCTCGAAGTGGACCTGCATTCCCGTGTCGAAGATGCTGGAAGGCGAGGCGCAGAAGCTGCTGCAAATGGACGACCGGCTTCGCATGAGGGTAGTGGGTCAGGACGAAGCCATTACAGCTGTCTCGGACGCGGTGAGGAGGGCACGGGCGGGCATACAGGACCCCAACCGGCCGATCGGTTCATTCATCTTTCTCGGTCCGACAGGGGTAGGGAAGACAGAGCTAGCGCGGGCCCTCGCCGAGTTCCTGTTCGACGACGAGGACGCAATGATAAGGATAGATATGTCCGAATACCAGGAACGTCATACCGTATCGAGACTCATCGGGGCACCTCCGGGATATGTCGGCTACGAAGAGGGCGGACAGCTGACCGAGGCGGTGCGGAGGAAGCCTTACTCGGTTGTTCTCTTCGATGAGGTGGAGAAGGCACATCCCGAGGTGTTCAATCTCCTGCTCCAGCTGCTGGATGACGGGAGGCTTACCGACAGCCACGGCAAGACGGTGGATTTCAGAAACACCGTCGTGATCATGACATCCAACATCGGGAGTGCGCATATTCACGATATGCTGAAGGAGAGGACGAAGAGTCCCCTGGCCTACTGGGTGGAGACGGAAAACACCTTCAGGGAGAAGGTCATGGAGGACCTGCGGGAGTTCTTCAAGCCGGAATTCCTGAACCGTGTGGATGAGGTCATCATCTTCAGCCCCCTGACAAAGGAGCTTCTCAAACGGATCGTGGAGATACAGGTCAAAAGGATGAAGAGGTTTATCAAGGAAAAGAACATAGACATCGAGCTTACGGACAGGGCGAAGGAGTATTTCGCCGAGGTTGGTTTCGACCCCGTATACGGTGCCCGGCCTCTCAAGAGGGTCTTGCAGAAAATGATACTGAACGAGCTGGCCAAGAAGATCCTCGACGGGACATTTACGGACGGGGATACAGTGGAAGTGGACTACGAGAACGGGAAGATCGTCTTTAACAAGGTGGTCACCGCCGAAGTCGTTTCCTGATACCGGAGAGGCGGAAACCTGTAGCCCGCCTCTTTTCTTATTAGTCGCATCGGCTCACTCATGACGGAGAGCGACGATCGGATCGAGCTGTGCCGCTTTCCATGCCGGATAGACGCCAAAGGATATGCCCACGAAAAAAGCGAACGCCGGCGCTACAATTACGGCTTCCATGGGAATGGCCACAGCCCAGCCCAAAGCGTATCCCATAATAAAAGAGCCGGCAACGCCGAGAAAAACTCCAAGAAGGCCGCCGAGCATGCTCAGGATAACCGCCTCGCCGAGAAACTGAAATTGTATGGCCTTCGTTGTGGCGCCGACAGCCAGGCGCAGCCCTATCTCCTTTGTACGTTCCGCCACCGATACCAGCATCACGTTCATGATCCCGATCCCGCCGACGAGGAGGGCGATGGAGGCTACGCTCACAAGAAAAAGTGCGAGAGTCCGGTTTGCGGCGATCTGGGCCTTGATAACCTCGTCGGGATGACGAATATTGAAATCGTCTCCCCGGCGCGGACGTATATGGTGCCGCTCGCGCAGCAATAGCCTGATGCTTGCGATTGCCGGGTTAATTGCCTGACGTGACACAGCCGAACACATGATGTCATCGAGTCAGGTGAATCCTTTGCCTCTCAGCTTTTGCAGCACCGTGGTATAAGGCATCATGATTAAGTCATCCTGGTCCCGCCCGGTGGCCGACTGCCCTTTCGGGGCAAGCACGCCGATTACCCGAAATATCTGCCTGTTGATCCTGATGTCCCGGCCTAATGCCCGGCCCCTTCCAAAGAGCTGCTGACGCACTATCTCTCCGATCAGGCATACATTGGACGCATGTTTCACATCCGAAGGGGTGAATGGGCTGCCTTTTGCCAGCTTCCATCGCTTGATATCGAGGAATTCCGGAGTTACGCCGCGGTAACGGGTCGTCCAGTTTCGGTCCTTGTAGGCAACGAGAACGTGCCCGTCAACATTGGGAGAAACGCTCTTGATTAAAGGTATTTGGTGAAGGATCGCCTCTGCGTCGGCCATCGTGAGAGAGGTCATGCCGTGGGCGCCGCTTCGCACGCCGTTTACATTACGGGACCCGGCCTCAATCCAGACGAAGTTATCGCCAAGATTTTTGAACTGCTGTTCAGCACGCCGGGAACCGGCTTCTCCTATGGCCACGACGGAGACTACGGACGCAATGCCTATGGTGATGCCGATGACGGACAGCGTGCTCATGAGCTTGTTGCGAAGGAGCGCCCGGAAGGACTCACGGGCCAGGAGCCTCAGCATGCCGCCTTAACGGCAATAACGGGGAAAGAACTATATCCCTTCAAGGTCGTCACTGCATATTCCTTCTTTTATCGATGGCCTCACCCTCAAGGCCGTTGAGCGTGTAACTCACTCTTTATTCTACAGGACATGAGGGGATTCATTCACGCGGAACAATAAAGGAGGTCGCCGGCTTAGTCAACAAACGCCATGATGACGACTCGCTGAGGCAGGCACGATTTGATGCCGCAGGAATGTTGCATCATGTGATGGTTTGACTATTTATGTATAAAGCCATATCATGGGGAAAATTGCTTAGGATGAAGAAAGGAGTTTTCATGAGAAGACTTTTATCTTTATTTGTTTTAATGCTCATGCTGGTGGCAGGCTGCGACAAGCTTAGCACCGTAACAGCTACACCGCCGGACAAACTTCCGGCTGTGCCTGAAAATTGTGTGGATCTATCCAACCAGCATAAAAAAGTCCTGTTTGCAGCGTATTCCTCCGTAAATGCCAGCCAGATGCAGGCTGCATTTGCCGCCAATAAACTTGCCCAGTGTCTGGAGGATGAGGGACTGTCAAGGGCCGACGCCAAAGGGATAATCCAGAAAAATGAAGCCGATACAAAGCAGGAAGTGGAAAATAACACCGATCCGATGGGAATGGCAATGCCGTAGCATTCAAAAGATTTGGTTCGATAGTGCAAATGATGTGTTGTTCAAGGTGGCAACGTCCCCCATTCCCCACTCTGTCAGCTGTTAAGCGAAGTATGACTGATTACCCCGCAGTTTCGCCACGGCGAAACTGAAAAAGATTTTGTCCTGAAACAATCGCATCACTATCGCCAGCCCAGCAGGCCGCCTTCTATCGATTTAGAGGGCCCACGATTCGGCAAATGGTGTTCATTACTTTTGGCATTCAATAGAGGACAAGGCTTTCGAACGGGGGCGTCGGCTTTGTCCCGAACTATGCGGGCTCTCCGGCCTGAATTTCAGGCTGCCCACGACCTCGTTAACACCGACTACTCCGCACAACTAGTCGTTATCGACTGATAAGGACTTCTGATGGAAACATTGCTTCAACAAATCTTTCTTGAAGGTGCCAAAAGATCATTCTACTTTTCCGAGGTGAACTATAACTTTTTCTAACTGTGCTACCAAATCTCTCAAGAGAAATTTGCGGAGCGGCTTATCATTCAGATTATTGACTTTCTCTATTGTATTCTTTATAAGTGTCAGTGCTTCTATTTCATTGTTATGAAAATCACGTGCATTACTAATCCTGAGATATCTGTGCCCAAGAAGCTCAAACAATGAAGTTAACCCGCTGGAGGGGGCCGAAAGGATTGAGGAAGCCAGCTCTTCAGGAGAGATATACAAGAAAATTGAATCACCCTCGACAGCCGCGTATAATGTCCACGCAGTTTCATCTCCTTGGAGCAGAGCGTCAAAAAAGTCTCTAATCGAAGAACGTTTTCGAGCCTCTTTTCTGTCGATAGTGTCAAGAATCTTTCGCACTTTCATCAGGTGACCTGAATCCAGTTTTCCCTTTAGGCCGCGATTTCTTTGAGGTCCTCCTCAAGTCGATCCATTTTTAAATATTGCTTCAGACCCCATTTGGTTCCGGCGATATGTCGGAGCCGGGCAGCCACCAGCATCAGGGCCGAGTTGCCATCGGGAAAGGACCCGACTACCCGTGTTCGCCGCCTGATCTCTTTCATGATCCGCTCAAGAGGATTATTTGTTCTTATTCTCCTCCAGTGCTCTCGTGGGAAGGCATAGTAGCTTGCAGTTTCGGAGATTCCCTCTTTCACGATGTCCGCGGCTCGGCCTAACTTCATACTCTGGAGCTTCTTTACAACTATGGCTGCCTTCCTCATGGCCTCTTTCTTGTCTTCTTGGGCATGGATAGCCTTGAGCATCGCTGCCACTTCTTTCACTTTCCCTTTGGGGACAACCGTAAAGACGTTCCGGTAAAAATGAACTACACACCTTTGCCACGATGCTTTGGGATAGAACTCTCCCAGGCTTTCTACAAGCCCGAGGCATTTATCCGATACGAACAGTTCTACTCCCTTAAGCCCTCTTTCCTTGAGGTATCTCAAAAAAGCACTCCAGCTCGCCTTATCCTCTTTGGCCCCTTCGGCTACCCCCAGGATCTCTCGATAGCCCTCCTGATTCACTCCGAATGCAACCAGGACCGATACATTCTTTACCTCTCCTCCCCAACTGCGTTTAAGAGAGATTCCATCCAGATACACGTAGGGATGATCTCCCTCGATCGGTCTCATCCTCCATGCCTCAATCGTTTTGTA
>JARRRD010000085.1:0-10652 GCA_037381085.1 Candidatus Sulfobium sp.
GCGCGTAGACATCCTCTCCTTTCAGGATGCGTATTCCCGCCTTCTGCAGGGTTTCGATCGCCTTGTCGAGTTCGTCGAAGCGGAAGATGATGATCGCATTGCCGCCGCTCTTCTGCACGAAGGCATACATGTATTCCACGTTGATGCCGTTGTCTTTCATCACATTGAGGATTTTTGCAAGGCCCCCCGGCCTGTCGGAAACCTCCACCGCCAGGACTTCCGTCTTCCCGACTGTGAAGCCGGTGTCCCTGAGGACCTTTTTTGCTTTTTCGGTGTCGTTTACGATGAGCCTCAGGATTCCGAAGTCGGTAGTATCGGCCAGGGAGAGGGCTCGTATGTTTACGTCAGCGCCGGCCAGAACTTCCGCCACCTCCGCCAGCCTGCCGGACTTGTTCTCAAGGAAGACCGATATCTGCTCAACTTTCATTGTAACCTCCTTTAAAACAACTTTTAGCTGTCAGCTCTTAGCCATAAGCCAGAGACGGAAAACATGATCTTCTTACGACTATTATGACAATCAGTACGAAAGCCACATACAGGGGCTATTTGTCATTCCGGCCTGCCTGTCCGGAATCTTTCCCGCTTCCCAGAAGGCAACGCGAGTTAGCTAATTGCTAATGGCTTAGAGCTAATAGCTTTCTTATATCTTCCTGTTGTCGATTACCCTCTTCGCCTTGCCTTCGCTCCTCTGTATCGTCTTGGGTTCGACGAGTTTGATCTTGCAGGTGATCCCGAGGAGGTCCTTTATCTCACGCTCTATTCTCCTGGACAGTCTTTCGAGCACCTTGACCTCGTCGGAGAATATGTCCTCGCTCACCTCCACCTGCACTTCGACCACGTCGAGGGCTCCTTCCCTGTCGACGATGATCTGGTAATGAGGCTCCACTCCCTCGATGCTCATGAGTACGTGCTCTATCTGGGACGGGAAGACATTTACACCCCTGATGATAAGCATGTCGTCGGACCTGCCGGTGATCCTCTGCATCCTGTGGAATGTTCTGCCGCACCTGCACGGCTCGGTGATGAGCTTCGAAATGTCCTTTGTCCGGTATCGTATCACGGGAAAGGCCTCTTTTGTGATTGTCGTGAAGACAAGTTCCCCGGCCTCACCGTGAGGACGGGGTTTTCCTGTAACGGGGTCGATAATCTCGGGGATGAAGAAGTCTACGAATACATGCAGGCCTCTCTTCTCCTCGATGCATTCACTCGCCACGCCCGGTCCCATCACCTCGCTCAGGCCGTAGATGTCAATGGCGCTTATTTTCAGCTTCTTTTCGATCTCTTCCCTCATGTTCTCGCTCCATGGTTCCGCCCCGAAGAGACCGACCCGGAGTTTCAGGGACGATGGATCGACGCCCATCTCCTTCATGACGTCGGCGAGGTTGAGCGCATAGGAGGGGGTGCACATCAACACTGTGGAGCCGAAATCCTGCATGATCATGATCTGCCTCTTTGAATTTCCCCCCGATATGGGGATTACAGCGGCGCCGAGTCTCTCCGCTCCGTAATGTGCGCCCAGTCCCCCCGTGAAAAGACCGTATCCGTAAGCATTGTGCACCACGTCGCCCTCGTGGGCACCGCCGCACGTGAGTGTGCGGGCCATCAGTTCAGCCCAGGTGTCTATGTCCCCTTTTGTGTATCCTACAACAGTGGGTTTGCCCGTCGTGCCTGAAGAGGCATGTATCCTGACCACCCTCTCAAAAGGCACGGCAAAGAGGCCGAAGGGATAGTTAAGCCTCAGGTCCTCTTTAGTCGTAAAGGGCAGCCTGGCGAGATCGCCGAGCTTCTTTATGTCCGAAGGCTTAACGCCATTATCGTCCATCTTCCGGCGGTAATACGGCACCGCAGCGTAAACTCTTTCGACGAGTGCCTTCAGTCTCTTCAGCTGAAGGGCTTCCAGCGCCTCGCGGGGGAGCGTTTCAAATTCCTCGTTCCATATCATTACTTCTCCACCTCCTGGATCGTCTTTACAATTTCTTTGCCCTGCAGGAAGGCCTCTCTGTTTACCTTGCGGAACTTTTGAGGGACACGCTTCCCGATCACTTCCAAGAAGATACCTTCGTCGACAGGCAGGAATACCGAAAGAGCCCCCACAAGGACCATGTTTACCGCCCGGTTTTCACCCAGCGACCGCGCGGTCTCAAAGGCATCGACAGGGAAAACCGACAAACCTCTCTCCCGGAGTTGATCGAGGACATCGTCGGGGTATTTCTCGGAACCCGAGGCAACGGGGGCAGGCAGTATCCTCTGGGTGTTCAGAATCACGCGGCTCTGTCTGTTCAGAAAGGTAAGATACCGCAGCGCCTCGAGCATCTCGAAGGCCACCTCGATGCCGGCCGTGCCGGCCTCGATCAGCGGCGAATAGACCTTCTCACCGTATCGGAGGTGGGCCACGACCGAGCCTCCGCGCTGGGCCATCCCGTGGACTTCGCTCTTCTTGACGTCGAAGCCGGCCCCCAGCAATGCATAGGAGGTTATCTCACTGGCCAGGAGAATTCCCTGGCCGCCGACACCGCAGAGCAGGACGCTTCCGCTTGCCTTCATTTATTCTTCCGTTCCTTTTTCTCAAGGACGATAGCCTTGAACTTGCAGAGAGGAGCACACTGGCCGCAGCCGTCGCACATGACTGCATTTATTCTGGCGTGTCCCTTCTGCTTCGGTTTGTAGCCCATTGAAGCGGCCTCCTCCTCTGTCAGCGAGACCCATTCGATCGCGGGGCAGCCGAGCTTGAGACACGTCTTGCACCCAGTGCATTTTCCCTTTGGCGGTTTACTTCCTCTTTGAGGACCTTGAGCGTGGCCGGGATGTCATGAGGGTTCACGGTCCGGACGTTTTTTACCCCTATCCCCCTGCAAAGGGCCTCGATATCCACGGCGGTGGTGTAATCGCCGCTTATCGTCACTCCCGTGGAAGGGTTGGGCTGATGACCGGTCATTCCCGTGGTCCTGTTGTCAAGGACGACGACAGTCGTAAATCCCCTGTTGTAAACGACATCGATGAGACCGGTAATTCCAGAGTGCATGAATGTCGAGTCGCCTATGACAGCCACGATCTTTCCCAGGGCGTCTTTCCCCAGGGCTTTTTCCATCCCGAAGGCGGTACCGATGCTTGCCCCCATGCAGACGCAGGAATCCATTGAAGAAAGGGGCTTGAGGGCTGCAAGTGTGTAACACCCTATGTCGCCCGCCACAAAGACACCGAGCTTCGATATCGCGTAAAAGATCCCCCTGTGCGGACAGCCGGGACAGAGGTTCGGCGGCCTCATGGGTATCTGCACCGGTTCGAAAGGGAGCTCCTGCCCATCTCCGGAGACGGCATTTCTCACTATGCGCGAATTGAGTTCTCCTGTTGAAGGGATGACCTCTTTCCCCCGGCATTTTACCCCCATGGCCTTTACGTGAAGCTCGATAAAAGGGTCGAGCTCTTCCACGATGAAGAGTTCTTCCACTTCCGATGCAAAGCTTGTGATCAGTCGTTCGGGGAACGGGTATGCCATACCCAGTTTGAGCACCGAGGCCCCGGGGAATGCCTCTTTCACATAGAGATAGGAGACCCCGGATGTTATGAAGCCCTTTTTCCTGTCCCCCCATTCTATCCTGTTTTCGGGAAATGTCTCGGCGAACTCCCGAAGGATGCCCATCCTCTTTTCCAGTTCCTGCCGCCTCTTTCTTGCGTGGGCCGGAAGCATGACGAATTTCTGCGGTATCTTTTCTATCCCGGGTGTCACCGCGGCGGGGATGACCGCACCGGTGGTGACGATCCCCTTGACGTGGGCGATGCGTGTAGTAGTCCTCAGAAGGACAGGGGTGTCGAACTCCTCGCTAAGGGTGTAGGCGATCTTGACGAACTCCTTCGCTTCGGCGGGGTCGGAAGGTTCGAGCATGGGCACCTTGGCGGCAAAGGCGTAATTTCTGTTGTCCTGTTCGTTCTGGGAACTGTGCATCTCCGGGTCGTCGGCAGTCACAATGACAAGGCCGCCGCGCACTCCCGTGTAGGCCGACGTAAACAGCGGATCGGCTGCAACGTTCAGGCCGACATGCTTCATCGTTGCCAGTGCCCTCACTCCGGCGAAGCAGGCACCTAGGGCCACCTCCAGGGCTACTTTCTCGTTCGGCGCCCACTCTGAATAGATCCCCTCGTAAGTACAGAGTGTTTCGAGTATTTCCGTCGAAGGCGTCCCGGGATAAGCAGACGCGACCTTTACGCCGGCCTCGTAAGCTCCGAGCGCTACCGCCTCGTTTCCCGAAAGCAATATTCCGTCTTTTGTACCAACCGGATTCAACTTTTTCATGGCCATAAGCAAAACAGGAAATCTAGGTTATCACACCAAGACGTTATTTTCAACTTAACCCCCTGAATTCTCGGAAGAAAACAAGGTGTCAGACCGGCGGTCAGACCGAGTCCAGAAGCCTCAGCGCGTTGTCCCGGAGGATAAGGGTTTCCAACTCCTGCCCCAGGTTGAGCCCTTTGAGCAGTTCCAGTGTCTTCCCCTGGTCGGCCCAGGGCGAATCCGTCCCGAAGAAGATATGGTCGGCCGGATGCGTCGCGATGATTCTCTTTACCGCCCCGGGACTGAGATATTCCAGGGAAAAGGATATTTCCATGAAGATCTTCCTGCCGGCCATATGCCTTTCCACTTCGTCCCAATCGTCCCACGCCCCCAGGTGGGACGTCATGATCTTGAGACCAGGGAAATTCTCTACGACCCTGACGATCTTTGCAGGGTCGGCCCTTCTTATCCGTTCAAAGGCGAAGTCAAAGCCGGTATGCATCAGGACGATCAGGTTTTCGCGTGAGACCCTTTCATAGATGGGAAAGAGCCTCTCGTCGTCGATCCGGAAATCCTGGTAATAGGGATGGAACTTAATCCCCTTAAACCCCTCTTTTTTTATTTCCGATATCCTCTCGGAAAATTGAGGGTCCTGCGGATGCAGGGAAGGGAACGGGATGATCCGCCCGGACCTTATCTTCCTGCACCACGAGAGGATCGGGTCGAATTGCGCGGGTTTCGTAGCGATCGAACAAACGATGCTCTTTTCGATGCCGCAGGCGTCCATGGAGCGAAGAAGGGACGAGATCTTCCCGTCGAGGTGGGGCTTGACGCCTCCTTCCTCCGTGAGTAACTTCATGGCCCGATCTGCAAGTTCATCGGGAAAGGCGTGGGTATGGAAGTCGACGATGCCCTTCATAACGGTAATTATTATAGGTAATTACCAGTGGAAAGGGCAAAAGGCCCGGAACGAAGGATTCCGGACCGTCCACGAACTTTCTTGCTGCATATTATTACTCCCGAAAACTGAGCATCGCCGTGGCATCACAAACAGAAAATGGTAAGGCAAGGAAACACAACCGTAACAAAACCCTTGACATTGACGGCCCGGTGAAATTAATATTTCACACCTCGGCTAACAGGCTTTCATCCAGCGATAAGCAGTTTGCACGGTTTGCAGTCTCTTGATTATGTCGCCATTAATTTTTTGCCTCAGATTAGAAAAAAATTGAAAGGAGGAGTAAGAATGAAAAGGATTACTGCAGTTTTTCTGGCGCTGCTTTTGAGCTGTATTGCCTATGTATCGGCCGCACCTGCCGCTGAAAGTGATTTCACCGCCGGGGCGGTCGTCAGACTGAGGTACGAGTCATGGCAAAATATTGTCGATCTGGGGACTATTACGCAGAAAGACAGGAATTTCTTCCGCTTCAGATTCAACGTCTGGGGCAATCTGAAACTTAACCCTGACAACGATATTTACCTAAGGCTTACCAGTGAACCCAAGTATCAGCTCGGTCCTTACAGAGGAGAGACCGGCAAGAAGGTGGAAGAAGACGAGATTATTGTCGATAACCTCAACTTCCAGTCGAAGAATGTCTTCGGCCTCCCTGTTGATGTCAAGATAGGGCGGCAGGATTTTATCGGTCCTACGGGCTACGGTGACTATTTCCTGATCCTGGACGGCACCCCGGCAGACGGTTCGCGGACTTTCTATTTCAACGCGGCGAAGGCGAGGGTCCATCTGGGTCAGAATAACTGGATGGATGTGATCTATATCACCGATCCCGCTTATGATATCTATGCTCCGTCGATATATGCAGCCAATAAAAGGCAGCTGAACATTTCGAACGAGCAGGGATTTGTTGCCTACGGTCACGGCAAGATCAGTGATAACCTAATAGTGGAACCTTATTACATGTACAAGACGGAGAAGGGCTTTAAGGGGCTTAAGGACATTCCCGATCTCGACATTAATGCCATCGGTGCCAGGGTTGTGGTTTCCCTCGGTACATGGAAAATAAGAGGGCAGTATGCCCACGAGTGGGGGACCTATGACAACGGAGGACCGTGGAACAAGAGGAGGGCCAACGGCGGCTACATCTTCGTGGATCGTCAGTACAGTGACATCGCACTGAAGCCGGGATTCAGCATAGGTTATGTATACCTGTCGGGCGACAATCCCGACAGCAAGTCGACGAACGAGGCATGGGACCCGCTGTTTTCGAGGGCGCCGGAGTGGAACGAACTCATGATCTATACCTATGTTTATGAGACGCTCAATTACGGCGGAGCCCTTCCGGGTTACTGGACCAACCTCAACCTGTATGAGGCAAAATTCAATATGACCTTCGACCCGGCCACCAAACTGGTGGTATCGTACCAGTATCTTACGGCGCCTGAGCATACGGACAGCCCCTTCACCACGATGTTTTCGAACAACGGGAAGGTCAGGGGACATCTGCCGACCATGATCCTCACCCACGCCTTCTCCAAAAAGGTCAGCGGAATGGCGCAACTGGAATATTTTGTGCCGGAAAGCTTTTACGCCGATCATGCTGACAACGGCACATTCCTCAGGCTGCAGCTTATGTTCAAGATATAGCAACAGGCCCCGCGCCCTTAACGGTGCGGAACATCACGGCTGACGTGTCAGGAACCCCGCCCCCGGCGGGGTTCTTTTTTCCCGGCACCTCTTCCCCTTGACAAGATGAGAATCAAAGGGAAATACTCATGCGGCACGCATGAAATGAAGATGCCCCACAAAGGAATAAAAAGGGAGGCTGAGTGAAGATAAGATTTCTTGGCGGTACGAGGACGGTGACAGGCTCCTGTTTCTATCTTACGGGAGAACACAGGATTCTTGTGGAGTGCGGGATGTATCAGGGGCATGGAGCCGACGAGATAAACAAGAGGAAATTCGAGTTCGATCCAGGCAGCGTGGACTGTCTCTTCCTGACACATTCACACCTTGACCACGTCGGCCTGGTTCCGAGGCTCGTAATGGAGGGTTTCAAGGGGAGGATTATCATGACGGGGGTGGCGTCGGACATCGCCCAGTTGATCCTTTACGACTCGGCCCATATCCAGGAATCGGATACGGAGTGGCACAACAAAAGGGCCCTGCGGTCGGGTGGAGAACTGGCGGAGCCCTTATATACATCGGCCGACGTCGATACTGTGTTGCCACTTTTCGAGCGCAAGGAATATGACAGGGTCGAGACGCTCTGCGAGGGAGTCCGCTTCAGGTTCGTGAATGCCGGCCACATCCTCGGTTCATCTGTGCTCGAGCTGTGGTACCGCGACGGCGGCGCCGAGGAGAGAAAGATCGTCTTTTCCGGCGATATAGGGAAGAAGGACAACCCTATTGTCAATGATCCCGCCTTCGTGCGGGAGACCAATTACCTCACGGTCGAATCGACGTACGGCAACAGGAACCATAAGAGCATGGAAAGCTCCGTTGACGAACTTGTCGATGTCGTCAAGACTACATTCAGAAGAGGGGGGAACGTCATTATACCTTCTTTTGCCCTCGGTAGGACCCAGGACATCCTCTTCGTACTTAACAAGCTGGTAAGGGAAAAGAGACTTTACAGGATCGACGTGTTCATAGACAGCCCGCTTGCCGAAGGCATCACGCGTGTATACGAGGCCCATGAGGAGTTATTTGACGAGGAGGCGAAGCGTCTCTTCAACACGGAGAGCACGGAAGGTATGCGGATCCGTTTCACAAAGAGCGTTGAAGATTCCATGACGCTGAACAAAATCAAAAAAGGTGCAATCATTATCGCCAGTTCGGGCATGTGTGAAGGGGGCAGGATCCGTCACCATCTCAAGCACAACCTCTGGAGAAGCGAGTGCAGCGTTGTATTTGTGGGTTATCAGGCGGAAGGGACGCTGGGGAGGGAGATTGTCGACGGCGCCAAATCGGTTGAACTGTTCGGAGAAAAGATAGTGGTGAGGGCGGGTATCCACACGCTGGGCGGATTTTCGGCCCACGCCGACCAGC
Organism: Candidatus Sulfobium sp.; assembly: GCA_037381085.1. Classification (GTDB taxonomy): domain Bacteria; phylum Nitrospirota; class Thermodesulfovibrionia; order Thermodesulfovibrionales; family UBA6898; genus JARRRD01. Next base: position 8,277 of record JARRRD010000085.1, read on the forward strand.
GGGAACTTGTCGACTGGATATCCAGATTCACAGGCAGGCCCGAGATCTTCATCGTCCACGGCGAAGAGCAGGCTTCGCTGGATTTCCAGACCCTGATAAATGATCGGTTTCATTATAAGACGCACGTGCCCGAGAGAGGACAGGAGTTCTGGATATGACTCAAAGAATGGCATTTTGTTATTGAATCCGTAAGCTCCTAATTATAAGAACTTATTTCCGTTGTAAGCCTCTATTTTTCTCAATTTTTGCTATAATGACGGGGCATGGGGGAAATCCGTTGCTGAAAGTTACAAAAGGGGTACAGCGTTCTGTATCCAAAAGAAACAAATTCAAACAATCAGTGGCCCCTTTTCGGGCTCTAGTGTCTCCGCTAAATTATCTTTTTTTATGTTAAGTATACCGCTGAAGGTGAGTTTCAGTTATTAACTAGCATTGATGCAAACAAAAAAAGTAACAAATTCAATGCAATATCTGAAACGACTGCTTTGGATGTCTTATCGATGGCATAAATGTTGCTGCCGATTATGATGGGGTAGTTTTCCCTCGATGCGAATGTTTATCGAGAAGTCAAGGTTTGTCTCCTGCCGTGTGAGTCAGGCAGCGAAGCTTTGTCTGGGCACAGCTTGTTTCAGTATTGCATGTTACAAGGATTCTTGTAAAAGGTGAAGCCTGAAATTCTTAACGTTGGAGGTCAAAATGAATGTGAATGGTTATCTGAGAATTAATGCACCGAAAATAGTTCATGAAACGATCGATGAGGAAACAGTGATATTGAACCTCGACAACGGTAACTATTACAGCCTGTTAGGGGTGGGCGCTCAAATTTGGGGATTTATTGAGAGCGGCGCACCGGTACATGAAATCGTTGAAAAAGTGAAATGCGATTATGCCAGCAACGGAACAGATGTGGACGAAGCAGTGAACCAGTTCGTATTCGAACTTTGTCAGGAAGGTCTCACCGTTCCCGGGAAAACAGACACCAACCCGGACCTCCGGTTGCCTGCTGAAGAGAGAGAACACGAAGTAAGTGGGGATAAACAAATTTTTGCTGCTCCAGTTCTGAACAAATATAGTGATATGCAAGACTTGCTGTTATTGGACCCGATCCATGATGTTGATGAAGAAGCCGGATGGCCGACAAACAAGGCAGACCTGGAGAATAAATAGTACGGTCTTGACTTCCTTTTTAACTTTTTCGACAGTAACGCAAAAAGAAATACCTTCGCAGCTTAGGTCGCAAATAATTTCTTCTTAATAAGAAAATGGTTTTTCTTTCCCTTACGGATGATAATATCGCAGAACATGTGGGCTGCGATGGTCCTGACGAGAACATCGATGCAAATCCCTGAAGATCCCCCATTTGCGACAAAAGATCAGGAGTTACTCTTGCGCGCAGCTCTCCTCAAAGGGACGGACGCGGTTGAAGCGTGGAAAGAATGGCAAAGCGATACCGACTGGGAAGGCCATCTCGACAATGGATCATTTCGTTTGCTCCCTCTCCTATATGTGAATTTAAGACGGCTTCAGGTGAAGGATCCCTTAATGGGTAAACTCAAGGGGATCTATCTCAAGGCATGGTATGAAAACCAAAGATTATTTTTCGAAGCAAGCAAGATCATAGATTATTTGCACAACGAAGGCATCCAAACAATTGTGCTCAAAGGAATACCGTTGGCGGTACTTCATTACAGGAACTATGGTGTTCGGCCGATGTCTGATATTGATATTCTCGTCCCAGCTTCTCAAGCTGTGTTGACAGCTGACGCACTGAAAAGGGCAGGTTGGTCTCCGACGGCTTACGAGTCACTGGACGTCACTATGCAGTATCGGCACTCTCAGCAGTTTATTGGAGAATCAGGGACTGAAGTGGACTTACATTGGAACATCATGATGGAATCGACGAGGGTGGACCCCGCCTCTGATTTTTGGAGCAAGGCGGTGCCAATTAAAATACAGGGCGTCCCTTCTAATGCGCTGGATCCAACCGATATGCTTTTCCATGTGATCGTTCATGGAATAAAGTGGAACCCGGAGCCGCCTATTCGCTGGATTGCAGATGCCATGACCATCATTCAATCTAATAATCTGGACATAGACTGGACCAGGATAATCAGTCAAGCGAAGAAATATATGGTCTCTCTTCAAGTAAAGGAAGGACTGCATTACTTATATGACAAATTTCAGGCGCCGGTGCCAAAGACAATCATGGACAACATAAATGCCATGCCTGTTTCGTATCTTGAACGATTTGAATACCGTCGGTTAGTAAGCAACGGTGAATGTTATAGCGGTACAATATTGGGCGGGTTCCCGGGTTATCTTATCGGATATCTTCGACTGACCAGAGGTTCCGGTTTTCTGCCTTCATTTGGCGGA
>JARRRD010000086.1:0-14676 GCA_037381085.1 Candidatus Sulfobium sp.
AGTCCCCTATTCTATCATATCCCCGGGTCTTCTTAGAAGGATGTCACTCGACCAGCCATACGGTGCAGCTTCTTTCCGCATGAACCAGCCTGTCCGATGTGCTTCCGAAAAGAAATTCCTGCTTCCTGGATAAATTCTTGTGGCCGATGACTATCGTGGAGCAGTCCGTCTTTTGCTTCACGTCGAGGATGCACTCAGCAACGGAGGGGCAGTACCGCGTTTCGATTATGACCGCCACTTTGTCTTCCGGAAAACCGGAGCGGACGAGGACGCGCCGGTAATTCTCCATTTTGACTATCGCTGCCGTCCTGTGTTCGGCGACCCATTTCCCGAGGTCTTCGTCGCTGAAGAAATAGTCTTCGGGGGGAGCGGGGACTATATGGAGAAGAGTGACGGAGAAATCCGGGAGACCTCCCAGGAGGTCAGCCACGTATTTTACCGCCCTTTCCGCGTCCTCCGAATCATTTACCCCGATAAGTATACGCTTTTCTTTTTCGCCTTTCATTGACCTGGTGCCGTCATTCAAATGCATTGCAAACGTAAAGTATACTAATTGTAACATGAAGCCAGACTGTGCGATGGTTTGAAACGTCTGCGGTTTCGATGAGCCGCCCTGCCCGGACAGGCTTTCGTGCGGCTTGTTAGTGCGTTCCCATGTGATAAAATAAGAAGAAAAATTGAGAACGTGGAGGGAAAATGGCCCGTCAATTTGCAAATGCTGCCGACTGCTGGAAAGCTATACTCTCGGATGTGGCGCTCAACAGGGGACTGCTGTGCGTCATTGAAAATTTTTCGCGCGAAAACACTGCGCCGGCCAGAATCGTTTTTGGTACCTCAGGCTGGCGGGGAGAGATGGGCACTGATTACACTTTCAATAACGTACGGATTGTGGCGGCGGCAATTATCGAGATGCTCAGGAGTAACGACAGGTCTGTCATTGAGGCCATGGGTGTTTCCGGTTTCGACGAGATAAGGGAGCGCGGAGTCATTGTCGGACATGACAACCGGTTTCTCGGCAACGAATTTTCAATGGAAGTTTTGGGGTTACTGGAGCAGGCTGGAATAAAGACCTGGTATGCCGGGGAAGCCCCTACACCCGAATTCTCCGCCGGGATAGAGATGCTGAAGGCGGCATGCTCCATCAACCTTACCCCGTCTCACAATCCGGCGAACTACGCCGGATTCAAGTTCAATCCTTCAGACGGCGGCCCTGCCGGTTCCGAAATCACGACAAAGATAGAGGAAATTTCGAACCGCATGATGGGGGCGGGTTTACTGTTGATGCCTGTGCCGCCTCAGAAAGTCGTCAGAACGGACCTGACATCCCTTTACATCGATTACGTTAAAGGAAGAAAAACTCTGGATATCGGCAGGATCTGTGAGTTCGTGCGCGGGGCGGACTGTTTCATCTGTGTTGACAATGTTCACGGTTCGACCCGGGGGCGGGTCCAGAGGATCCTCGGAGACAACGGGAATATCAGATATCTTAGAACGGAAGATAACGTTCTTTTCGGCGGCATTGCGCCGGAGCCGTCGGAAAAAAATATGGCCGGCGTCGACGCTGAGCTGAGGGCAAGCGGGGCGCGCCTCAAGCTTGGCGTGATCATGGACCCCGACGGAGACAGGGTCAGGTTTTCAGACGGCGCCATGCAGATTCCCATGAATTACTTCGGTGCCATGGCGCTGCATTTTTTGCATGTGCATAAAGGCATCAAGGGGATTGTCGCAAAGTCGGTCGGAACGAGTAATCTGGTCAATGCTGTTGCCGGCAAGCTGGGGATAAGGGTTAGAGAGACAAAGGTCGGCTTCAAATACTTCAGGCCCTACATGGTAAGAGATGCCGCTGAGCGGGCCATCGTGGTCTTCGAGGAATCGGACGGAATATCGGCCTATAACCATACGCTCGAAAAGGACGCAATATTCGGTCTTCTCCTCGCGCTGGAGATGATGTCCGTTACGGAAAAGAATCTGAGCGAGTACCTGAGGGAAATCATGGATGAATTCGGGCATTTCTACCCCGAGCGGTCGGGAATAGCGGTCCCTCCGTTTTTGGCCGGGAAACAGCTGGCGGATAAGCTTGCCGTCCTCAGTGAAAAATATCCTGAAGGAACGGTGCTGAAAATAGGAGAAAGCGAGAGGACTGTCAGTGAGGTGATCACCGTTGACGGGACCAAGCTTATATTCGACGACGGCTCATGGCTCATGATACGGCCTTCGGGAACAGAGCCGAAAGTCAGGTTTTATATCGAGGCCAGGACGGAGGAAGGAAAGAAGGCCGTCTTCGAGACCGCCGAACGGATGACGAGAGAGATTCTCGGTATGGCCTGATCTCACGGGCCTCTGACCTTGACAGCCCGCGTCGGGGCGAGAGATTATATGCCCCCGCTTTACAGCGTGTACCCGCTTTCTTCGTGCTGGGTCAGGTCCAGGCCGAGGACTTCCTCCTCCTCCGATACACGGATACCCATCGTCATATCGATCAGCTTCAGCAGGACGAGCGTTACGGTAAATGAGTAGGCAATACCGACAAGTACCGCTTCTCCCTGCACAAACAACTGGTGTACGTTGCCGAAGAACAGGCCGTTGGCGCCCGAAGGATTAATCACCTTCTCCGCCAGGAATCCGGCAGCCAGCGTACCAAGTATGCCTCCCACGCCGTGTACACCGAAGGCGTCCAGCGAATCGTCATATCCAAGCTTGCCCTTTATGTTCAGGGACAGGTAGCAGACAGCGCCGGCAAGGAGTCCGATGACAAGGGCCGACACGGGACTTACGAAGCCCGAGGCCGGAGTGATCGTGGCAAGCCCGGCGATCGCGCCGGTAGCGGCCCCGAACATGGTCGGTTTTCCCCTGTGGACCCATTCTATTAGCACCCATGTCATAGTTGCCGCCACAGCAGCAGCATGCGTCGCAACGAAAGCCATCACACTGAGTCCGCCCGCCGAGAGGGCGCTGCCGGCGTTGAACCCGAACCAGCCGAACCAAAGAAGGCCTGCTCCAAGAACCGTCATCGGGAGATTGTGGGGCGGCATCTGTTCGTGCAGATAGTTCTTCCTCTTCCCTATAAGGAGAGCTGCTGCGAGTGCGGAGATCCCGGAGGTGAGATGGACGACGATACCGCCGGCAAAATCGAGCGTGCCGAGCTCCTTCAGCCATCCTCCCGCGCCCCAGACCCAGTGCGCGACTGGGTCATAGACGACCGTTGTCCAGAGGAGAGTGAAGATTAGATAAGAAGAAAATTTCATTCTCTCGGCGATTGCACCGCTGATGAGTGCCGGCGTTATGACGGCGAACATCGCCTGATAGATCATAAAGGCCATGTGAGGAATCGTTGGGGCATAAGTGGGATTTGGCGCTATCCCTACCCCGTTGAGCCATGCCCAGTCGAGGTTGCCGATTATCCCGTGTATGTCCGGACCGAAGGCGAGGCTGTAGCCGACAACGATCCACTGTATGCTCACGAGCGCTATGGCAACGAAACTGTGCATGATCGTGCCCAGAACATTTTTCCTCCTCACCATCCCGCCGTAAAACATGGCAAGGCCCGGGGTCATGAGCAGCACCAGAGCAGCCGAAATGAGAACAAAAGCGGTATCGCCAGAGTCTATCTTTCCCGTGCCTTGAGCATAGGCTGTAAGGGGGGTGAGGAATACGGCAAATATAGCAGACAATATGGCCGGGCGAATCATCTTTTTGTTCATCAGGCTCCTCCGGAAAAATCTGGAATAATGAGTAAGAAAAAGCTAGCGAGAAACATGCCAGAGTGGCAAATGGTTGAATTGTGCGGAGATGGACGCACCTGACGGAGAGTAATATCCTACAAAAATGTAGCTTATTGGCTGTCTTCCCGGCCATTCTGCTTGAAATCCAGGAGGATATGGCTTTGATACAATATTGTAAGACATACAATAACGTAGCATAAACTGAGACTTCCAGATGATCGCAACGACTCTGCCTGAAGACCGGCGTGCGCTTGCCGAAGTGCTTCTGACAGGCCTTCGGGCGAATCAGGATCTTCATATGCAGAGACTATTGACATGAAGACACGCCAGAATTACATGAAAGAAACGTGCCATCTTGCGTAAATTGCGGAGCCGCTCAAAATTACAAACCTTTTTCTGGATACCCGTCGTCTTCTTACAGATTTTGTGCAACTGTAAGTTAAAACAGGTTAATGGCGGGGACAGAAAACTGGTAGAATGGTAAATGGCAGGGGCTTCTGATGACGGTGTCCCCGCAATTCGGGATGGAAAGGACGGGTGGATATATGATTAGCCTGGATGACATACGTGATGCCATGGGCAGGGTCCGTCCCTTTGTGCACAAGACGCCCCTGATCTACTCCAATTCTTTCAGCCGGTTGACCGGTGCCGAGGTTTATCTCAAGGTCGAGAGCCTGCAGAAGACAGGTTCGTTCAAGGTGAGAGGGGCTGTAAACAAGATGCTGGGCATGCAGGAGAACAAGGTGATTGCTGCGTCCATGGGCAATCATGCCCAGGGGGTCGCCTTCGCTGCGGGCAAACTGGGCAAGGACGCTGTCATAGTGATGCCGACGACAGCCCCGATAGTGAAGCAGGAGGCCTCGAAAGGCTATGGAGCGGAGGTGGTTCTTCATGGAAGCAGCTTCGACGAGGCGCTCGACTATGCTCTCTCCCGGAGCGACCGTTCGTTTATTCACGCCTTTGACGACGATGAAATAATGGCCGGTCAGGGGACTGTCGGCATCGAGATTGCGGAAGATATGAAAGGGCCGGACATCTTGTTTATCCCCGTCGGCGGAGGGGGGCTTATTGCCGGTGTTTCCCTGGCATTGAAGTCCCTGTCCCCCGGAACCAGGATCATAGGAGTTCAGGCCAGAGCCGCTGTTTCGGCTTATCTTTCCTTCACGGAGGGTAAGATTTCGACAAGTCCGCCCCTCTCGACTCTTGCAGACGGGATAGCCGTAGGAAAGGTCGGGGAAAAGACCTTTGAGGTCATTCGGCGTTATGTGGATGAAATGGTCCTTGTGGACGAGGATTCCATAGCAATGGCAATTCTTCTTTTCCTTGAGAGGAAGAAACTGGTGGTGGAGGGAGCGGGGGCGGCACCGCTTTCGGCACTGTTGCAGGACCCCCTGAGATACAGGGGGAAGAAGGTTGTGCTGGTGGTGAGCGGCGGTAACATCGATTTCACACTTATCGACAGAATCATCAGGAAAGGTCTCGTAAAAAGCGGCCGGATAGGTGTTTTTGAGGTCACTGTGGAAGATGTCCCGGGAACACTCAGTTCCGTTACAGGGATAATCGCGGAGCACAGGGGAAACATCATGGGCGTTTCCCACGACAGGCTGGCTGTGGAGACTCCGCTGGGGAAGACAAGGGTTGCCTTTACGGTCGAAACGCGGGGAAGCGGCCATCTTGATGAAATTATTGCGGACATGACCGCAAGAGGGTTCGAGGTCGGGAAAAAAGGGTGAGAAGGGCCGGAATATTGACAAGATCCCGGAATATGATAGCATTTAAACAGGCAGCCGTCATTCGGAACGGAATATCGAGCGGACCGTGTCATCGGAGAAGATAACCAGTCCATGAGGAGGTAATAGTAATGCCTTACGGCGAAAAGGATTACAGCAAGTTGATAGGCATGGAAGGATTCAGCGATACTTTGCTCAAGAACCATTTCACCCTGTATCAGGGATATGTGAAGAACACGAACAAGGAGATAGAGACCCTTGAACAGTTACTGAAGGAAGGCAAGACGGGAGGACCGGAATATGCGGAGATCAAGAGGAGGCTCGGCTGGGAATTCAACGGCATGAGACTCCATGAATATTACTTCGAGAATCTCGGGGGCAAGGGCGGACCGCTGGACAAGTACGGTCCCCTGGGAAAACAGATGCAGTGTGATTTCGGGAGCTACGAGGAATGGGAGAAGGACTTCAAGGCCACGGGGTCAATGCGGGGCATCGGATGGGTCGTCCTCTACCAGGACGATGCGAGCGGCAGACTGCTGAACTTCTGGATAAACGAGCACGATACGGCCCATCCCGCAGGTTGCCGGCCCATACTTGTGATGGACGTTTTCGAACACGCCTTCATTACCGATTATGGCCTGAAGAAGGCCGATTACATCGCATCGTTTTTTAAGAACATCGACTGGACGGCTGCCGGGTCCAGACTGATTGCCGGGAAGGAGGTATGAAATGCCGGTCATAGAATATTCAGGCATGAAGATCAGCGTTGACGATGAGGGATACCTCGTCAACATGGACGACTGGAATGAGACCGTGGCGAAAGCCCTGGCTTCAAGGGAGGGAATAGAAGAACTCACCCAGGACCGCCTCGATATAATAAGGTTCCTGCGTGATTATTACATAAAGTACAACTATTTCCCGATCCTCAATTCGGTCTGTCTGCATGTTCATCAGCGCCATGAATGTCTGAATGACAAGTTCATACATCCGCTCAAGGCCTGGAAGATCGCCGGCCTTCCGAAACCCAACGACATAGTGCTTACCTATCTGAATTACGGGATGGTACCGACATAGGAAAAGACGATGGAGAGAAGCGACAGATTCCCCTTTCTTTCCTTCGGGAGAGAAGGGGGAATTTTTTTACGGTAATAGTTCAGACTCCGACAAGAAGAAGAGACATGCATTTACCGGCGAGACTCCGATGGTACATAAAAATCCCTGAAAAGCGCGGAAAGGGCGCCGAAAAATGTCTTGTAGCGACACCTTACGAACTTTCACCATATGACCTGAGGCGGTCTTCCCTTTAGGCCTCGCGATCTCTTTGATCTGCTGTACTAAACGCGTCAGCTTAACAGGAACTCTTGCACTTGCAGGTTGTTGCAGTCTTTTTTGAGACTTTTCTGATGATCATCCTGTCCACCACCTTTCTTCAGGCAACGATCTACTTATCAATTATATCATAAAGTGCGCACCGGAAAAGGTCCTTTCCCCTGCTGTTTCCGAGAAGTCCGGCCCTGTACCGGCATCCCCCCCTGCAGGATTCGATCTCGGGGCAGTCGCAGTCCAGTTCGCTGAGCCTTACGGGCACGATCCGCCGCCAGCATTCTTTCAGACCGTCTTCAACAGTGCCGGCTGACCTGTCGGCATAAAAGGTGCACCTGGCGATCCGGCCGCCTGCCGACACACAGGCCAGATGCAGACCGCAGGCAAAGCCGGGCGGGCTTTCGTGAACTCCGCCGCCAAAGCCGTAATGAAGATATTTCCCGGCCACCTGAGGAGCTACCTGAAATTCGGGATTATCTCCCAGTCTTCCTGTTATGCAGGGGACATCCACAGTCCAGTCAGAGACCCCGAGTTCGGTGAAAAGATTTTCCATCTCGTCGAAGTCCCCCAGATTCTTTCCGTGCACCATCGTCGAAACAGAGACCTTCATGCGTGAAGCCTTGGAGAGCTTAATCGCTTCCATTGCAGCCCTGAATGTCCCCCGGCCACGGAGCGAGTCATGGGCGGATTCGAGGCCGTCGATACTGATCTGGACTTCGTCGACATTCAGTCCTTCCACGATCTCCCTGCTCAGCAGAGTACCATTGGTAAAGAGGACTTTTCTTACTGAGAAACCGGGAAGCATTCTGTTGATCTCGTCGAACCTGCCGTGCAGAAGCGGTTCCCCGCCCGTTATAAGAACCCTCAAACCCTGAAGGGATTCAAACTCCCGCAGGACCTTCTCGACTGTTGCAACGGAAAGCTCGTGGGAGCCGTTGCCTATATAACAGTGCGCGCATCTTAAGTTGCACCTCTCCGTTATCTGGAGTTCCAGATACCGGAGAGAAGGATCCGGGGATTTGAGAAGCGGCGGGCGTTTGACCGAAACCATTTCGGTGGTCAGGATGCCCTCGTTGAGGCAGTAATCAATGAACCTGCTTCTTTCGGATGTGCATCCTTCTGCCGATGCACACCCGGCAAGAAGGTTCGTCAGTGGTAATGACATATGCCGAAGGCCTTTCAAGGTGCTTGAGGACACAGCTTTCAGCAAGGAAATACCGCATATTTTATTATACAGGAGGCCCCTTTTTTTGATATTATGAGTAAGACGAAGATGGAAGGTAGATCGCTGCAAAAGAGGCTCTGCCGGAGGTTCTGCCGCTATTATAAAGCCTCGAAGGAAGAGAACCTTGCCTGCATGGGCTATCTCGTGATCGAGAGTCTTGAGTGCAGGGGGAGAGAGTTGCCATTTCCCGCAAGTGTCGAAAAGCTCGCGGCTTCTGATGAGAAAGTGCTTGTGGGGCGCATGTGCACTGCGTGCCCTTTTTACGAAGACGGCTGCGACTTTGTGAAGGGCGTGACGGATTCGCGCCCCTGCGGAGGGTTCATTATCCTGAATCATCTGACCGGTACGCCCGCGCTTTCAGTGGACGACATACAGGCCGCTATCGATCTTATGAAGTAAATGTTTTAATATAATGCCGATGCCTACACCAAGACAAGGAGGAAAAATGGAAAAGTATTCTATTACCGAAGTTGTTGAACAGGCGGTCCAGACGGAGAAACTCGGATTTGCCTTCTACACGACGATGGCAGAGAAGTTTAAGGAAAACGAGGGGCTCAGAGAGCTTTTTGATACGCTGGCCCAGAAGGAAAAGTCACACGAAAAGAGGTTCTCCGATCTCAAGGAATCGGTGAAGGACTCCGGCGTCGCCGAGTGGGAGGAGGTATCGAAATATTTGCGGGCAATTGTCGAATCGGAATTCTTCCTGGGCAGGAACAAGTCTCTTCCGTCCCTGGACCAAGTAAAGACGGTGTCCGATGCGGTCACCTTCGCCATCGGATTCGAAAAGGAAACGCTGCTCTATTTCTATGCTATCAAAGACGTGATCCAGGAGAAGGGAGTAGTGGAGCAGATCATCGAAGAAGAAAAAAGCCATGTGGCATGGCTGGACCGGTTCCGCAAAGGTCTCGCCGCGAAGTAACAGAGCAATTTGCATCCGCCGTGAAACAGTTTTTTCGATTGGGATTAAGGACGCAATCATTTAGGCGGGAAAATTTACAGGGCACCGGGTAATCTCCCTTCGCTAACCCCCGGTTTTCTTTACAAAGTAATTAGTTTAAAGTATTATATAACGTTTTGGGGAGAGGTGGCCGAGCTGGTCGAAGGCAGCCGCCTGCTAAGCGGTTGTGGAGGTAAAACTTCACCCAGGGTTCGAATCCCTGCCTCTCCGCCATTCCAGATGCTGGAGATACGAGAATACACTTAAGGATGAAGGCCGGGATCACTGAATTCCGGCCCAAAGGAGGATTCCTGATGAAAAAGAAATTTCTTGCCGTCGCATGCAGTCTTTCGATGCTGGTAGCGCTCGGTGCATGCAAGAAGAAACAGGAGCAGCCTGCTCCGCAGCCCGGTATGCCCGGACAGCAGATGCCGCAGGGTCCGCAGCCCGGTATGCCGGGACAGATGCCTCCCGGCCAGGTGATGATGCCGAAGGGAGAGACCAACGTGGTAGTTCCGGCCTCGGTCCAGGGGAAATGGAAGGCGGTCGTCATCGCAGTTGAAGACAAAACGACCAAGAAAACTACGGAGTACACGGTAGATCTAAACAGCGAGTTCAAGATCCCGAACTCGGACCTTACGGTCCATGTGGGCGAATTCCTGCCCGACTTTCAGATGCAGGGACTAACCCTGACCTCGAAGTCGGACCAGCCGAACAATCCGGCGGCGGGAATAAGGGTCGATGAGAATAACAAGCAGATATTCCCGCCGGGAGGGAAGAAGTGGGGATGGATCTATGCAAGACCCGAACTTCATAACATACACCCCTTTGAGCACGCTAAGTACGGCATAGTGCTCGTTAAAGGCGTGAAGAAGGGTTAAAGAACATATGCGCCCTTAGCTCAGCTGGATAGAGCGTCGGACTACGAATCCGCAGGTCGGGGGTTCGAATCCCTCAGGGCGCGCCACTTTAGCTACTGATTTTAAAAGAGAAAAAGGGAGCTCACGAAGAAAGGCGAGCCTCCTTTTTTTAGCGTTCTCTTGCGACCGGTTGGTGACTGGAACAACGGATAAAAATCCGCATGTCCGTCGGACGGTGCCTGGCAGTCTTATGCAAGGCTATTCACTCCGTGTTACACTGACTCATCGATAGTTTCGACAAGGTGAAACAAATGAAGACTGTCAAGAGAAACACGGGAAACGAATACTTTCCTTCCAGGCATTTCTTCTTAAGACTTCATTCTACCTTCCTGCCCTGACTACTGGTCTTTCTTTTCGGCAATAAACTTCATAAATATTTCCACAACTTTCGGGTCGAACTGGCTTCCCAAGAGGGACAAAATATGTTCTTCTGCCTCCTGCTCGCTCCAGGCTCGACGGTAGGGGCGGTCGGAGCATAAGGCGTCCCACACGTCCACTACGGTAAATATCCTTGCCGCGAGGGGTATCTGTTCTCCCTTGAGTCCTCTGGGATAACCGCTCCCGTCCCATTTTTCATGATGACAGTATGGGATATCGAGGGCAGGCCTGAGATAGGCGATCTTGGAAAGAAGCTCATGTGAATAGACTGGGTGGAGACGCATGATCTGCCATTCTTCCTCCGTAAGAGCCCCTGGTTTCAAAAGAATGGTGTCAGGAATTCCCATCTTGCCTATGTCGTGCAGAAGAGCACCCCTACGAACATGCACAAGAGCTCCTTCGTCCATCCCCATCTCGCGAGCTATCCTCACGGTCATATCAGTGACTCGCTGCGAGTGACCTTCTGTTTCTTTATCTCTATAGTCAAGGGCACGAGACCAGCCTTCAATTGTACTTTCGTAGGCAAGAGTAAGTTCCATGTTGGAACGTTCGAGATCATTAAAGAGCGAACTGTTATCTATTGCTATGGCTGCCTGTAGGGCAAGGGCATCAAGGAACTCCAACCATTCCTCATCGGGGCTAAGACGGTTTCGATGAAAGATCTCCAGCACTCCTTTTACGTTCCCTTTCGCCACGAGAGGTACGCCGTAATATGAGATAAAGTCCTCCCCGTCAATCAACTTAGATTGCTTGAAGCTGCCACTTTCCTCCCTGAGATCGGATATGCTTACGACACGATGTTCAGAAGCGGCTATCCCGGCATATCCCTCTCCGAGACGCACATGACTGTGCTTGAGCGCATCGGTCCGAAAGCCCCGGCTAGCCGCATATTCCAGTATATTTGAGCGTGGGTTGAGTAGGAGCACATTGCCAGCGTCCACTCCCAACTGGGTCAGCACGTGATCCATAAAAATGTTGAGAGTCATATGGATAGATACGCTTGAACTTATCGCCAAATCTATTGAGTGCAACGCTGAAAGCCGCTGACACTGGCGCCCCATTCGTTCCTCTGTCAGCCTGCGTTCGGTAATGTCCTGCGCCGTTCCGATTGAGCGAATCGGGTTCCCCTCAGGACTATAAAAAGTCTTGCCTCGCTCCTGGACGAACTTGACGCGACCATCTGGGAACTTTAAGCGGTGAATGATGTCATAAGCAGTCCTGTCTCTTATTGCATCCAAGTATGCCTTGTCAACCGCCTTTCTGTCATCGGGATGAACCCTTGACAGAAAGGATTCATATGAAGCCCCAAATTCATTCCTCTCAATTTCAAAAATCCTATAAATTTCATCTGACCAGGTAAGCACATTGGTTACGATATCGAGATCCCAACTGCCGACATGCGCCAGCTGCTGTGCTTCTTTGAGCTGTTCCTCACTTTGACGTAGAGCCTCCTCCACGGACTTTTGCTCAGTAATGTCGATCCAAAAACCGATGCAGTCGACCGGTTTGCCTGCTGGACCGTATATGACATGCAATTCATCCCTCAGCCACCGATATATTCCTTCCTTGTTGCGGAACCGGTATTCCTGGATGTGAGACCCTTTTTCTGACAACTGAAGGCGTTCATTACAGGCGCGCTTCCTGTCATCCGGATGAATATTGTCGGCCCAGAAATTGGGGTACTCGCAAAACATTGCCGGTTCATAGCCAAGTTGATTGACGATGTTTTGGCTCATGAAAGTGCATGCCCACGCTCCTCCGAAATCGCAAGTATAAAATACAGCCGGGCTGTTGGCAAGGAAATATTCCAGCCGTTTTTGCAGACGGTTAAGTTTCTTTTCAGATCCTTTGCATGAATCTCTTGTTCTTTTCAACCTTAATACCCCCTGTCCACTATTAGGACTTATAACAAACCTCATCATCTCCAATCATTTTGATTCATTGGGATGATAGAGTCCCCCTAGTATCTATTAGCATGAAACTTCCAATTTGTAAATGCGAATTGGTAACGTGCTAAGCAGAAACAGAAATCTACAAACATTATTTTTCTGTTGCCGAAACACGCACTCTCTTAAGACGCTGCGGGGCGTTGATAGGAGGAAGAACATCACGGCGACGGCACCGACGAGACCGTACTTTCAATATATCGCAACTTGCACCAGGTTATATTTAGTACTCCGTATGCTTTAGCTTCGCCAATCTGTTCGGGATACAGCAAGATTTCAAATGTTTGTCAAACCAATAAATGGGCGCGGTCCACTAAGGCTTAGCTGGAACACGGGATCAATCTTCAAGAATTCTCCAAATTTTTTAGGGATATCTCGACAACGTTCGGATCAAAGTGAATGCCGGACAGAAAAAAGACGTGTTCACGTACCTTGTCCTTCTGCCATGCCTGCCTATAAGGTCTGTCCGAACATAGCGCATCCCAAAAGTCAACGATGGCAAAAATGCGGGCGGCGATGGGTATCTGCTCTTCCTTCAGGCCTCGCGGGTAACCGGTCCCGTCCCACTTTTCATGATGACAGTATGGGATATCGAGGGCAGGCCGCAAAAATGAGATCGGGGAAAGAATCTCGTAGGCAATAGTCGGATGACGCTGCATAACCTCCCACTCCTCGGCAGTTAGCCTGCCTGTCTTAAAGAGAATGGCATCAGGTATCCCGATCTTTCCTATATCGTGCAGCAGAGCACCCCGGCGGATATGCGGCAGGTCTTCGTCCGGCACCCCGATCTCACGTGCTATCCTCAGCGTAATATCGGTTACGCGTCGAGAATGGCCTTCCGTTTCTCTGTCACGGTAATCGAGCGCCCTTGACCAGCCCTCTATGGTTGTCTCATAGGCCATGATGAGTTCATTGTGTGATCGACGCAAATCATTAAACATTGCAGCATTATCTATCGCAATCGCCGCCTGTCCGGCAAGGGCATCAAGGAAATCAATCCATTCCGATTCCGCTTTCAACGGGGAACGGAGAAAAACCTCCAGCACACCTTTGACATGACCCTTTACAATCAGTGGGATGCCAACATATGAAGCAAATTCTTCCTTCTCAAGCATCTTATGCCATTCGCCGTCAAACTTGTTTACCGATGTGTCTCTTACAACGACAGTCTCACGCTGTGCGGCTGCTCTGCCTGCATATCCATTACCAATTCTCAGGCTGGTATTCTTGATTGTTGAGCTTGTCTTAAAGCCCTTGCTTGCCGCGTGTTCCAGAAAGAGCGTGTGAGGATTCAGTAGAAGAATAGAAGCGGCATCCACAGGGATCTGCGCAAGAACCTGTTCGAGCAGGACATTAAGAGTGATACGTAAATCGAGACTGGATGTGATGGTTATGTCAATAGTGCGTAAAGCAGTTATATACTCAAGCTGCTTTTTAATCTTCTCCTCGTGTTTTTTCTTTTCTGATATATCTCTGACAACATGGATCAGTCCGATAAGATTCCCCTTGCTGTCAAAGCGGGGAATGGCTCTTATTTCTATGAACATGTTAAGGTGAGGTTCGAATATTTCAGATGTTGCCGGTCTTCCTGTCTTGAGGCACTGGCAGCTCGGACATCCCTCGGGAGGACACCCTGTGCCATGGTAGTATTCGTAACACTTAGCCATCGCATTCTGGAGAAAAGGCAGTTTCAGCATATGTTCTGCGGCTTTGTTCGAGCGGATGATGTTATAGTCGGTGTCGTGGACCGTAATCATATCTGTGATGGTATTAAAGACCTCCTCCCACTCCTTTTTGGCTTGATAGATTTCCTCTTCCATTTTCTTGCCTTCAGTTATATCTTCACAAATGCCCAAGACGCCCGAGACTTCTCCATTGGCGGCACGCAATGGCGCTGTCGCGATCCTGATTTCCACCGCGTTGCCGTCTTTCTTGCGTCGGGTCACCTCCACACCGCTGAACCTTTCCCCCTTCGCCACTCGAGCATGGAACAGCTGGTATTCTTCTATTTTGTCTTCGGGCACGAATGGAAGGAACTTACCGGTTACCTCTTCCTCACTCCATCCGAAGATTTTCTCAGCAGCCGGGTTCCACATCAATACATTTCCGCGCAGATCAAGGGTAACAATCGCCAGCGGAGAAGCTGCTACTAAGGTCCCGAGGGTCTCGGACGCGCCTCTCAGGGCCTCCTCTGTGGCCTTCCTCTTTTCTTCCGTTATTTTCACAATCCCAGCTTCTTCGAGTTCCTTTAGTGTGTCAGCCCTGAATTGTAGTTCCTTGCGGAGCGGCCGATATAGGAAACGGTAAAGCACAGGGGAAAGAATGAGGACCAGGAGAGAGCTGTCAGTCAAAACTCTGAATATATCATTAGTTATGGGGAAAATGGACAGTAGAAGCATTATCACCGCTTCCGTAGCAAACACCGCCATGATGATGCGAACGGTATAATGGTAGGGCGTTCCATTTTGCATACGTCACAATTATATATTTTTTGG
>JARRRD010000087.1:0-4924 GCA_037381085.1 Candidatus Sulfobium sp.
CCCGGTTGTCCAGTAAAGCCAGATGAATATAGAACTCTTCTTTCAGTATGCTGTAGCCGGTCTGACCTACGGTGCCATTTACTCCATCGTAGCCATAGGGTTCAATATAATCTATAACACCACGGGGATCATCAACTTCGCCCAGGGCGAATTCGTCATGCTCGGAGGCATGACCGCCGTTACGCTCAATGCTTTCATGCCGCTTCCAGCAGCCATAATCCTGGCGGTAATCGTCACCATGATAGTAGGCGCTCTGATCGACATCCTGTTCATCAGATGGCTCTCCAACCCCGGCGTACTCCGCATGATAATCATCACCATCGGTCTTTCGATAGTTATCAGGGAGATCGCCCTTCACATATGGGGAGAAGGCGTGAGGGCCCTTCCCTACTTCACCGGAACGGCGATCTCCTCCATATCCGTGGGCGGCGTCTTCATCTCGCCCCAGGTGCTCTGGGTCGTCGGTGTCTGCGCGGTAATGGTCCTGGCACTGAACTCCTTTTTCGGCTTCACTCTCCTTGGCAGGCAGATGCGGGCATGCTCCTCCAACAGGAATGCCGCCCGCCTGTGCGGGATCAACGCCAAAAACATGGTCACACTCTCCTTTGTGCTGAGCGCCGGCATCGGGGCGCTCGCCGGATGTGTGGTCTCGCCGATCACTTATGTTCAGTACGACAGCGGCATCGGGCTGGCGATCAAGGGCTTTACTGTAGCCATCCTTGGAGGGCTGGGAAACAGCATGGCAGCCGTAGCAGCAGGTCTTCTGCTGGGCACGCTCGAATCATTCAGCGTCTGGGTCATGCCCGCAGCATACCAGGATGTGATCTCGATCTCCATACTTCTCCTGATATTGTTTGTCAGGCCGAGCGGCCTTTTCGGCAGCCGGGAGGTCTTCAGCCTGAAGGAGTTTTGATGCCGCACGGCAAATACATCCGGCTCTCCGTTCTCATCCTGGCGGTGGTGGCGGTGCAGCTTCTCACTCATTTCACGGGCGCCACCTACCATCTCACTCAGCTGACCATGTCCGCATATTACTCCATGGTGATCATAGGGCTGTGTCTTCTGATCGGCTATGCCGGTCAGATATCGCTGGGACACGCAGGGTTCTTCGCCATAGGCGGTTACACTTCGGCCTTTCTCACGACCTTCGATCTGACGCCGTACAGGGGAAAGGCAGTTGTTTCCCTTCTTGCCAAGGCCGGGGTTCTCTCGGCGCGTCAGGACCTTTACGGCGGCAGCCTTCTTACGGTCCAGCCCTGGACGGCCTGCGTCATCGCAATCCTGCTGACTCTTCTCGTCGCTTATATAATAGGAGGGCCGGTCCTGAAACTGAAAGGTCACTATCTCGCCATGGCCACCCTCGGCTTCGGGATTATCGTATACAGGCTCGTTTTGGGGACCACATTCCTCGGAGCCGCCGACGGCCTGTCCGATGTCCCGGCCTTCACACTCTTTCCCGGCGTCGGGGTGAGCGGAAAAATATCCATGATAATCCAGAATTATTACATCGCCTGGGGGCTGGTCATCCTCGGCATGATAGTCCTCCTGAACCTGATCGATTCCCGCGTGGGAAGAGCGCTCAGGGCTATCCATGCCGCCGAGGACGCCGCCGACGCCATGGGTGTCAATGTATCGAAATACAAGCTGAACATTTTCGTCCTAAGCGCTGTTTACGCAGCCGTTGCCGGGGTCTTCCTCACCCATTACAACGGAGGTATCGGACCGTCCGAGGCATCGATCATGAAGTCGGTGCGCTACGTAGCTATCGTCGCCGTTGGCGGCATGGCAAACCTCTGGGGCGCTCTGTCCATGGGCGTCCTGCTCAACTACCTCTCCCTCAGGGGCTATTTAGGATCTTACGACGACGCTGTCTTCGGCGGAATACTAATCGTAATCATGCTCTTTGCGCCGGAGGGACTTCTCCGGTCCGGTGTCCTGGGAGACCTGAAAAGGACGTTCTCCTTCCGCTCCGATCAGGGAGGAGCAGAATAGTGGCCCTGCTCCAGGTAGAAGGTGTAAGCAAGAAGTTCGGCGGCCTCCAGGCCGTAAACGACGTAAGCTTCTACATAAGAAGAGGCACCATCAAGGCACTGATAGGGCCCAATGGCGCAGGCAAGACAACGCTCTTCAACCTGATCTCGGGGTTCCTCCGTCCCGATTCCGGCACTGTACTTTTTGAAGAAAGGCCGATACAAAACCTGAGGCCGTACCAGATTGCAGGAAGGGGACTGGCCCGCACTTTCCAGCATATCAAGCTGTTCTCGAAGATGACGGCCCTGGAAAACGTCATGATTGGCAGACATTCGCACAGCAGAGCGGAGTTCATTGCCGGCATCCTCAACCTGCCCCGGACACGGAGGGAAGAGACGGATATAAGAGAAAGATCCCTGGAAATCATGGAATTCCTGGGCATAGCCGGGCTCGCCGGCCTTGAGGCCACCAGCCTCTCCTACGGCCAGCAGCGTGCCGTTGAACTTGCGCGGGCATTGGCCTGCGAGCCCAAACTCCTTCTCCTGGACGAACCTGCCGCCGGACTCAACATGAGGGAGACAGCCGAAACGGCCCGGCTCATAGCCAGGATAAAGGACATGGGCGTAACCGTGCTCCTCGTCGAGCACGACATGTCTCTGGTCATGAATATCTCCGACGAGATCATCGTACTGAGTTACGGGCAAACGATAGCCGACGACACGCCGCTTGCGATCCAGAAGAACGCAGAAGTCATAAGCATCTATCTCGGGGAAGACGATGCTTAAGATCACGAACCTGGAATCGGGCTATGGTAAACTCAGGGTGTTGAGGAGGATCTCGATGCACGTGAGTCCCGGCGAGATAGTCACGATCATCGGGGCCAACGGGGCCGGAAAGACGACCCTCCTGAATTCTGTTTCGGGCCTCCTGAGGCCGCGAAGCGGGGAGATCGTATTCGACGGACGGAACATCCGGGGTTTGCGCACAGAGAAGATAGTATTCATGGGGTGCTCCCTTGTGCCGGAAGGGCGTCAGGTCTTTTCGACGATGACGGTGAGGGAAAATCTCCTCCTGGGGGCATACGTGCGGCACAAGAGGAAAGAGAGGGATGGGACCGAAGGAGACTTCGAAAGAATTTACGGACTCTTTCCGATTCTGAGGGAGCGGGAATCGCAGCTGGCCGGTACGCTTTCTGGAGGCGAGCAGCAGATGCTGGCAATCGGAAGGGCACTCATGGCCCGGCCCAAACTCATAATGATGGACGAGCCCTCGATGGGGCTTGCACCTCTGATCGTGAAGGGCATTTTCGAAATCGTCCGCAAGCTGCGCGAGGAGGGCAACACTGTCCTCCTCGTAGAGCAAAACGCCAAGGCCGCCCTCGGGATAGCCGACAGGGGTTACGTGATCGAGACCGGCAGGATAATACTCCAGGGGCCCTCCGAGGACCTCCTTGCCAACAGGGAAATACAGCGGGCCTACCTGGGCCGGGACCTCGATGCGGAAACCAGAATATCGTGAATAGTAAATAGCAAAAAGTGAATCGTGAATCGTGAGACGTAAGTAGTCAATAGCAAATAGCGAGTAGTGAACAGTGAAACCCGGGAATCGCAAACTTTTGCCAAAAAGGTAGAAATTAATGACTCACAGTTGTTTTCTCTAAACGGAGGTTGACATGTACTGGCAGCAGGAATTTGAATGCATGGACAGGGAAGAGCTGAAGCAGCTTCAGCTGGAGAGGCTCGAAGCAATAGTCTCCAGGGTCTACATGAACGTGCCCTTCTACCGGAAACAGTTCGACGAGGCCGGAATCGACCCCGACGAGTTCCGTTCGCTGGAAGACCTCAGAAAGTTGCCCTTCACCACGAAGAACGACCTGAGAGACAGCTATCCCTACGGGCTTTTCGCCGTGCCGCTCCGGGAGGTGGTGAGGATCCATGCCTCCTCGGGGACTACGGGCATGTCCACCGTTGTTGGATACACAAGAAACGATCTCAAGACATGGTCGGACCTTGTTGCAAGGATCCTTATTGCAGGCGGAATAACAAAAGACGATGTTGTCCAGATAGCCTTCGGATACGGTCTTTTTACCGGCGGCTTCGGTCTGCATTATGGAGCGGAGCGCCTCGGCGCCTCGGTCATACCAATTTCGAGCGGGAACACCGCCCGTCAGATTAAGATCATGCAGGACTTCAGGACGACCGCCCTCATATGCACCCCGAGCTATGCCCTGCTTATCGCTGATACGATGGTCGAAATGGGGATCAATGTGAATTCCCTCTCCCTGAGACATGGCCTCTTCGGGGCGGAGCCGTGGTCTGAGGCCATGAGGGAAGAGATACAGAAGAAGCTGAAGATCACGGCCACCGACAATTACGGCCTGAGCGAGGTGATGGGTCCGGGAGTCGCCGGAGAGTGTCTGGAGAGAAACGGACTGCATATAAACGAGGACCATTTCCTCGTCGAGGTCATAAACCCCGACACCCTTGAACCGGTGGCGCCGGGGGAAACAGGCGAGCTGGTAATCACGACCCTCACCAAGGAGGCCTTCCCCGTCATCCGCTTCAGGACGAGGGACCTCACGCGTCTCATGCCGGAGCCCTGCCCCTGCGGAAGGACGTTCATGAGGATGCACAGGGTAATGGGGCGGACCGACGACATGCTGATCATAAAGGGGGTCAACGTATTCCCGTCTCAGATAGAGGCGGTCCTCTTCGACATCGAGGGCACGGAGCCCCATTACCAGATCGTGGTCGACAGGAAAGGTGCGCTCGACGACGTGACGGTCAGGGTAGAGGTATCGGAATCAATATTCTTCGACGAGATGAAGAGGCAGAACGAGCTGATCAACCTGATCAAGAGAAGACTGGCCTCGGAACTGGGCATAGCCGTGGACATCAAGCTGGTCGAAAAAAAGAGTCTGGAACGCAGCGAGGGTAAGGCAAAAAGGGTCATC
>JARRRD010000087.1:4929-20157 GCA_037381085.1 Candidatus Sulfobium sp.
AGCTCGCCCCACCCTTTGTGATATTATGTCGTCATGGGGAAGATGAAGAGTTTGCTCTTCGCAGTCGTGATCCTCGCCGTCATGATCGTGATGGCCCTGAGAGGTTGTCCGAGGCGCTATCACGGCAGGAGATCGCGGTACCATCGCCAGGGCGCCGCAGTGCACAGGCCCACACTCCGCTGTCAGAGAGTCTTGCCTACCGTCAGGACAAGAATCGAGGAATCTTGACGCAACTATACGCCTTCAGTTAGCTTATGGGAAAGACAGACATTACATCGTTCTTTCATCGTCAAGAGATAAACTTCAACAGAGGAGGAATATCCCGATGGACTGGCTGAATGCCCTCGACGGTTTCATGTGGGGCAAGTACATGATGATCGCGCTTTTTTCCACCGGCATTGTGTTGACCGTGAGACTCCGCGGGGTCCAGTTCAGAAAGCTGGGACACGCCCTTAAACTGGCCTTCACCGGGGCGTCCTTCAAGGCCCGGGCGGAAGGTGAGGGAGACATCACCCCTTTTCAGGCCCTGATGACCACCCTGGCCTCCACCGTTGGCAACGGGAATATCGCCGGGGTGGCCACGGCCATCGCCCTGGGCGGCCCTGGTGCCCCGCTGTGGATGTGGCTCACCGCCTTGATCGGAATGGCCACCAGGGGAACGGAAGCAATGCTCGGTGTGAAATACCGGCGCAAGGCCGATGACGGCACCATGATCGGCGGCGCGTTTTACTATCTGGAAGAAGGGGCCTCCGATTACATCGGGAAGGGGTTTGGAAAGGTCCTGGCCGTCGCCTTTGCCTTTGCCGGCATGATCGCCGCCTTCGGAATAGGCTGCATGGTCCAGTCCAACAGCGTGGCTCTGTCTGTTACCACCCTCTTTCATATAGACAGTGTCACGACGGCCAACGTGGTGGTGGGTTTGATCCTGGCGGGCCTGACGGCCGTCGTCATCCTGGGCGGTGTCAAAAGGCTGGGCGTCGTCGCCGAATGGTTCGTGCCTTTCATGGCACTCGTCTATATCGGCGGAGGGCTGATCGTGATTCTGCTCAGGATCAGCGCCCTCCCCCGGGCCATTGACCTCATTTTCAGCAGCGCCTTTTCCGGCCAGGCCGCTGCAGGGGGCTTCGCCGGGGCCGCGGTGGCCCAGGGCATTCAATTCGGTGTTGCCCGGGGAATCTTTTCCAACGAAGCCGGGCTCGGCACCGGGTCCCTGGCCCACTCTGCCGCCAAAACAGCCGACCCGGCCAGACAGGGGCTGATAGGAATGACCGGAACTTTCATAGACACCATCGTAACCTGTTCGATTACGGCCCTGGCCATTGTCATGACCGGTGCATGGAAGACCGGCCAGACCAGCACCGCCCTTACCATTACCGCCTTCAGCAGCGTCATCGGCATATTCGGGGGGTACATCGTTACCCTCGGTTCGGCCCTGTTCGGCTATTCCACCATCCTTGGCTGGTCCTACTATGGGGAGCAGTGCACGGAATACCTGTTCGGTTCAGTCACCAACCTACCCTATCGGGCCTTGTTCGTCATTGCCACTTTTTTAGGCGCAGTGGCGAAGCTTTCCTTTGTCTGGACGCTGTCTGATGTACTGAACGGCTTCATGGCCATTCCTAACCTGGTAGGTCTGCTCGTGCTGAGCGGAGTTGCAGCCAGGACTTTGAACAATTATGTTAACAGCCTGGCGGCCGAAAAGGTTGCGGTAAGCGGCGAACAGATATGAAGCTGACTTCGAGCCGTTGACCTGTAAAGGGCTGGCTTTGCTATCTCGTTACCAGCCTAATGGCTCCCGGACCGCAGACGGTCCTGCATAATCCGCATCCGAAGCACCTTTGCCGGTCTGTCCTCGATGTGATTCGTCCGCCTTCGCGGACGGAAGCGATCGCGCCGAACTGACAACGCTCATAGCAGAGCCCGCACCCCTCGCAAAGTTCCTCATCCACGACTGCAACGTACTCTGCCCTTGCCATCGTCTCGACGCCTATGACGGACAGGGTCCTCATCGCGATGCAGTCATGGGCCGCACAGTTGCATATGGCTCCGATAAAAGGCGTCACCATCGTCCATATAGTGTGCACCGCTCCGTAGTCCTCCATCTCTTCTATCTGCCTGACGGCCTCTTCGCGTTCCACCGATTCGAGACCTTCGGCAGAGGTCTTGCCGAAATAGCTCATGTCTATCTCTCTGTACCACGCCTCGGGTCCGTAACTTACGCCATAGCAACACCTGACCTCTTTTTTCTTCGCCGTCCAGCGGCAGGCGCAGGGCATGCGTACAATCGTGTCCGCCTTAAGGACCAGTTCACTGATCTCCTCCAAGGGAAGAACCTGTCCGAAATGCTCCGCCTTCGCCCTCCCTTCCATCCGTCTGATGAGGGAATCCGGAAGACGGCCCTTCTTCATGTAGAGGGCTTCGAGCCTCCCGAGAGAGTCGAAGCCCTCTTTGATAGTGGTGGAGAGAAAATCCCGTATAAAGGCCCGGCGCCTTATATCGGAAAGGAGGTCGCGGGAGTAATTCTCCGCGTTCTTGTACCATACCTTACCGTCACCGTGTTTGGTGCAGAACTCACACATTTCAGCTCCCCCGTCACTGGTGAAATCTTCACCCGCAGCTTCCATGCCGCAGCGGGATCGTCTGCATAATCTATGGTCCCACAGAAGCAAAGGGAAAAACAACTTCTGAGGCGGCCGGCAGGGATGCGACGACATACTCAATCTGAAAAAGTGGGAAGGAATGGGGCGAAAAAGGTCCTTAATCCGAGGCTCGGCACGGCCCCGAGCGGACACCCTTTTTGTCACCGAGGTCGGCCAGACAAGAAGGAGAAGAAAAATGACGGGAAGACTGTTTCCGGCAATTGCGTGCAGATCGTCTTCCTTTAATTAATGTTGTCGGCCAGTCATCGCTCCGGCGCTCCGACCGCCTTCCGGACCATTTGCAGACTATTCCTCTCAGATAGAAAGGACATTTTCTGTAGTCTCCACTCCTGCAGTATTCAACGAGCTGAAACAGGCTCGGGATATAGGCCTTTTCCAGAGCCCTGCAGACGACGTTTTTTCCCTTGACGAGATGAGTACATTTCAGAGCGCATTTCATGCCTTCCTCCTCACAATAGACGGTTTTCTCGTCGGGCGTACCACATCGGCCGGACGAGGCAGCGTCTTCACCCAGAGACGCAAAGGACAGTCTTCGTGCTTCCCTGTACAATAATAGTGGCCGAAGAGGGGAGCCACGGGGATCCCCCGGTCACACCGTGAATCCGCCTCCGAATAATCGTCGCATTTCATGACTGCGTCAGATAGACTAAGCATCTTGTCCTCCATCGCCAAAGTTTTACCTTCTTTCATCGCTACCTCTGACTACTAGCATAACGATGGATTGTTAAGACTTCATGTCGTCAGTGTTAAATTTCGGCAATAAAGGGGAAAGCGTCGACCAGGGGGACAATCTCAGAATGTTTACTTGAAGCAGAGAAGCGGCAATTCTACACCACACGTAATTTTTGCGGAAAAGGTCCTGTCTATTTCTTGAATTCCCTCATCTTCAGCTCGCGCCTCTTAATCTTGCCGCTCACTGTCTTGGGAAGTTCGTCGATGAACTCGATCTTCCTGGGGTATTTATATGGGGCGGTGTGTCCCTTCACGAATTGCTGTATCTCTTTCACAAGCCCCTCCGACGGAGCAAAGCCCTTCGCCGGAACAATGAACGCCTTCACGACCTCCCCACGTATCTCGTCCGGGCTCGCTACGACAGCTGACTCCTTCACTGCAGGATGCTCGACGAGTATGCTCTCAATCTCGAAAGGTCCGATCCTGTATCCGGACGAGAGAATTATATCGTCGGCCCTTCCGACGAACCAGAAATAGCCTTCCTCATCCCTGTAAGCCCTGTCCCCGGTCAGATACCATTCACCCTTCAGAGTATGCTGAGTCGCCCCGGGATTGCCGAGGTATTCGCTGAATAACCCGACAGGCCTGTGCGGTCTTATCCTGATTGCGATATCGCCTTCACTTCCTGGCGGCTGCTCCTTTCCTTCCTCGTCTATAACAGCCATGGAGAATCCCGGCACGGGCTTGCCCATGGAACCGGGCCTGACGGGAAGACACCTGAAATTGGCGAGCACGTTGATCGTCTCTGTCTGGCCATAGCCGTCATATATGGGAACACCGGCCTTCTCCTTCCAGATCTCTATGACCTCACTGTTCAGCGGTTCACCCGCGGCGGCAAAATGCCGGAGCGAGCGGAAGGAGAATTTCGGCATCGCCGACAGTTCCTTTACCATCATCCTGTAAGCAGTAGGCGGTCCGCAGAACGTTGTCATCGGATACCTCTGCATGATCTCCATCGTTTGGGAGGGATCGAACTTCCCCGTCCTTTGAAAAGTGAAGATCGCCGCCCCCATGTTCCACGGACCGAAGAGGCTCGACCATGCCGCCTTCGCCCACCCTGTATCGGCGAGGTTCCAGTGGAGATCTTCCGGTCCAAGATCGAGCCAGTATTTCCCCGTGAGCCTGTGGGCCAGAGGATAAGACACCTGCGTATGTAGGACTATCTTCGGCTGTCCCGTAGTCCCCGAAGTGAAATAGACAAGCCCCGGGTCTCCCGATGCAGCCCTTTCACCTTCAAAGGCACCGGCCTTGTAGCGCTCATCCATGTAATCGCACCATCCCTGACTGACCGGACCTTCACAGCAGGAGACGAGGATGACTGATCCGCCCACTCCGCCCGATACCGCACCTTCCACCTTAGGCGCATTTTCGCAGGTAGTGATGACGGCCTTTATTTCAGTCGCCGAAAGTCTGTATGCGATGTCCTTTGATGAAAGTAAAGTCGTGGCCGGGATAGGCACCGCGTTAAGCCTCATCAGGGCGAGCATCACCTCCCACCACTCGGGGACGTTGGGTAACATAACAAGGACCTTGTCTTCACGCCCGATCCCGAGTCTTCTCAGAGCACCTGCGCCTTTTGAGGAAAGGACCGTCAACTCCCGAAAGGTGAGTTGCAGTTCACGACTTCCGTCGGTCCAGAAGAGTGCCCGCCGGTCGCCCCACTTGTCGAAGACGTCCAGGGGGAATGAGAACCTTTCAGGAACAGGGAAGAAGAATTCGCGGCATTCCGCGTCATAGTCCTTCATGTTCGGCGCTTTTCCCACAGGGAATGGTAACAATTCTGCAAGGCTTTAATCCAGAAGCTAACCGGCCCCGTATCTCCACGCCTCGAAGCTCCAACCCAGTATGAGCTCAATCATTCCTATGAACCGGCTTTTCTCGCTATTACCAGCCTTGAAGGAGTAGGCCTCCTCGGATACGGACAATAAGTGAATTCCACCCTGAAGCGATACCTTGAAAGAATCCGGGACATTCGCCTGATATCAAAGGCATTCTTATGATACATGCCTTCGTGTTCCTGGGAGCCCACAAACATTTTCACCATATATTCCAGTTTCTCCGGACGCGGGAAGAGGGGAAACATCAATGAATACTTCATCCATTTGAGGGAAATTGCCGAAATGTCGGGAAAGGTGGGAATGACCAGACCTCCAATGCGCAAAACCCGATACCACTCTGTCAGGGCACGTTCCGTATCTCTGAACAACAGATGTTCGATCATGTGATGGGACTCAGTCAGATCAATGGAGCCGTCATCAAACATGGCAAGGTCCGTCGCGTCCGCTTTAAGATCGGATTCCGGATTGTAGAGATCGCAATTTATCAACCCCGGCAGTTTCGACCCGCCGGTGCCAAGATGGAGCCCCTTGCCGGCGTCCTTCCTGAGATCTGCAAGAAATCCGTCTATGTCGGCGATTACCCGCCTGCGCAGTCTCAACCTTGTGCGCGGATATTTTCTTATCTTCTGCCACCTCAACTGTCTTCTCAATCCGTGCGGCCCTTGCCCCGCGGGAATATCATTCCAGCGTGAAATATAACGTTGCGCCCTTCCCGACTTCAGCTTCCGCCCAAATCTTTCCTCCATGGCTGTGGATGATCCGCTCCACGATTGTAAGCCCGATTCCCGTCCCCTCGAACTCGTTTTCGGAGTGGAGCCGTCGGAATGGCTGGAACATGTCGTTCATATGGCCGGTGTCAAAGCCGGCGCCATTGTCTCTGACGTAATATGTGACCTTCTCCTCGCTTTGGACTGATCCGAATTCTAATTTGGCGTTTTCTGTCTTCGACGTAAACTTCCATGCGTTTCCGATAAGGTTCGACAAGACCACCTCGATTAACGTCGCGTCTGCCGACGCCCTCAGACCTTCCTGTATCGAAACGTCGACAGTTCTTCCTGGAGCGGCCTCCCTGAGCCCGCCAATTATGGAAGCTGTCAGAGCGGACATGTCGACATCCGTCCTTTTTACCTCCTGCCGTGATATTCTTGAAACGCTCAACAGGTCATCGATAAGCCTGGTCATCTTGGACGAAGCCTTGCCTATGCGGGTCAGCAAATCCTTGCCCTTTCCATCGAGCTTGTCGGCATAATCCTCCAACAGAAACCTTGCAAAGCTGGCCATGGTGCGGAGCGGTGCCCGTAGGTCATGTGAAACGGAATAACTGAATGCCTCGAGCTCCCGGTTCGCCGATGCCAGTTCGGCGTTCTGGCTGCTCAGGGATTCGTTCAGGCGTTTGATCTCCTCTTCGATCCTTGTCCTCTCGGTAACATCGGTTAGCGTAGCCACGGCGCCACGTACCCGTCCATCTTCGTCCAGAAGGGGAGATGCGTTCACCGAAACAAGCTTCCTTGAGCCGTCGGCAAACAGGTGTTCGACTATTTCGTCCCTGATATCCACATTATTTGCGGCTGCCCGCTGCATCGGGAGTTCCTCGGGCTTCAGCTCCTTTCCCCCGCAAAAAGCCCTGAATGGCAGCACCGCCGCATCGCCGGCATCGAAGGAAAGCAGCTGATCCGGCTGGAGTCCCAGGACTTCCGCACCCGTGGCGTTGAGCGTGATCCTGCAGCATTTCGGGTCATGGGCCACGGCGATGCCCATGGGTGCCGTATCGAAGATCGCCTGCAACTCGGCAAGCCGGTGTCGCAGAGAGAGGTTGAGTGCTGCGATCTCGTCCTTTGCCTTCTTCTGTGCCGTAATGTCACGGGCTATGGCAGAAGCCCCGATAATAGTTCCCCGGGCGTCACGAACCGGTGACAAAGACAAAGAAACCATGATGCGCCTCCCGTCCTTTCGGACCCGATCGGTCTCCACAAGTTCTGCAGTTTCTCCACGGGAAATCTTCGCGAGAACGTTCAGGACCTCTTCCTTCCGCTCCTCCGGCACGATGAGCGTTATCGGTTTTCCAATAATTTCATCTGCACTATAGCCGTACATATGCTCCGCGCCCCTGTTCCAGTTCGTGATGACACCCTCGGGGGACTTGACGTAGATCGCGTCCTGAGAAGATTCCACGATTGCGGCGTATTGTTCCACCTGTTGCCTTGTTTCCTTGAGTTCGGTTACGTCTGAGAAGGTAAAGAGTGTCGTCAGAGAATTTTCGGGTGATGTCCTGAAGAGGCCTGCCGATGTCACCCGGGATTAGGTTCAGAAGTTGAGTGGCCGCGGGCGTATACCTCTTGACCCTGAAATCTTCGGACATGAAGATAGTTGCGATGTTAGTGCTCGTCAGCAGGTTATTGAGGTCGTCCGTCATGACTTCGAGTTCGTTGACCTTGTCCTGGAGCTGGCTGTTCAGGGTCGAGAGTTCTTCATTCAGGGACTGCAGTTCCTCGCGCGATGTTTCAAGTTCCTCGTTTGAAGACTGGAGCTCCTCGTTCATCGACATGACTTCTTCATTCGAGGCCTTCAGCTCCTCATTCGAAGTTTCCATCTGTTCAATCGTAGCCTGGAGTTCCTCCTTGGACCGTTTCAATTCCTCCTCAAGCGAGCGGATGACCGATTCCTCGGATATCTCTTCCTGATCCAGCGCAGGAGCAGGTTCCTTTCGAGGCTCGTACTCGAAGCTGACGAGAAAGAGGCCTGCATCACCATTTCCATCCCTCACCGGCGCGACCGTCAGACGGACGGTCCTCGAACCATCTCCATGGGACAGCCTTATGCCCCCCAGCACGACCTCCCGCTTCTCCGTACCTGCCTTGTGCAGCGCGGTCCGGAGCTTGGGCCGGAGGGCCGGGTCGGCCATATCGATGACGTTGTCCGTGGGGGTTCCCTCCGGAAGGGAAAGGAAGCCCCTGGTTATTCCCGAGAAAAAAAGCGTTTCGTTATGGTTGTTGATCAGCACCGACGGCGGTGTGAATTGCTGGATCAGCTGTGTCTTTGCAATGTCCGCATAACGAATCGCCTGGGGAACAGGGGGCTTGTAGGCAAGCCCGCCAGGCCGTTTCGCTAATTCCAGGCCCAGTGGCAAATCAAGGGGGCTTCTGCTTACCGAGCTTATCTGCCGGTAGATGCGCCAACGCTTAGAAACAGTCTGAAACAGGTCTGTCCGCTGCCCCACACTCTCCGAATTGCCCAGCGCCAGGTATCCCCCGTCCTTGAGGGCGAAATGAAACAAGGTGACAATCTTTTTCTGGAGTTCCGTCTGGATATAGATCAGCACGTTTCTGCAACTGATCAGGTCAAGCTTTGAAAACGGCGGGTCGCTGATAAGGTTCTGGGGCGCGAAGACCACCATCTCCCGGATCCGTTTAATCACCTGGTACATGCCGTCGGCGTCCCGCGTGAAAAAGCGGGTGAGCCTGTCATGAGAGACCTGATCAGTAATATTCTCGGGATATAGGCCGCGGCGGCCCGCTTCCAGCGCCTCTTTGTCGATGTCGGTAGCGTAGATCTGGACCGGGCATTCCCTCTTCCGCTTCTCCGCCTCTTCTATCAGCATAATGGCAAGGGAATAGGCCTCTTCGCCCGTGGCGCAGCCGGGCACCCAGATACGGACAGGCTGGTTTTCGGCACACCCGTCGATCAACTTCGGGATTACAGTCTCCTGAAGCGATTCCCATACCTCGGGTTCACGGAAGAACATGGTAACGCTTATGAGCAGATCCCTGTCAAGGGCCTCGAGTTCCTCGGGACGCTTTTGGATAAGATCGAGGTAATCGTCGAGTTCGGTGACGTGGTTGACGGTCATGCGGCGCTGCAGCCGCCTTACGAGCGTATTCTTCTTGTAATAGCGAAAATCGTGCCCCGTCCTGACGTGGAGGAGCGTGAGTATCCTGTGGAGCTTTTCTTCGGCCTCGGTCAGCATGGGCTCAGAGAGACGGTCGAGCTTCAGTGAATGGCGCACATAGCCAACGAGAGTAGACGGGATCTGCTCCACAGGCAGGACATAGTCTACGAGGCCAGTCATTATAGCACTGCGCGGCATCCCGTCGTACTGTGCGGTCTCGGGGGCCTGCACCATGGCCAGTCCGCCTCGTGCCTTGATCTCCTTCAGCCCCAAAGTGCCGTCCGAGCCGGTGCCGCTCAGTATGATGCAAACGGCGTTCTCCTGCTGGTCCTGGGCAAGGGACATGAAAAAATTGTCCACCGGCATCCGCATGCCCCGGCGCTCTATCGGTTTGCCCAGTAAGAGTACCCCGTTTTTGATCGTAAGTGACGTACCCGGCGGTATGATGTGAATCCTGTCCGGCTCGACAGGCATATCGTTTTCGATCTGTACAACCTTCATCGCCGTATAGCGCGCAAGGAGGTCCACCATAAGGCTTTCATGCGTAGGGTCGAGGTGCTGAATAAGTACAAAAGCCATACCGGTGTCAGGGGGGGTAGCCGCCAGAAATTTCTTGAGGGCCTCCAGCCCACCGGCTGAAGACCCTATTCCGATCACCGGAAACATTTGTGTGTTAGGGTTGTACTCCTCTGCGGTTACTTTCGGGTCCAGAGATTCTGGCGATCTCTTCTCATCGGAATTCTCAGAACCTCTCGCGGCCGGTTCATTCTCATCACTCATTATAGTCCTCCCCGTGGCTGAAAGAATCCGCAAGCTTCGAGCTGTAATCGTACCGGTTTTTCAATGAATATCCTTATAATAGCCAATTTTCCCCGTCGTGCGCAATGAACCGCTCCACTCGCCATGCGCTACAAGACGGGAAATCATAAAACGGAACTGCCGCTGACACCCGGGAAGATACCTTAGCATGAACGTTTAAGTCGAAAGGGATTTCCGGTTCAAACCCGCACGACTTGAGCGATGAATACGTCATTGATTGTGACAAACGATGGCGACATACCAGCAGACCCGGCGGGCTACGATTGACTTATCACGGACGGGCGTAAAGGCCAGGCGGAATTCTCCGCCCGTCCTTTATGCCGGACGTTGCAAGCGGGAATCAGATGTCTCCAAATACTCGTGGATACCATCTTCCCCACTGAGAACTCCTGGAACACGGAAACAAGTCTCGCGGATATTACCACTTCTTTGCGAGTCCGTCAAACCTGACAGCAAATTCTTCTCTTACATTCCGGGCATGTGCGCCCCCGGCGTCGGATAGGACACAAAGACACGGGATACCATACCGATTAGCACAAAAATCACTATGGCCGCGATTATGACCGCGATGGTGTATCCCATAGACTTTTCCCGTGGCGATTTCATCAGGACCGGGAGCCCCGCATATAAAAGATAGAGACCGTACAGTCCCACGATGCCCAGGATGCCCAGCGCGGGGATTATGATGAATATACCGGCCAGCCAGCCCGGCGTGTGGGAATAGGCGGCCAGCTTGAAAGCCTGGTTCATATTTTTCTGCCCTGAAAAGGTGGGGGCAAGCGCATCTATGATGAAGGCCAGGACGTAGACACCGACAAGGGTCAGGACATATTGAACCACCCCCGATGCTATGGCCGTTGTTATGGGGACCCGGTACGACCCAACGAAAGGCACCCTGATTCCCACAATTGATGTTCCGATGACCGCAGCCACGGGACCGATCGCGGCGAGGATTAAAACATAAGACTTATACAGATCTGCGATACCTGTTGTTTCCCCTGCAACAACCTCCCACTCCTGACTTGGCTTGAGTAAAATCCCTTTGATGCGACCCACCATATCCATGGTTGCTCCTCCTTTTCCTGGGTAACCACCCTGTTATCTGTTGCCTTCATGGCCCTGACACCTCCCGCCGTCGAGGCAAAATAATCACATCATCTCACTGCCTTCCCGGTACAAAAAATCCGGATTTATCGCTGAGCAAGGCCCTTCGGCAATCAGGCCTTCGTGGAGATACGATGAATTGAAGCTCCTGTTCCCCTGTCGCGATGGCAGAAGCAATGACCTGAAAAATGTCTTTTTTCCTGAATAGACAGGCGCCCTCGAAGGAGGGGGCTGTGTTAATGCAAAGGCATGGGGTTTATCCATCAGGTCTTATTTAGCCGATGGAAAGGATATGAGCCGCGTCACCGCAAACATTTCATCCTTTCTGACAGTCTCCCCCCAAAGTGATCCCGATAAAATCGGGGACGAGCAAGCCCCGTAAATCCTGGGACTGATGTATTAAAACAATTTTCCATGTCCTTTGTCCAATGAAATAACGTCGTCTCGGGACGCAACGGGAGGAGTCTGTTTCAGCGTGCTATCCTGAACGGAATTATTCAGGTCTTCCGGCAATGAAGAAATTTATAAGACGTTATGCGAGGCAGTTAAAGCCACTTCTTTCTCCTGAAGAAGGTGAGCATGGCGCCGGCGATAATGATATTGACCAGCCAGAAACAGAGATAGCTGTAACGCCAGTAGAGTTCCGGCATGTATTTGAAGTTCATACCGTAAACACCGGCGATGAAGGTAAGGGGCATGAATATGGTGGCTATGATGGTGAGTACTTTCATGACGGCGTTCATCCGGTTGCTCACGCTCGAAAGATAGATATCGAGCATGCCCGAAATCATGTCCCGGAAGGTCTCGATGGTATCGATCACGTGGATGGTATGATCATAAACGTCTCTGAGGTATATCCTCGTGGTCTCGCTGATCAACGGTGCACCCCTTACCATGCTGCCCACGACCTCTCTCAGGGGCCATACCGATTTCCTGAGAAAGATAAGTTCCCTCTTCATATACTGAATCTCCCTGAGAGTTTCGTCCGTAGGAGCCGTAACGAGCTTTTCTTCCAGGACCTCCACCTTTTCTCCCATCGTTTCAAGCACGGTAAAGTAGTTGTCCACTACCGCATCCATCAGCGAATAGACGAGGTAGTCCGCCCCCATCTTTCTCAGCCGGGTCCCTTTCTTCCTTATTCGATCCCTCGTCGGGCCGAAGGCATCGCCTGCCGGGCCTTCCTGAAAGGAAAGCACGTAGCTGGGACCGAGGATGAAACTTATCTGCTCCGACGCTATACCGTCGGAGGAACCGTTTGACGACAGCCTTTTCAGGACGATAAAGAGATAGCCCGTATAATCTTCCATCTTGGGCCGCTGATCGGTGTTGAGGATATCCTCCAGGACGAGAGGATGAAAACCGTAGCAGTCGCCCAGTTTCTCCAGAATAGAGGTGTCGTGGATTCCTTCCACATTGATCCACGTAACGGCCGGGCTGTCCCTGAACATGAAACATTCCTCGATATCTTCCGTTTCCCTCTCCCTGATCTCCCTGTCGTCGTAATCCATAACCGAAATATTTGTCCTGTCGGTCTTCTTTTCTCCGATGTGGACAAGGCTTCCCGGCGGGAGACCGCTCTTCCTGGATCTCTTCTTTATGAACCTCGGCATGGTATTTATTTTACCCGAATACATAAGGTTTGTCCGGTCTTTTTCCCATACGGCCTTATCGGCGAAATCTTCTCTCGTACGCCGTAGTAAAGAACGGCAGAACCTATTCCCTTTTATTGTCTCGCGAAAGCGAGTATCATATCAGATCGGAAGGTATCAAGCGATGGTGCAAATGGAAAGCCGCTTAGGTTGGCAGCATGTCCTGTTACTGTGCATTATTTGTGGCGTGATCGCATGCTATCCACTATTTCACGGCGGGTTTTACATGGGCCATGACTGGCCCTTCGAACTCACCAGGGCGGCAGATTATGCCCATACGCTCCAAGAAAGCGGCTTCCCCGTTCGTTGGTCGCCAAACCTCGAAAGCGGCTACGGATCTCCTATCTACCTTTTTTTCCCCCCTCTCTCCCTTACGTTGTTCAGCATCCCCATTATGCTCGGCGGACCCCTGGTGGCATCCATGAAAATCGTACTTTTCGTACTGGCTGTCGCAGGAGGGCTGGGCATGTATCTTTTTTCGCGTCTCCACTTCGGGGCTCTGGGAGGTCTGCTTTCCGCCTGCCTTTATGTGCTTGCTCCTTACCACTTTGTGGACCTTTTTACCCGGAACGCTCTTGCCGAATTCACAGCCCTCAGCGTCGCGCCCTTTCTCTTTTACGCAGTTGCCGCAATGATGAACGAAGAGCCGCCGGTACCGCATATGAAAATTCTACTCATCAGCAGCGCCGCCTTGTTCGCTCTGTCCCATGTCCTTTCGCTCCTCATGTACCTGCCTCTGGTCTTCCTGTATTTAGTGGCAAATCAGCCGAAACGCGAAAGATCCCTGTTTTTGGCTGACATCGCCGGGCCACTGTTGATAAGCGCCTGTCTGGCATCTTTTTTCATTGTGCCGATGCTGTGGGAGATGAAGTATATCCAAACATGGCAGCTTACGATCGGGAAATTTGATGTACTGAAGAATTTTGTTACGGTAAAATCTCTTCTGAGCAAATATTCGTGGTTTTCCGTGACCCCGTTTTCATCAATTCTCTTGGCCCTTGTCGTCGTCGGCGCGGTCATGCGATGGAAACTCATGAACCTGCTGCAACGGACAAATATCTGCCTGTTCGCGGCTTATCTGATCTTCTGCATCTTCATGATGACAGACAAAAGCACCTTGCTCTGGCAGCACAGCGAAATACTCCGGAAGTTTCAGTTCCCGTGGCGGTTGTTGTCGCCGGCTACCTTTGCCTTGTGTTTTCTTTGCGGCTCAATTGTAATGGTAGCCCGAGGGCATCTTGTGAAGCAACTTGCGTTTGTTACAGTCATAATTGCTTTGGCCGCCATTTCACTCGTGGGCCAATTCCCTCCGGGACATGGCTCTTACATACATGTTTCGGGCATCAGTCCCGGTATGATAAGCTCAGGAAATCTTAAGGCGACGGTGCTGGATGAGTATATTCCGGTGTGGGTTAAGAAGAAGCCGGACCCTTCCCTCGCCGGCATGCTGGTATCCCCGGACCCGCGGGCAGTACTGGAGAGACGCATGAAGCGCCCGGCCCTTTTGAGTTTCCGTGCCGTGCTACCCAAAAAATCGGTCTTGACTGCACACATATACTATTTCCCCGGGTGGAAGATATATGTCAATGGCAAGGAAGTTTCATTTGATGTCGGGCCTTACGGTCTCCCGCGGTTCGTCCTGCCAGCCGGCAAGTATAACGTCGATATCAAGTACGAAAATACATGGGATCGGGTGACTGGAGATGTCATTTCTCTTCTGGGGTTAGCGGCACTGGCCCTCTTCGGTTTCAGGTGGTATATGTCGGACGCATCCGCGGGCGTTCTCGGGCCGCAAACAGAAGACAACGATCCCTTATGAGAATCCGTCGGCACACACCCCCCTTGCCGAGGTCGCTGCCGGCGTCGGGGACAACCTCTTCGCTCGCCGTCATCACTGTCCTGCTTGCCGCCTTCGCGGTGTATTTCAATAGCCTCTTCAACGGCTTCGTCTACGATGACAGCTACCAGATCCTGAAGAACCCCTGGATCAGGGATATAGGGCATATCAGGGAAATTTTTTCGAATAGCGTCTGGGGGTTCCTCGGTCCTTCTGCCACATCAAACTATTACAGGCCCGTCATGCATCTCATTTATATGGGCACTTACCATATCTTCGGACCTTCGGCCGGAGGCTTCCACCTGGTCAATGTTCTGTTCCACGCCGGTGCCTCCGTCATGGCCTTTCTCGTCGCATCGAGACTTTTCAGAGAAACGGAGGCCGGCCCTTCCGTAACTTCCCTGGCACCACCCTTCGTTGCAGCCCTGCTGTTCGCCACTCATCCTGTCCATACGGAGGCGGTCACATGGATAGCGGGTCTGCCCGATGTTTCCTTTACGTTCTTCTGTCTCCTCTCCCTCTATTGGTCCGGAAAACCGGGGGCGGCCTATTTACTTTCAGTGGCAGCATTCTTCCTTGCTGCCCTCTGTAAGGAGACGGCTCTGACTTTCCCCTTCCTGCTTGTCTCATATGATTTCTCGTTTTTTAAGGGGATCGTCCAATATACTTCCTATCTCAGGTTATTTGCAGCTTACCTGAGGGC
>JARRRD010000088.1:0-7457 GCA_037381085.1 Candidatus Sulfobium sp.
TACCGGTCTGCGCGGTGTGACCGTGGCGGACACAAAGATCAGTTATATAGACGGTGAAAAAGGTATCCTTTTATACAGGGGATACAGGATCGAGGAGCTTGCGGAGAAATCTTCCTTCCCGGAGGTCGCATGGCTTCTTCTCCATGACAGACTTCCCGGCAAGGAAGAAATCTATGTTTTTGCAAAGCAGCGCCGGGATGCGGGGAGATTTCCGGAGGTGGTCCCGAACTGTCTTAAAAAGCTGCCGAAGCAGGCGCTGCCGATGGACGTTCTCCAGATGTCCATCCCTCTTCTGGCAATCTCCGACCCTCAACTTTCCGATGATACGAGAGAGGGGAACCTGCAAAAGGCGGTTTTACTTATCGCCCGCATACCGGCCCTTGTTGCCGCCTGGCAGCGGATAAGAAACGGTCTCGACCCTCTGCCCCCCGACGACTCCCTCTCCCATGCCGGGAATTTCCTCTGGCAGCTGCAGGGAAGAAGACCGGACCCGGAGCTGGCCAGAGACCTGGACATCTGTCTCATACTCCACGCCGATCATACCTTCAACGCGTCCACCTTTGCATGCCGTGAAGTAGTTTCGACGAGGGCTCACATGTATGCCGGGGTTGCGGCCGGCGTGGGTGCTCTCTCGGGGAGTCTCCACGGGGGTGCCAACGAGCGCGTCATGAGGATGCTTGCTGAAGTAGAATCGGAAAAGGACATCCCGGGATGGGTGACTCGACAGCTGGACCAGAAAAAGCGGATCATGGGAATGGGCCATGCTGTTTACAAGGCTTACGATCCGAGGGCACGGATACTGAAGGATATGTCCCGTCGGCTGGGTGAAAGGTTCGGGGAAACGAGATGGTACGAATTGTCCGAAAAGGTCGAAAGGGCTGCGCTGTCCGAATTCCAAAAAAGGGGCAGGAATGCCCTTCACACAAATGTGGATTTCTGGAGCGCATCTGTCTATCACATGCTGGGCATACCGGCCGACCTCATGACCGGGGTTTTTGCCGTATCGAGGATAGCCGGGTGGTGCGCCCATATCATAGAGGAAAAGTTTGCTGACGCCCAGGAAAAGCCCGCCCTTTACAGGCCGGCAGCCGAATATGTGGGAAATTATTGCGGCAAGATGGGCTGCGTCTATGAGCCGGTAAACGGAAGGCAAAGGTAGACACCATTTTCTTCGACGAAGTGGGAGCCATGAGCAAGGGCCTCCTGGGTAAGGGATACTCCGCGCAATGATGAGAAATGCACCGGGAGTTCAGGGTCGCGAGGGGGCGTCAGGGGGACATGATGTCCCCCTGACCTCGTCTCTCCCTTCTTTATGCAGGGGACTGGGGTGGGAAGAGGGGAGAGGTTAGAAAGAAAGTGCCCCTTTGGCAGTTGAAGTCAGAGCGATCAGGTTCATTGCACCCGCCGGTTTTACGCCGGGAAGAAGGTCGTCCTCGACAATCTTCTTGTTTGCCATGGTCTGCGTGCAGCACTGGATTTCGACGCCGGCAGCAAGTGCCTCTTCAAGTCTTTTGGCAACCGTTGGAACACCCGGCTCCTGCTCTCGCAGTTTCTCCAGTGCCCCCCTAAGCATCAGGTCTACCGCATCCTGGATGCAGTAAAGGATAGTCCTGTAGTTTGCTGAGGCCGCGAGCGAGGCGAACATCAGGGCCGAGCGCACCCTGGCCGCGTTTTCGAATCCAGTGGCACAAAGGACAATAAATACATCTTCAACAGCCCGCTCCGGCTTTTCCTGCCCGGTTCGTTTCAGCAGTTCCTGCATCTATGACTCCAGGTGGGCTTCGATCCTTACAGGGCGCGACAGAGTGATCCCTACAGGGGAAGTGGTCATTACATGTTCATGGAGCTTCTGAAGCGTATCACTGTCTGCATCGGCCTTGATGTGCACCTTTGCCCTGATGGCCTTGTAACCGGGCAGTTTGTCCATATGAAGGCTTTCCGGGGGTTCCAGACCGAGAAAACCGGGCAGGTCGATGTCGCCTTCAAGGTCGATTCTGATATCCTCAATCCTTATTCCCCGCACGGCTGCGTTCATCGCGTATCCGATGGTGAGACACGCGCCGTATGCCTGGAGAATCATCTCCACTGGGTTCGCAGCCGTATTTGTACCGCATAACATCTCCGGTTCATCGGCAAGGAGAGTGAACTCCCTCGAACAGGTCTCAACCTTGAAGCCTCCTCTCCACTTGGTGGATGCCTTCCAGCTTGTTTTGCCTACTTCCCAATTCTCTTTGACGGTTTTGACCACGTTCATCAGCTGCTCCGTGTCAAGGCCGTTTACAAGTTCTTTGCCTTTTTCTTCTTTGAGAGTTGCCATCCCGGTTACCTCCTTAATTTTTAATGCTGACCAAAGCAAATGCCTTGCCATGTCTTCCGATCAAAGAGTGAAAAGGGAATGTTTCCTTTGAAGCCAGAGACTTACGCTAGGGAAGTCATCAAATCTCTCTTTATGGGGAAGAAAAGGCATTGCATAATGCAATTATTTACGGCAATGAAGGCCTTGGGGAGTCACCACGGTCCTTCAATCCCCGGACGGGAAATGTGAATTGAATTGCAAAATGCAAGGCCTCATAATTTGTTGCAGTTGAAGAAGTGCTTTTTATCTCTTCAGCTTTCTCCAGAGAGTAGACGCGTCAAGGCCGAGCAGCGCAGCGGCCCTTTTTTTGTTGCCACTTGTGAGGTTAAGCACTTTCAATATGTGTTCCTTTTCCACCTTCCTGAGATTCCAGCCATGAAGTGGATGTCGCGACCCTGCAAGGGAAGATGTGACTACTGGAGGCAGGTCCTCCAGCCGTATATCATCTGTTTCAGATACAACCACCGCCCTCTCAAGCGTATTCTGCAGCTCCCTTATGTTGCCGGGCCACGGGTAGGTGATGAGGGCTTCCATTGCATCTTCGCGGATGCCGCGTATATTTTTCGCCATCTTCCTGCCGAACTTGACCATGAAATACCTTGCCAGGAGCGGGATGTCCTCCGCCCTTTCCCTCAAAGGCGGAAGATCTATCTTGATTACGTTGAGTCTGTAATAAAGGTCATCCCTGAACTGTTTCTTTCTGATCGCCTCCTCCAGGTCCTGGTTGGTCGCAGCTATGACCCTGATCTCGACCATGGAAGGCCGGGTGCCGCCGACCCTGAAGAATGTGCCGTCCTGGAGCACCCTCAGCAGCTTGACCTGGAGGCCCCTGCTCATAGCCTCCACTTCGTCCAGGAAAATGGTGCCGCCGTTGGCTGCGTCAAGCAGCCCTTCCTTGTCGGAGGTAGCGCCGGTAAAGGCACCCCTGACATAGCCGAACAACTCCGACTCAAGAAGATTCTCATGGATGGCAGCACAGTTTACGGCGGTGAACGGCCTGTCTCTCCTGGCACTGTTGAAATGGATCGCGCGTGCTATCAGTTCCTTCCCCGTGCCGCTTTCGCCGTATATGAGAATGCTGGAAGGCACGTCCGTGATTTTCCTTACAAGTCCCAGGACGTCCATCATCTTGGGGCTGCTCGCGATGATCCCCTCGAAGTTGAAATACTGCATGTTTGCTTCCGCTTCCCTCCTTGTATTTTCGAATATGCGGGCATTTTCTATGGCAAGACTGATCGGTTGGGTCGCCGCCCTGAGTATGTCGAGCAGTTCCGCATCCGGCGAATAGGGAGAATGAGTGATGACACACAGAACGCCTACCACCTTCCCCCTGGCCTTGAGGGGAAGACCGGCGTAGAATTCCATGCCCTCTTTCCTGAGCACACCTCTGGTAAACCTGGGGTCCTGTGAGGCTTTTTCAAGAATGATGATCTCCCTGTCGCATTGTGCGATGGTCCCGCACATGCACTCTCCCACCTTGACCCTGTTTTCACAGAGGTCGGTTACCACCGCGTTGGAGAGGTTTCTGAAGGAAACAGGAAGCATTTCCAGTGTCTCATCATCGATGACATATATGACACCGGCGTCAACGCCCATAAAGTCAATTATCTTTTGCAGGACGTCGTCGAGAATGGTCTTCAAATCCAGAGACTTGCCCACAGTCAGGGCTATTTCATAAAGGATCGAAAGCTTCTTGTTCTGTTGTTCGAGAATCTCCGGAATGGCAGGTCTTTTATCCACTCTTTATTTTATC
Organism: Candidatus Sulfobium sp.; assembly: GCA_037381085.1. Taxonomy (GTDB): domain Bacteria; phylum Nitrospirota; class Thermodesulfovibrionia; order Thermodesulfovibrionales; family UBA6898; genus JARRRD01. The sequence goes on from JARRRD010000088.1 coordinate 4,110, forward strand.
ATTAACGGAGCCAACCCATCTCGTCCGGTGAGGCGTCACAAAGAAAGGGGCGTGGTTGGAGGTGAATGATGGCGGGTCATTTTTCAGGATTGCCGAAACGGCCGGGTGTTTTTTGAATTCACTCTCGAGAAAGATGCGGACACGCCTCCTGTTCCACCCTTTCGGGTGGACAAAGTCGGTGTAGAGAGAAAGGTCGCCATCGTAAAACTTCCTGGTCTTGATCTTGTGGTCTTTCTTGCCGCATAGCGGCATGTTGAATACCGCCAGATTGAGGAAATCAATGAAGCGGTGGTGTTTTACGGTAAATTCAAGTGTCTTGCGGGCGCTCGCCTCCGTCTCCGCAGGAGTTCCGAAGATAAGGTACACGTAAGCGGCGATGCCCGCTCTGTTCAAATTCTTCAGGGCGACAGACGCTGTCTGCACGCTGATCCCCTTCCGCATCTCGTCCAGGACGTCCTGATCTCCGGACTCAATGCCCAGCTTGAGCATCACGCAGCCGGCTTTCCTCAGCGCAACACAGAAATCGAGGTCGGCAAGGCGGGGGCCTATCCTGGCAAAGCCGTACCAGGGGAAGGGCATATTGTCTGCGATAATTGCGTCGAGCAGGGAGGGACTTATGGCGTTGTCCAGGAGATGCACCAGCACCGGGTCTGTCTCCTCCGCAAGTCCCCGTAACTCCGCTGTGACACGACTGGTGGGAAGGGGCAGATATGGATTCCCCTCGGCTTGTTCAGGACAGAAGGAGCATCTGCTCCAGTAACAGCCCGTCGAGGCGCTGTAAGGCAGAATGAATCCCGGCGAAAGATAACCTTCCCGTGGAAAGAAGCCGTATGCGGGAAGGGCCGTTTCTCCTTCATGTACGTGCAGTCCGAGCAGAGCAGGAAGCCTGGTTTCTCCTGCCCCCGCCACCAGGTGGTCTACAAGTCCTCCAAACGGACTATGCCACTCCGGATTGCTCATCCATGAAGTGACCAGACCACCTCCCAGAACGATTTTCACCGCCGGAAAGTCACGTTTTATGAACCCCATCATGGAAAAGGCGGATAGTGCCTGGCTCAGATAATTCAGAGAAACACCCACCATTGCCGGCTCTCTTTTGCGGAAGAGGTTATAAAGCCTGGCCCGGAAGTACGGATAGAAGGGGTTGATTTCGGGTCTCCCCGCTGCCGTCAGCAGGTCGCTGCTGTTTACAGGGGAGAGATCTCTGTCCTCGTAATTCACAAGTCCCGCGGAGATGCCCGGGGGTGAAACCTGGTCGATCGCGCGAGAGATATCACGCACGACCCGCCTATAGCGGTCCATGTTGTTGTACAGTCCGGGACTCTTCAGTGCCGCGAGATTGCGGTCTCTGTGGCGGAAGGCCCGCTTCGACCACGTGTCAAGGGTCCCTTCCGCCGGCGAAGATCTGCCGAGGAGGTGGAGGAGCCCTTCCAGGTTTGCGTCCAGGATGGCGTGTTCGACCCCGTAGCGCGCCAGCATGCCCGCCAGCCTGGCAATGCCCGCAGGCGGCTCAGAGGGCTTGGCGACGGGAGGATGGATAAGGAGCATCATAGCCTGCTGACCCGTTCACTTTCCCGGCTTGCATGCCGCTGACCGATTTTGTGAGAAGTCAATGCCTTGGCTCAAAAAAACTTTAATATTAAGGGCGTCCATGTTATCATCAAATCTAGCAGAGTCGTCGGTCCGCTTTCAAGATCACGGTGAGCCTGGCGCCTTGTCGTCGGCGACACCCACCAGCCGGTTTTCGGGTATTTTGTCATGCTTTCGGTTTATAATTAAAAAGATGAGAGTATCACCTATTCTGTTGAAAGTGAGCGGTGGCCTGCACTGCCGCTCGCGGTTGAAGAACCCTTCATCGGCCGACAACCCATGATCATCAAGACATTCAGACTCCGTCTCACACTCTTTTACACGGGTGCCGTAGTACTGATGATTGCTGCTTTTTGCGTTCTGCTTTATTGGCAATACAAAGGACAGCTCATGGACAGGGTCGATGCACAGCTCATAGACACAGCGCGGGAGCTCATGGTAAGCCGGATGAAGCCCAAGACGCTTACCAGAGACCAGGAGATAATAATAAAGACCAAACAGGAATACTTCCAGATAGTCAATTACAGCGGTCAGATTATCATCACATCACTGAGTCAGAACCAGCAGTGGCCCCTCGACAAAGGCTTGATGCTGAGCGCATTCCATGGGAATGCCGGCTACGAGACGGTGAAGTTTATGGGCGGAGATTACAGGACCATATATTTCCCAGTGAACGGGGAGACCATCATACGCGTGGGGCAGTCGCTGGACGAAACGGGGAAGACGCTGGCAGGGCTGAGAAAGCTTCTTATGCTTTTTTCGCCTGTCGTACTCGTTGTATGTTCGCTAATGGGCTGGTTCTTCGCCGGCTGGGCGCTCAATCCCGTACTCGAAATCAAGAACCTGGCGGAACAGATAAGACGGGGAAGGATGAGGGGAAGAATAAACACGGAACCGAAGGGGCGCGAACTCGATGAACTGGCCGTGATTTTCAACGACATGCTGCAGAGCATCCAGCGCTCTGTCGAAATGCAGAAGCGCTTCGTCTCTGACGTCTCTCATGAGATAAGGTCGCCCCTGACAGCCCTGCGCGGCAACATTGAAGTTGCCCTGCGGAGAAGAAGGTCCGTCGAAGACTATGAGAACATTCTGGAGAGCGGTCTTACCGACGTCGTGAGACTGTCCCGTATTACCGACGACCTTCTCTTCCTGACCAAGGCAGACAACAACATACTGGAACTGAGGCAGCAGTGGTTCGAGCTCGGACCTGCCCTCTCTGCCATTGTTGAACGGCTCGAAAATAAAGCCGTCTCGTCTGGCGTTTCTCTCATAGAAGATTATCGTGTCGACCTGGAGGTTTATGGAGATGCCTTTCTTCTGGACCAGGCATTCTCCAACCTGGTGGAGAATGCGATAAAGTACACCCCCAAGGGCGGCAAGGTCACTGTCACGACCGAAGAGAAAGAGGGAAGCGTCCTGGTGATCGTGAGCGACACCGGAATCGGCATTCCGACAGAGGACATCCCACATTTGTTTGAAAGGTTTTATCGTGTCGACAAGGAGCGGTCGAGAAGGGCTGGAGGGACCGGTCTGGGCCTGTCGATAACCGAATGGATTATTAAGGCTCACAAGGGAACGATATCGGTCGAGAGTACCTTTGGGTCCGGCAGCGATTTTATTGTCTCCTTGCCGAAAGATGGTGACAGGAGATGACATTCCGCTGCCCATTCATGAATTGGGTGTATTAATTCATGCCGGATGCTCCGGGTTGTTGCCTCCCTATGTTCTTCATTAACTGTTGGGCTGCCGGCAGAACTT
>JARRRD010000088.1:7464-10271 GCA_037381085.1 Candidatus Sulfobium sp.
ACTGAATAAAGAGGTCCGAAACCCCTTTGCCCTCGCGCTCCCGGATCCTTTCCGTGGCGACCGTTCGGTGTTTTATTGTATTGTAGAAGTGCGCGGAATACGCGTGCTGCAGCGAGACGTGCGGGGTGGTCCTCTACAGGAGGTTTCCGGCGAGTGTTACAAGAGCCATAAAAATGAGGAGCGGCAAATGGCGGAGTTCAGAGACCGGGAAGAATACGAGAAGTGGAAGGCCCGGAGATTAAAAGACCTCAGTGAGAAGCGGGACCAATCCGGTTCCGAAGGCAGGGAAGGAAGTTCGGAGGCGTACACCGGAGAGGGTGACAAGTCGTTGGGACCGGAACCTTCATCGGAAGGCGCAGGGAACAAGAATCTCGCTGACCCGGGTGACCTCTTCAAGAGGGCGTGGGAGATATACAGGCGGCGCGCGGGCGTCCTTCTCTCCCTCTATGTCCTGTCTTTTCTCTTTCTTGCAGGTGCCTTTGTCATATGCCTGGGCTCCGGTTATCTCCTTTCGGCCGCGATTCATGCGGGGCGGAGGCTCCTCCCTGCGGCAGGGGCTGTCACGGGAATCCCTGGGGATCAGAGGGGCGCTCGGCAAGGGCGGGGCGGCGATATGGCCTTTCATGTGGCTGATCTCGCTGGTCGGTTATATAATACCGGGAGGGTTTTTGCTCTTTATCGTTCCGGGGGTCATATTTTCGGTCTGGTTTGCCTTTGCCCAGTTCATATTCGTTGCCGAAGGACGGAAGGGTATGGACTGCCTGCTGAGAAGCAAGGAGTATGTGCGTGGACAATGGTTCGATGTATTTCTGAGACTTTTCCTGGTATGGATACTTTCGGTCGTGATAGGTGCCGTCCCGGTCCTGGGTCCGATATTGTCTTTTCTCTTCATGCCCTATCTTCTGATTTTCATATGGCTGGTATACACCGACGTGAAGGCCCTCAAAGGGGAGGTTGCCTATTCCGGTGCGACAATTGAGAAGTTGAAATGGATAGGAGCGGCGACTCTCGGATATTTTGCCCTGCCTCTCTTTGCCTTCTGTCTCCTGGGCGCCTCGATCATGTCCTTCCCTTTGATGCTTCTCAAGAAGTGTCTTCTCTTCAGGGGATATTAAGCCGGGAACAGCAGCTCTTTCAACTGCGGAATACAGGATTAACGGATGGATTATAAGTGGGTGTTATTGTCTTTACTATGCGCCTTTTCGCTGGCCTCGAGCGATGCCCTGGCGAAGAAAGTGCTTGAAGACGGCAGCGAGTATCTGGTGGCATGGCTCAGGCTGGTATTTACCCTGCCGCTGCTCTTTATAGCCTGGTTTTATATTCCCGTGCCGCCGCTGGACAACCGGTTCTATGAGGCATTTTTTGTCGCACTGCCCGTAGAACTCATAACCGTGGTGTTGTATATCAAGGCCCTTAAGGCATCCCCGCTGAGTCTCACCCTGCCTTTTCTCGCAATTACGCCCGTTGCGCTCATTATCGCCTCCTATGTGGTGCTGGGGGAGAAGGTTTCCGCCGTTGGCGGCGCCGGCATATGCCTGATAGCGGCCGGAAGTTACGTGCTGAATATCGGCCGGAAAAAGGAGGGATTCTGGGCGCCCTTCATGGCAATAGCTAAGGAGAAAGGGTCCGTCCTGATGATTTGTGTAGCCATTTTGTACAGCATCACTTCGTCATTCGGGAAGATGGCGATAGAACATTCGTCCCCCCTGTTCTTCGGCATTACGTACTTTACGGCTCTCGCTGTTTTTTTCACGCCTGTCGGTCTCTGGAAGGCCCGCAAGGAGTGGCGGCTCTTTCCCTGGAGCAGCAATTTGACGAACCTCGTCCTCTGCGGGGTGTTTTACGGCATCATGGTCATAGCCCAGATGATCGCCATGCACCTTACAAATGTTGCATACATGATTTCGGTAAAGCGGATCAGCCTCCTTATCGGGGTTGCTTACGGATATCTCTTCTTCAGGGAGGGCAACATTAAGGAAAGGTTTACGGGAGCACTGCTGATGTTTGCCGGCTTTGTCCTGGTGGTGGCTGCCTGATGAAGGCCGTTTTGGGCGGTCAGAGCTTTACAGCGGGTGATGTCCGTGTATAATAGTGTGAGCCTTATTTCGGGTCACGGCGGACGATGACAAAGCCATGTTGCAGGAAGGGACTGATAGTCTAAAGTGTCGGAAGAACAGGTACTGGTCGTAAAAAGAGAATTGCTGGAAACTTTCCTGGCGTCTACAGAAAGCCTTGTAAGGGAGAATATAGACGTCATATTTGACAAGGTACTGTCAGGCCACCTCTTTGTCCCCCGGAAGGCTGCGGAATACGATTTCGGTCTCAAGCAGGTCATACCCTACGTGATTATCCGTTGTGGCGATCATTTTCTTCTGCTTAGAAGGACCCACAGGCAGACTGAAGAAAGACTTCATAACAAGTATTCTCTCGGCATAGGCGGTCATATCAACCCTTCTTTGCCCGGAGGCGGAGATCAAAATATAATCATTAGAGGACTGTATAAAGAACTAGGTGAGGAAATTCAGCTTGGCGGGCCGGGAACGCTGTCATTCGAGGGTATCATTAATGACGAAAGCTCCAGTGTCAGCAAGGTCCATCTGGGGCTGTTTTATGTACTTGAAGTTAAGTCTGACGAGTTTGCAATAAGAGAAGCAGACAAGATGGTTGGAGACTGGGTGGATGAAAAAGGATTGATGCTTGCCTACGACCGGATGGAAACATGGTCGCAGATAGTATTTGACCATTATGTTCGCAAGTCTCAAAAGGTAAATTCCATTGAGCCAGGATAACAGGCCGGACGACAGGAT
>JARRRD010000088.1:10276-14432 GCA_037381085.1 Candidatus Sulfobium sp.
GCTGGATGTCCCGGAATACGATTACGCTCTGGAGATTGTTGATAAATGCAAGGATTATATTGATATCTTTAAAGTAGGACTTGAACTATTTAGTGTCGCTGGTCCGCTTATAATAAAGGAGATCCACCGGCGGGGCAGGAGGGTATTCCTGGACCTGAAATTCCACGATATACCCAATACCGTCTCCAGAGCGGGGGTTGCCGTTGCAAGGCTTGGCGTTTTCATGTTCAATGTGCACGCATCGGGAGGGCTCGACATGATGAAAAGGTGCAGCGACGAGGTGGTGAACCTGTGTCTGAAGGAGAACCTGAACAGGCCGAGGATACTTGCAGTGACGGTCCTCACCAGCATTTCAAAAGATGTCCTGAGAGATGAAATAGGCATCCAGCACAGTCTCAATACCCATGTGAGGCATCTCTCCGGACTGGCCCTGAAGGCCGGCCTTGACGGTGTGGTGGCCTCGGGAAGGGAGGCGGCCATGATAAGGGGTCACTGCGGAGCAGGATTCCTCATAGTCACTCCCGGCATCAGGCCTTCATGGACACCCCCTGATGACCAGATGCGAACCATGACCCCGAAAGAGGCGATCCGTGAGGGCGCGGATTATCTCGTGATGGGAAGGGCCATCCTTAACCAGGCCGATCCATTGAAGACAATAGAGCGGATACAGAGAGAGATCTCAGCGGTCTGACCCCTTACCTTACAAGATGACGTGCAGCGAAGGCATACCCGGCAGCATTTCTGCGGAAGACGGAGTTATTCCGGTGTTCAGGGAGATACCCTTTGAACGGCCCGATGTCCTCTACAGCCGCATCAGGGGACCGAACAGCCTGCTTTTGGAGAGTGTCAGGGGACCGGAAAACATAGCCCGTTATTCGTTCATCGGGATTGACCCCTACCTGGTTTTCAGCGTGAAAGATGGCCTGGTCGAGGCGGAATTGGGCGGCAGAAAGGGCCTCTCTTACAGAAATCCCCTCGACAGGTTGAGAGAACTCGTTACTTGCTACAGGCAGAGACCCGTTGAGGGCTTACCGCCTTTTCAGGGCGGGGCTGCCGGCATGCTGAGCTATGATTTTGCGACCTACCTCGAAAGACTTCCCCGTAATTCAGCCGACGATCTCCATCTGCCCGATGCGCATTTTTTTATGCTGGACAGGGTCGTGGCCTTTGATCACGTTAAGAAGAAAAGCTGGATCATCGTCTGCCCGGGGGCACGCGAGAGAGGTCTGGGATATTCAGGGGACCATGTTTTACCGGGAGACATTGTAAGGAGAGCGGAAGACGTTGCGCGTGGCATGTATGAAAGGATTGTCGGGGGCGCGCCTTCGCCTTGCGGGGAGATTACGCCGCCGCGAGGCGTGACAGAAGGTTCTCCGGCGGTCATTAACGATGATACCGGCAAAGACCGCTACATCGGGATGGTAAGGAAGGCGAAGGAATATATTGCCGCAGGCGACATATTCCAGGCAAACCTGTCTCTGCGGGTTTCAGCCGACATCCGTGACAGGGAGCCCTGGGAACTGTACCGCGTCCTCAGGGAGATAAATCCGTCCCCATTCTCCTGTTTCGTCGATTTTGGTCGCTATCAGATCGTGAGTTCCTCTCCGGAAAGACTGGTAAGGGTCAACGGCCGGGTTGTCGATACAAGGCCGATAGCCGGGACACGGCCCCGGGGCAAAGATCGCGGTGAAGATGAGAGGATGCGGGCCGAGCTTCTCCTGAATGAAAAGGAAAGGGCTGAACACATCATGCTTATCGACCTGGAAAGAAACGACCTTGGAAGAGTTGCCGATTACGGTACTGTCGCTGTGGACGAACTGATGATTACAGAGGAATACTCACACGTTATCCATATCGTGTCGAACGTACGGGCGGTACTGGCGGAAGGCAAGGATTGTTTCGACGTGATCAGGGCAACTTTCCCGGGGGGGACGATAACCGGCGTCCCGAAGGTCAGATGCATGGAGATCATCGATGAGCTGGAACCGGTCCGGCGGGGTACATATACGGGCTCTGTAGGATACGTGGGGTTCAACGGCAACATGGACCTCAACATCATCATAAGAACATTCCTGATAAAGGACGGAAGGGCTTATATTCAGGCCGGGGCCGGGATTGTGGCCGATTCCGACCCCGAGCATGAATATCACGAAAGCATGAAAAAGGCCGAAGCACTTATAAGGACGGTCGAGCGTATCTGAGGCGAGACCCGGCCGTACGGTTTTTAGCCGGGTCTCCGCGATAGTTTGATTCGGGTTATTTCTCTTGCGCCGCACCCCTCAGAGTCGGTACTATTCCAGATCGATCGCTTTCTTCGTCCGCTCCCGTCTGGACGACTCCTTGGCGTTGAAGTCCTCCATACAGGAGGCGTTCTTTCCTTTAACAAGGGAGCATTTCAGGTAGTCCGCAATCTCTATGATGCAGGCCCTGATGGCCTTTCCGGCCGGCGTCTTCTTATACTGCGACAGGCTCCCCGAAAACATACCGACTCCTCCGCCGAGGTTCAGCCCTCCCGAGGACGACGAAGCCTCTATCGTTCTTGCGTCGACGATCTCGCCCGTTTCGGTATCGATCACTTTCAGGTCCACGGCGATGTAAGCCTTCGTCTTTTTGCCGCCGATGGAAAATAAGCCGACGCTCAACCCGCCCCCGGTCCCGCTGGTGTTCTCTTCGTAGGAAGAAACGGTTGCCGCGACAAGGTACTTGGCTCCCTTAATCCTTCCTATTTTTGCCCGGGTAGACCTGCTTATCCTGCCTGAGGCGCCGAGGTCCTGTTCGCCGAGAACGGCATCGATCTCTTTCCTTTCCAGCACGTGAAATGCACGCGTGCTGACCAGTTCGGAGGCGAGCATATCCTGAAGTTCCCTCCCCACACTGGAATTCCACCATCCCGCACTCGTGTCGTTTGTAAACCGCAGGACGCCGATTCTTGGTTTAGTCTTGGCAAAACTCTGTGACGCCCAGAACAGAGTAAAACACAACACTACAAGCAATACTTTTTTCACGGTACCCCCTTTGGGTTCTTTTAGCAATAATTGTAAAGTAAAAACAGTGAATTATCAAGGGCCGGATTGAGCCAGCCCGACGCGTCTGGCGCTACACGGGGCCTGAAAGCGCGCCTGTTTCATTGCAATAGGAACAGACCCTGTTCCTGCCCGACGTTTTGGCCATGTACAGGGCCTTGTCGGCGCGATCGAGAAGGGTTTCCCACTTACTGTCATTGTCCTCCAGATCGAAAGCGGCCACCCCGCAGCTCAGCGTCAGGACGCCTTTATCGCAACCCTTGTGTTCGATCCGGAGGGACTCGATATTCTTTCTTACCCTCTCCGCAACTTTCATGGATGTCTCGATGTCCTGGTCGGGCAGGACTATGGCAATCTCTTCCCCTCCATATCTGAAGACATGGTCGGAGAAGCGGAGACACTGCTTTACGGAACCCGCAACGGTCTTGAGAGCATCATCCCCGGCTAGATGGCCGTAAGTGTCATTGTACAGCTTGAAATTGTCTATATCACACATTATGAGCCCGTAAACGTGGAGATATCTGCAGGCACGGTGATGGACCCTCCGTATCGTTTCGTACAAACTCCTCCGGTTCCCTATTTCCATCAGCGGGTCGAGGTTCGCCAGCTCTTCCAGTCTGGCATTCAGGCTGACCAATTGGCTGTTTTTTTCACTGATCTGTTTCTCGAAATTCAATATGCGTTCGCCTACCCGCAGCCGCACCCGCAGTTCGTCCCGCTCAAAAGGTTTTGTCATGTAGTCGTCGGCGCCGGCGTTGAGGCCCTCAACAATGTGCTCCTTCCTGTCATTGCCTGTAAGGAGGACCAGATACACATATTCTGCAGCGTTCGAAGAGCGTATCTTGCTGCATAACTCCAGACCGTTCATTACGGGCATCATCCAGTCGGCGATAACAAAAGTGACCCTGTAGGTACGGAACACTTCCCATGCATCCCCGCCGTTATCGACGGCAAATGTTTCATGCCCCCAGCCGTCGAGGGTCCTCTTAAGGAGTTTTCGCGTTACAGGGTCATCGTCGGCGATCAACACCTTCATGCCGGCTCCTGAAACTGGAAAGTCTTGTAGAACTCCTCCAGACGTGAAATCTCTGCTCTGAGATTTTCAAGAAGGGGCATGACGCCCGTGACATCGC
>JARRRD010000088.1:14486-25114 GCA_037381085.1 Candidatus Sulfobium sp.
GCCGTGGCGCTCAGCATTCCGGAGGTGCCCTTCAAGCTGTGGGCATGGCTCCGCAGCGCGGGGGAATCTTCCGATCTTGCCGCCTCTTCGATCATGGAGAGCTTCTGGGGCGCGTAACTAAGGAATTCGGCCAGCATGCTCCTGAAAAACCCCTCGTCGTTGTCGAACCTCGCCATCGCATTCTCCATGTCTATGGGAGAATTGACCTTGCCCGCCGCTGCATCCAAACCATTTCCTTTTTCATCTCCTCCCGATCCCGTTTCTTCCATGGTTTTCTGCGTAGCCAGGTTTCCGAAGACACTTAACAGCTTTCCCCTGTCCACCGGTTTTGCCAGGTAATCGTCCATTCCGACATCCAGGCAGCGTTCCCGGTATCCCTTCAAGGCATGGGCCGTCATCGCAATTATCATAGCATGCCTGTCATTGCCTTCCAGCAGGCGGATCTCCCTTGTGGCCTCAAATCCGTCCATCTCGGGCATCTGCACGTCCATAAGAATAACGTCATAGGTCTTCTTCCCGGCAGCTTCCACCGCCAGAAGGCCGTTTTCAGCGACGTCGACGGCAATCCCGGCCTTCGCCAGCATCGTGCATATGACCTGACGGTTGATCTCGTTGTCTTCGGCCAGCAGTACACGCAGATTCCGAAAATCGTTGTGCGAAGCGGGGTGCGAAACATGGCCCTCCTTCCTGATTTCATGGTGCTCCGTGGTATCTCCGCCGCCACCGTCTTTCCTTTTCTCAAAATTCAGTCTTATCCAGAATGTACTGCCTTTGCCGTAGTCGCTAGTGACACCTATGTTGCCGCCCATAAGGTCCACAAGTTTCTTGGTTATCGACAACCCCAGGCCGGTGCCGCCGTAAAGGCGCGTTGTCGAAGTGTCGGCCTGCATGAATTTTTCGAATATCATCTCCTGTTTGTCCCGGGGTATTCCGATGCCGCAGTCCGTGACCGACAACATCACAGTTGCGTTAACGTCGGACTCTTCCTCTAGGGCAGCGCTGAAAACGACCTTGCCCGTGTGAGTGAACTTGACGGCGTTGCTGCCGAGGTTCAGAAGAATCTGCTTCAGTCTTATGGGGTCGCCGACCAGTAAAACGGGGACGTCCGGGCCGATTACGGAGACCGTCTCCAGGCCTTTTTCCGACGCCTGGGGTGCGAGCGTATCAATAACTTCCTCCAACGTTTTGGCGAGATCGAAATCAACGAGGTCAACTGTGAGCCTGCCTGCCTCTATCTTGGAGAAATCAAGGATGTCATTTATTATATGCAGCAGGGAATAGGCGCTCTTCTGGACAGTCCGCAGATACCCGCGCTGCTCCCCCGAAAGTTTCGTGTCCATGGTCAGTGCCGTCATACCTATGATCCCGTTGATCGGCGTACGTATCTCATGACTCATATTCGCCAGAAACTCGGACTTCATCCTGCTTGCCTCCTCTGCGGCGACACGGGCTTCTATGAGTTCGTTGTGTTTCACTTCGAGGATATGCATCATGTTGTTAAAGGTCTCCGTTATTTCGTATACCGGCACCCGGGTGGACTCCCTGTAAACGGCGCACTCCTTGCAGTCGCTGTGCTTCCTGGCGAAATGTCCCTGGACCACGCCTCCGCAGTGGGTTCCGGCCACCTGCCAGCACCTCACATTTCTTTTACCGTAAACAGGACATCCGGAGTAAGTGCATCCTTTCATCTCCCAGCACACCGGGAGAAGCGGATTTTCGACGGCCTGATAAATATATTCGTTGAATCCCCGCTTTGTTTCCACTTCAGTTATCACAGTGGAAAAACTGTCGAGGGCGGTACGGAGGTTATCACGGTCAGTTTCCATCATCCTGTAAGCGCCTTCGAGTTCCGACGTTACTCTTTTCAGTTTCTCCAGGGTCTTGCGGAGAGACTCATCGGCCTTCTTGCGCTCCGTGACATCCTGGAATATGCCGCGGACGGCGACGAGCATCCCGGACTTGAAATTGCAGCTTACACTGCCCTCCACTATTATTGTCTTTCCGTCTCTGGTGATCAGCCTCGTTTCAGCCCTGTCGATCGTCTCTCCCGACATCAAACGTTCAAACAGGTCGCTGAAGCGCGCGCGCTCCTCCGGGTGAATAAAGTCAAAGAACGAAAGACTGGCAATCTCTTTTTCACTGTATGCCAGTGTCTGGCGCCAGGCGCTGTTAACGTAAATGATATCGCCGTTCGGCGCGACGCTCTGGATAAGGTCACTGGCGTTTTCGAAGAGGTCGCGGTATCTCTCCTCGCTGTCCTTCAACGCTTCTTCGGCCTGCCGGATCGTGCGGAGCGGCAGGACAAGGAGAATGAAGAATATTATCCCTCCGGAAAAGATGCTTCCGCCGGCGAGGAGGCCTGTGCGGATGAGGAGGGGACGCATTGAACGATAGATCTCGACCCGCCCGGTAATCCTGCCCGACTGGACCAGGGGGGAAGACCTCATGATAAAAGGCGGCTTGATGGCATCGGCGCTCTCGGCGATGATCCTCTCCTGCTGGTCGACGACCCTGCGAATTTCACCCCGGCCTTCCTTCAGTCGTTCCGATATTGATTCGTTCAGTTTCTCCTGCCCGATCTCATACAGCTTGGGATCCAGGTTAATGGCATGGGATATGATGGCCGAGTCGACCTCGGCCTCGGTTATCAGACTTCCGGCGTCATACTGGTAGGAAACGAGGAAGTAGCCGATGGGAACGACAAAGACGAATATCCCGATAAATACACCGATGATGATGGTGAGGAGGCGGCCCAGATCAGTCCTGAGAGTCACGCCTTTTCAGCCTTTCTCTTTCCGGAAAAAGGGTCCATGCCCCCCGGCACTCTTCTTGCCCCATCCTTTTATTTTATCTCATAAGCTGAAATTATTGAAGGGCCGTGTGGTCCTGACACAGAGTATGCCGCAATTCGCAACTTGAAAAAAATGTCGATAGTGATAGTATGAAAAGCTGCGGCGGACATTTCCGTCAACGGGAATAATCCATGGGACCTGAAGGTAAACCACGAGGGTTTCTATGGAAGGATAATCAGGGACGGAAGTATAGGCCTGGGAGAATCGTATATGGATGGTTGGTGGGATTGCGAGTGTCTTCCGGAGTTTTTCCGCAGACTTGTCCCGTCGGAGCCGGAAAAGCAGCTCAGGAAGAACCTGAAGATGCTCTTGTATATCTTTCAATTTGTTGTCCTCAACCCCGGCAGAGACTCAAAGGCCTTTCAGATCGGGGAAAGACATTACGACATCGGAAATGGATTGTACCGGCAAATGCTCGACAAAAGAATGGTATACAGTTGCGCTTACTGGAAGGATGCGGGTAATCTGGACGAGGCACAGGAAGCAAAGCTGGACCTCATTTGCAGAAAACTGGGCCTGCGTCCGGGGGACAGCGTCCTCGATATAGGTTGCGGATGGGGAGGCTTCGCGAGGTATGCAGCCGAGAAATACGGTGTCCGCGTGGTCGGCATTACGGTTTCCAGAGAGCAGGCCGAGCTGGCCAGTAGCCTTTGTCACGGACTTCCGGTCGACATCAGACTGCAGGATTACAGGGATATCAATGAAAGGTTCGATCATATTGTTTCGGTGGGCATGTTCGAGCATGTCGGATACAAGAATTACAGGAAATATATGGCGACCGCGCACAGGTGTCTCAAGGATGAAGGCCTTTTCCTGCTCCATACGATAGGGAACAGCAGGTCCACGTCAATTGGTGATCCCTGGGTAAACAAGTATATTTTCCCGAATTCGATGATACCATCAATGAAACAGATAAGCGGAGCCGCCGAAGGACTCTTTGTAATCGAAGACATGCATAACTTTGGAGCCGATTATGACAGGACACTGTTGGAGTGGCTCAACAATTTTGAGAGCAACTGGGACGAACTGAAAAAAGATTATGATGACAGGTTCTATCGCATGTGGACGTATTACCTCCAGGTCTTTGCGGGTGCATTCAGGGCGCGGTATCTGCACGTATGGCAGATCGTCCTGTCCGCGAAGGGCGTCCCTGGAGGATATCGTTCAGTCCGCTAAGATCTAGTTTGCGGTCAGTTTACCGTAACGGCGGTTTTTCCCTCATTCATGGATATCATGTCGCCCAGCACCGCCATTCCCTCCCGGACGTAAGGATCTCCGGCCACGTCTTTGGCCCAGAGTTCCTTTCTCTCTTTTTCCGTCAAGCGGGAAGTGTCCGATTTCCCCTCCTGCGTCATCCCGTGAGGGTTCGGCATGTCTTTTCCGGCCTGGATCCGTTCATCCTCCATCTCTTTCCTCGCTATGTCGATGTTGAGGGACAGGACCGTCTTTTTCTGCAGGTCTTTGATCTTTTGGCTTTCCTTCTCTATTCCCTGAAATTCCTTGCTTGCCGCGACGCGCTTTTCGCTCCTCGTCCTGAGTTCGGCCAGATTGATGTGCAGCCCCGGCCACTTCGTAAAGGTCGTCGGCTTCACCGTATCCCAGGGGAGGGCGTAGTCGAGATATTTTTCTCCTGTTTTCAGGCTTTGCAGCCGGTCGGGCAGCACGATGTCCGGCAGGACGCCGCGGTATTGAGTGGATTCGCCGGTTATCCGGTAGAACTTCTGTATAGTGAGCTTCAGTGCCCCCAGTGTCTTGTATTTGTCCATATCCCTGAAAGGGATCGTTTGATCGAGATCGATGACTGACTGCACTGTGCCCTTGCCAAAGGTGTGCTCGCCCCCTATGATAACGGCTCGACCGTAATCCTGCAGGGCCCCGGCGAGTATTTCCGAGGCTGAGGCACTGAACTCGTTGACGAGCACCACCATGGGGCCGTCATAGGAAGTGCCCCGGTGATCATCGGAGAGGACCGAGATTTTGCCGGAGCTGTCCTTGATCTGTACAACCGGCCCGGTGTCGATGAACAACCCCGCGATCTGCACGGCGTCAGTGAGGGCACCGCCGCCGTCATTTCGCAGGTCCAGCACGAGTCCGTGGATATCTTTGGCCTTCAGCTTCTCCAGCTCGGCCCTCACGTCATCCGTGGCATTGCGCCCCCCGTCACCGTTCTTCGTCTTTTCAAAGTCCCTGTAAAAGCTGGGTATCCTGACGTAGCCCAGGACCTCCCCTGCAGTCCCTTTCAGTACAGTACCCTTGACGAAGGTGTCCTCCAGCTGGACGACATCGCGGACGATGGGTATGATGAGCCGTTTGCCGTCGGGTGTCCTTACCGTGAGCCGCACCTCGGTGCCTTTCGGTCCGCGGATGAGATTCACGGCGTCTTTGATGTCCATATCGGTTATGTCGACGGGCTCGCCCGGTCCCTGGGCCACTTTCAATATTATATCGGCAGGCTGGAGTTGCTTCTGTCTGAAGGCGGGACCACCGGGTATGATTTTCACTACCTTTATGTAGCCGTCCTCTTCCTGAAGTGTGGCGCCTATACCTTCCAGTGAACCCCTCATGCTGATATCGAAATCTTCCTTGCTGCTGGGGGGCATATAATCGGTATGAGGACCAAATGCCCTTGTCACGGCATCAAAGTAGCGGTTGAAGTGCTCCCTCTCCTTCTCCTGGAGGATCTGGGAGAAGTAAGTATCATAGGTCTTCCGTATCTTTGCCCGTGCGATATTCTGGAGGTCCTTCGCCGGCTTTGTTTTCTTTTTGTCACCTGACCCGGCGCCCTTGTCCTCAATCAGGTTCAGATAGCGGTGGAGCACCTGGTACTTGAGCAGTTTCCTCCACCTTTCCCTCAACTCCTGATCGGTCCTGCAGTAGTCGAGCTTATCGGAATCCGTCTCTATAGTTTCGTTTTTCGAAAAATCAAAGTCCTTTGAAAGCAGCCCGTCCACCATATCCCTGACGACCGCCACCCTGCGGGCGAGTATCTTTTCACCCACGTCCGGAAGCGTCAACCTGCCGGAGTTCAGCTCATCGTCTATGCGGTCGGAGAAGGCCCTGAGTTTATCCACGTCCTCCTTCAGGAGAAGACGCTTCTTGCCGTCCAGGTCCTTGAGATAAATGCCGAAGGCCGCCTCGGAGAACTTGTCGTCGATCTTCTTATGAGTGAAGTGGTAGGCTTCGAGATCCTGCCGGACCAGATAGGCCAGAAGGCGCGCGCGGTTGTATTCATAAGTGCCGAGGTCCTTAAAGCCGTAAGCCGCCGGACCGGACAACAGGGCCAGGGCCAATCCGAAGATCAGGAGGCGCCTTGTAAAGAGGGATCGGAAGCGGCTCACTGACATACCTGGTTGGCGTACCGACGCCGCAGAAAGGCCGGGCTTGCATAACTTCTCATTGCGATAGTTTACTTCTTTTCCGTTCACTTTCGCAAACAGTCCCGCTTCAATTTTGTAAGAGACTATCCATGAACAAGCATGACGGTCCAGTCAGGCGTTTACCCTGACATTACGGATCAGCACGGAAGGAACATCGAAAATGTCTTGTAATGACGACATGATTTTATTTATCTTCCACATAGATGGGACTCAACGTTCAGTGACTTCCGGAAAATGGCCGGCAGACCACTCTCAAGGGCTGTAAGGTGTCGCTACAAGACATTCTTCGCTGCCCCTTCCGCGCTTTTTGGAGATCTTATTCAACAATATGGTTAAGAAAAGCCCGGCATAAGAAGGATTCCCGACCTGCCTGCCGGCGGGCAGACGCGTTTCACTTGCGGGAATGATAACAAAAAAGGCAACTTATACCCTGATTGTCATTCCGGCTTGTCCGGAATCCTTCTCTCTGTCACTACGCGTTGCAATCTATTGTTACACCGGCGGGGAGAAACTCCATTGACAATTTTCAGCGGTTGAAATTATATTAAAAATGTAAGTAAGTGCTAACATAACAACATGGCCAAAGACACGCGGGAAAAGATACTGGAAGCCGGGCTCAGGCTCTTTTCGGAGAAGGGATATCTCGGCGCGACAACGAAGGAGATAGCGCAAAAGGCCGGGGTGGCCGAGCTTACCCTTTTCAGACACTTTACGACTAAAGAGAAGCTCTTCGAAGAAATGATGAGCGCTTATTCGTTTCTGCCGGCGCTGAAGGGACTTCTCCCGGGATTGAAGGAGATGTCCTACGAAGAAGCCCTTGCGGAGATCGCCGGGAGTTTTCTGAAGCGTCTGAATGAGAGACGCCACCTCGTGAGGATCATGCAGAGGGAGATACATCTGTATCCGTCGAAGGCGAGGCAGGTCTATCAGAATCTCATGGGCGAGATCGTAAAGACACTCGCCTCATATTTCCGGGAACTGCAGGGAAAAGGGGTGCTCAGGGAATTTTCTCCGGAACTCGGGGCACGGGCCTTCCTGGGCATGTTCTTTTCTTATTTCAACACCCAGGAGCTCGCCGTTTCGGAAAAATACAGGTTTGCAGACAGGGCGAGCGTTGTGGGAGAGTTTGTCGGGATCTTTGTGAAAGGGACCGTGCTAATAAAACGGAAGCAGGAGATATGAAGAAGACATTGATTTGGGTCGTGGTTCTGGCAGTGGTAGGTGTGGGCGCTTACATCAAGTTCAGAGACGGCAATGAGGGGCCCGGATTCCGGAGCGAAAAGATCACGAGGGGCGACATACAGGCCACGGTGACCGCAACGGGCACGGTAAATGCGGTTACGACGGTGCTTGTGGGAACACAGGTCTCCGGTACGATAAAGGAGATCCGTGTCGATTTCAACTCGCATGTGAAAAAGGGCCAGCTCATCGCCCTGATCGATCCCGCCACCTTCGAGGCGCAGGTGGAACAGCAGAAGGCCAACCTTAATTCGGCGAAAGCTAACGTGGAAAAGGCGAAGGCAACTCTCACCGACGCCAAAAGGACGATGGAAAGGAACAAGGAACTCCGGGCAAGGGACCTTATTGCCCAGAGCGACCTCGATACTTCCGTAACCAACTTCGAGACGTCCAAGGCGCAGGTCGGGGTGGCGGTGGCGGCCGTGGCGCAGGCAGAGGCCGCACTCAAGACCGCAGTGACGAATCTTGGATATACAAGGATCGTTTCCCCCGTGGACGGCGTTGTCGTCTCGCGGAATGTAGACGTAGGGCAGACGGTTGCCGCGAGTTTTCAGACGCCTACACTCTTTACTATCGCGCAGGACCTTACAAAGATGCAGATAGATACCAATGTTGACGAAGCGGACATAGGGAAGGTCAAGCTAGGCCAGGAGGTGGAGTTTACCGTTGACGCTTATCCCGACACCACCTTCAGGGGGAAGGTATCGCAGATAAGGATTGCCCCGATAAGCGTTCAGAACGTGGTCACCTATGACGTGGTCGTCCTTGTCGATAACAAAGAACTGAAGCTGATGCCGGGGATGACGGCCAACGTGTCGGTCATAGTGGCCGAAGCCAGGGGCGCCCTGAAGATACCGAATGCCGCGCTCAGGTTCAGGCCGGCCTTACCCGGAAGACCGGTGCTGGAAAAAGGGTCCGGCGTCTGGATTGTGCAGGACCGGAAAGCCGTGCGTGTTCCGGTTAAACTCGGTATAAGCGACGGCAGTTATACGGAACTCGTTTCGGGTAATCTGAAAGAGGGGGAGGCGGTTATAGTGGAGTCGGCCTCTTCGGCCAAGAGTCAGGCGCCTTCGGGACACCGGCCGAGGTTCTTCTGATGAACTAAGAAATATTCATCACAGAGGCACTGAGACACGGAGGAAGTCGCAAATTGTCTGATATACCGGTCATTCCGGCTTGTCCGGAATCTTTCCGAAGGCTTTACAGAAGGATTCCCGGCGCGCTTCACTCGCGGGAATGACGGCACTGCTAAAAGGGTGGTTATGATGGACAGGCGCTATATTTATGTGTCGCTGCTTTCTCTGTGCCTCTGTGTCCGTGGTGAAATTTCTTGGTTTGCGGTTTAAGTGGGTTAAGGAAGAAGGAAAAGAATGGCCATAATGGAAGTGGACAGTTTAAGCAAGATTTACCGGCTGGGAGACATCGAGGTCAATGCCCTCAGTGACGTGACTGTATCGATAGAAAGAGGTGAGTTCGTTGCCGTCATGGGTCCTTCCGGTTCCGGCAAGTCAACGTTCATGAACATCCTGGGCTGTCTCGACAAGCCGACGGAAGGTCGTTACATCCTGGAGGGTACGGACGTGAGCAGGTTGAGCAGGGACGAACTTGCCGGGATAAGGAACAGGAAGCTGGGCTTCGTTTTCCAGGGGTTCAATCTTCTTTCCAGGGCTTCGGCAATCGAGAATGTGGAACTCCCGATGCTCTATGACGGCCTGCCGTTAAATGAGCGAAAGGAAAAAGCCGTGAGGGCGTTGAAGAGCGTGGGACTCGAGGGAAGGGAAGGACATCATCCGAATCAGCTTTCGGGCGGACAGCAGCAGAGGGTCGCGATCGCAAGGGCCCTCGTAAACGATGCACCCATTATACTTGCGGACGAGCCTACGGGCAACCTCGACACCAGGACGAGCGCCGAGATCATGGACCTCTTTGTCAGACTCAACAGGTCTGCCAGCATAACGGTTATACTCGTTACCCATGAGGCCGACATCGCAGCCTACAGCAAGAGGGTGATCAAGTTCATCGATGGCCGGATAATCAGCGACATGCCCCGGGAGGTAGCGTTATGATCAACCTGCCGTCGACCTTCAGGATTTCTTTCAGGGCGCTGAGGGTTAACAAGATGCGCTCTGCGCTCACTATGCTGGGAATCATTATCGGCGTGGGTGCGGTGATCGCGATGCTTGCCGTCGGCACTGGGGCCAGCCGGCAGATATCCGAGCAGATGGCCAGCATCGGGAGCAACCTTCTTATCATATTGCCCGGGGCGACCACTGCGGGGGGAGTGAGGATGGGAGCCGGCACGCAGCCGACTCTTACCATGTCAGATGCGGAGGCTATAAGGAAGGAGTGCCCTGCCGTAGCTGCCGTGGCCCCTATTCTCAGCGGGGTCGCTCAGGTGGTTTACCGGCATCAGAACTGGTCGACGGGTGTCGAGGGGACCACTCCTTCCATGCTTGAAATAAGAGACTGGCCCGTCGCGTCGGGCAGGGCTTTTACCAATCAGGACGTCAAGAGTGCGACAAAGGTCTGCCTGCTCGGCCAGACTGTGGTCGATAACCTTTTTGGGGGAGAGTACCCGGTCGGCCAGATCGTCCGGATACAGAAGGTCCCTTTTACTGTTGTCGGGGTACTTGCCCCAAAGGGCCAGTCGCCGGGCGGCCGGGACCAGGACGATAGAATCTATGTCCCCGTGACAACGGCCCAGAAGAAACTCTTCGGGACCGCCTTTCCGGGCATGGTGAGAATAATCATGGTGAAGGCGAGGGGCACGGAGGACCTCGGTCCGGCGGAACAGCAGGTAAACGAGCTGCTCAGGCAGAGACACCACATAGGGCCGAGGCAGGACAACGATTTTACTGTGAGGAACCTTACACAGATGATGCAGGCGGCAGAACAGTCTACAAAGGTGATGACGCTTCTCCTGGGGGCGATAGCGTCCGTTTCGCTCCTTGTGGGCGGCATCGGCATTATGAACATCATGCTTGTATCCGTAACCGAGAGGACAAGGGAGATAGGGATCAGGATGGCGGTGGGCGCGAAGACTTGGGACATACGTCTTCAGTTTATAGTGGAAGCGCTTACACTTTCCCTCATAGGGGGAATAGTTGGTATAATCGTGGGTATCTCGGGCTCGGAGGTGGTGTCGGCTCTTGCGGGATGG
>JARRRD010000089.1:0-7693 GCA_037381085.1 Candidatus Sulfobium sp.
CTATCTGTGAGAATAACCTTGATGCGGCACGGAAAAGAGGAAAACATGAAAGCGTTACATCGTAGTATAATCCTGCCGGTATCCTGCTTCTTCCTCACCCTTCTCCTGGCCGGGACGTCTTTCGGCTGGCATGACAGGACACATCTCGCTATTGCGAAAGCGGCCGGATATGCGAACTGGTATAATGCGGGGGGCGCCGACATGGCGAAATTAAAGGCTGGACAGACCGAGGTAACAAATCATTGGTTCAACAACACCGCCGATGTTGAAGTGACGGAAGCCATGGTAATGGATCAGGTCAATCGATACAATAAAGCATCAGACACGGAGGGTCATCTCTACGGGGCGATAATCGCCTCGCTCCGGAACTATATGAAGGACCGGCAGGGCGGGAAATACGCCGGTTATCATATGGCTTTCTGCGCCCACTATATAGGCGATCTCAGCATGCCTCTCCATAATGTGCCGTACGATGACTTCAATGAACAACACCACAACACAAACGACGGAATAGTAGAACTGAGCGTACTGAACAGTATCGGCCTCATCCAGAGGAACATTTACCTTATCGTCATTCACAATGAGCATGATCTTGCCCGGGAGATAGCCAGGATTGCCAACATTGCGCGCAGCCTCGCCCTGAAGATGAAGAGGGAAGGCAGGGACATGACAAAGGACGAGGCTTACGCCGAATTGGCACACAGCGCCTCCCTTCTCAAGGCTGTCCTGACTTATGCAGACGGAAAGAAACATGGTGTTGCTGCGGACGGCCCTGGTCCGTCGAAGCGGCAAATTCCATCCCGGTCCCCTCTCGTGATATACTTTCTAGCAGGCGGCTGAAAGGGTTTCACGATCGTGTCTGATGCCGTCATGCCGCGAAACCCGCCCTCGAAGTTCCTGGTCGGGGCGGATATCCACAAGGATTTGGCGACATTGGATTTCCTTCAGTACGGGAATGAAGAAAAAAGAACGACTGTAACAATACTTTTTCAGCGTCCTGCTAAACAATAATGACATTTCAACGAAATGTCCTCTGTGCCGAAGTAACTTGTTGTTTGACCGACCATGGAAGAACACGAAGAAGATAATTGGTTGAAGCATCCGGGCCGGTTCTTCCTGGATGTGCTGCGCGGCTTCAGGAAAAATCAGGGATTGCTCCTGTCCGGCGCCGTAGCTTATTACACCCTCCTGTCGTTGATTCCCATGCTGATCCTTATCCTTGTCGTATTGTCGCATTTCGTGGACCAAAACAGGCTCATGGCGACCGTATCGTCAAATCTGGCCATGGTAGTCCCGGGGTACGCGGCGGCGCTGACCCATCAGGTGAGAGTATTTATTGAGAACCGCCACGTAGTCGGCGTTGTAGGCTCCGTCTCAGTGCTGTTTTTCAGTTCTCTGGCCTTTAGTGTCCTGGAAAATGCGATGTCGGTTATTTTCTTCCACCGCGCCAGGGTCCACCACCGCCATTTTCTGGTCTCGGCTCTTATTCCTTACGTATACATTTTCCTGGTAGCCATGGGAATGCTGGTGATCTCCCTCATCTCGGGGGCCTTGCAGACACTGGAGGCGCGGCAAATGGTGATTCTGGGCTGGAGCTTGAGTCTCGAGGGGGCCTCGAGATTTGCAGTGTATGCCATGGGGATTGCCGGTGAAGTCCTCATGCTCACCTCACTCTATCTGGTAATGCCCGTGGGGCGCATCACCTTTCGCCACGCCCTTGTGGGCGGCATAAGCGCAACCATTCTGTGGGAGATCACCCGTCGTGTGCTCGTGTGGTATTACTCCACACTGTCCCTCGTGAATGTTATATACGGGTCCTTCGCAGCGGCCGTGGTTACCCTTCTCAGTATAGAAGTCGCAGCCGTCATTCTCCTCCTGGGCGCGCAGGTCATCGCGGAACTGGACCGCAAAATGAAACCCGCAACCGAAGGAAAAAAGGCAGCGGTCCGTTCGTAGACCAATACTGATTTCTCGGCAAACAGTTTTCATTGGAGCCGTCAATACTGTCCATTGACTTGACCTATTTGAGAAGAATGCTATTATTTTATTGATAGCCTTGCAAGATCCGAGTCCGGTCTCATGGCGGGAGGAGCCCATGAAAAAGTTGCGCCTTATCATCATCGTTGCATGTATCTCGGTATTTACGGCATCAGCCGCCATGGCACAGGATTATAAACTCATCGGTACCCTGGATGGGGTCGAGGCCATGGTAAGATACAACCCCTTCGGTTACAACAACCTGATCGTCGCCTATATCAAGTTTGTAAACATGAATACGTATAAGGTGGATGTCGACTGGACCCCTCTTTTACACTGCGAGGGTCTGCCGGTGAAAAAAGGTTACGGGGCCCCGTTCACCTTAAAGGAGAAGGGATCCTACCAGGTGACTATATGGAGAACACAGGCCTGCGGTAACGGAACATTGAAAGGCATAGAGGTGGAGATGAACATAAAAAAGGAAGGTTGGTGAGGGCCCCGCCTCCGGACGGGAACAACTGGCTAGCCCGGGACCCTGATGCCGTCACGCAGCGCGTGAAATGCCAGGATGAACATCGCGGCGTTCCATGACTGGCCGGACATCCCCAGGGGTTCGCCGGTCTTTCCGTGCAGCCATTCATTGAACTCCCACCCGTTGAGCCGGTTTGCGAGGGCAACCCTTTCCAGAGCTCTCCAGCCATCCTCTTCCCTCTTCATCTTCGCAAGAAGAGCTACCCAGAATCCGCCGACAAAAGGCCATATCCCGCCGTTGTGGTACTGGTAGGGCATGTTCTGCCTGTGTCGCTCCATGTAGGGACGCCAGAGGCAGCTGCCCTTTCGTAATGGATTGAGTACGACGCGTACAGGATGGGGCCGGGTTGCCCCCGCAGCCGCAAGGGCGTCCATGATCTTCAAGGCCTTCGACGTATCAGCCGGCCCGGCCAGCAGCGCAAGTATGTTGCCGAAAACGTCAACCTCTCGACCCCATGTCGAAAAATTCACGAAACTGAGATAGAAATCTCTGCACTTTTCAACGTTCCTTATGTAGTGCACGAGCACGCGGGCACGCCGCCGTTCGACGACATCATTGCCGAAGGGGTAAAAAATATAGTCGAAATACCGTCCGGTCTCCGCCGCGGCAGGCAATCCATAGAGCTTCTTTACGCAGTGCCAGAGGGAGTTGGAATAAAGAACGAAGCCGGACCTTGGCATAACGTCGGCCCAGTCGCTAGCTTCGTTTTGCTGGAGCAGAAACAGGGCCTGATGCTCCTGTGACAAAAGCCATTTGAGAGCACGGTCTATTACGGGGCTGAGACTTCCCGAAAGAGGCGCCGCAGGTACCACACGATCATAAAAAGCGACCGCGATAAGCCACCAGAGCGTCGCATCTATGCACCCGAAATACCAGTAATCAACCTCGCCCGCCTCGGGCTTTACATAGTTCGGGATCTGCCCGTTTGCAGCCTGGCGCTCCGCGAGCGTCAGCAGGCTCATGCGTGCCGAACGTACGAGCTTCGCGTCCCCGGAAACGACCATGCCCAACACCGAAATCGAGGCGTCCCGCCCGAAGATACTCGCATAATGGCGGCACACCGATTTTTCGCACTGCCTGCTGGCGATGATGCCGAAGGGCCGCGAATTATCCCTTAACAGCTGCAATGAACGGTCATAGCATTCCTTTAGCAATTCCTCCCCGGCATGGGGAGTGAGCGCGGACAGGTCCGGCGCTTCCGCTTCGGTCTGACCCGGATACATCATCTATTCTAGACCATTAAGCATTAGGGATTCCAACAATAAATCCAGTGTCAGTGATCAGTTTCAGCAGAAGACAAAAACATCTTCTGAAAACCGACCCTGACGACCGACACTGGCACCGGGGCCCTTTGACAGCCGGATTGCCGATATTTTATTGTATATCTATCTTATGAAATCGCGTTGCGTACTTTGTTCGATTGTGGTTATCCTGATTTTCTCAAGCGCCGGGGTCAGGAAGGCCGCGGCACTGGATAAGCCGCCGGAGATCGGGGAATACGCCCCCCCGTTTGTGCTCAGGGACATCGATGGGAAAAGGGTATCTCTTTCCGAACATAAGGGAGAAGTCATACTCCTCAATTTCTGGGCCAGCTGGTGCCATGCATGCAAGTCGGAGATGTCCTCGATGAATAATCTTTACAAGTCCCTGAAGGGCAGGGGGCTGGAAGTATTTGCGGTGTCCATCGACAGTTCCGAAAAATCACTCAGATCATTTGTCGCGGGTAAAGGGTTGTCATTTCCGATCCTTTTCGACAAGGACGGGGAGAGATATTTTGAACAGTTCGATGTAATCGGACTGCCGGTAACGTTCGTAATCGACCGGCAGGGGATCCTGGTGGACAAGATCATGGGCAGCACGGACTGGGATTCCCCTGAGATGAGGAAGAGAATTCTCGGGATTCTCGACCGAAAATAACCGGGGCCTCTATCTGGCAATCTCGATCCGCTTGAGCTCGGCTACGACTTTGCCGATTGACACCCTGGTTTCAACCCTAACCGGAACCCTGCTTTCATCTCCCGTAAGCCATATCAACATATCGCCTTTGTGTTTGAAGAGCCCCTCGGTCCTGAGCACGGGCTTCACGACAAAGGCGTCCACTTTCCCCTTTCCGGGGAAGGCGATCTTCTCTTTTCTCAGGACATGAACTTCGGTTTTCAGCATTTTGTTGCTGTCAAAGACGTTGAGAGAAAGCGTCTTCCCTGCCTGAAGGAGAAGGGTCCTCAAATAGTAGAAACCTGAGATCACGTCCCATACCGGCCCCTTGTTCACTTCATGTTCGGCCCTGATCCCTTTGCGGTAGTCGATATAGGTGATCTTGCGACCGGCCCGGTCGAAGAGAGTCTCCTTGTCGCTTCTGTATCTTCCCTCTCTCTGCCTGATCCTGAATTCAACAGGCCTCCCGTCGACCACCGTGCTAGAGGCATGATCTTCCACTTTATACAGCACGGAAATGACCGGAGCTGAATGGACTTCGGACGTAATGGTGAGTCTCCCTCCCTGGTTTACGCCTTCCAGTGTCGCATTGCCGACATAGATTCCCATCCAGTAAATATCGAAATAAAGTTTTTCTTTCGCGTCCCGAAGCAGTCCGGTGTTCCTCTTTCCATGCCCGGATAATGAATGTGATGAATCGCCGGCACCTCCGGCGTCTGCGACACCACCTTTGTCGCAAGTCACGGCCCTCCCGCTGGAAGAACTCGGGCCGGCCTCGTCCGAAGCGGCAGCAGACCGGACAGGAAGCGAATGGCAGGGAACAAGGGAGAAGATGGAGATGACAGCAAGCAATCTCAAAATTTTCATAACATGTAAAGATGCGTAAGATACACTGGATTACTAATAGCTTATACGAAAGATTCCGGTTTGCACAACACGTTTGAGGTGGTGCTACTGATCGATCAGGTCCAGATTGACTGCCTCGTAAACTGCCTGTATCCTGTTAATGGCATCAAGTTTACTCATGATGTTGCCGATATGATAATTTACTGTCCTTTCGCTTATCCCGAGTATTTTGGAGATATCCCATGAGGTCTTGCCGAATTTCAGCAAGTTGAGGACTTCCAGTTCTCTACGGGAAAGTCTCACCGGAGGTCTCATATCTCCAAAATTCTCTCTTTACCGTGTCCCTTTACCTGTCGGTCATTCAAAGACCCCACGGCATACGGAAGATCACCCACACCAATTCCCCCCAATTGTTGTTCTTAATCTCTTGGAAAATATATCCTGTACAGAATGCAAAGAAAATTCACCGCGGAGACACTGAGACACAGAGAAAGTCTTGTGTTGCTTAATTGTCTTTAAGTCTCTCCCTGCCTTTGTACCTCCGTGGTTAAATTCTTCTTGGTCCAGGCCGCGGGCCGGCTCAGGATTAAATACACAAATTCTTTGATTAAAAATAGCAAAGAAGGTGCCAAAAAGAAAAGACGCTGACCTCACCGTAATGGTCCTGACGTAAGAAGATGACAGGGCCGACGCCGGTGAGGCAACCCCCCGTCCGCTTCTCATGGTCTTTGCACGGGAGAAACAAGGCATTGATTTCCAGGTACAGCGCAGAGATCAGACAGCATATGGCAAAGAGAGGCGAAAATGGGACGTCAAGGCATATGTAATGTTTATACAGAACTATATAGAATGTTCATAATCGGACCAGAGAAGGACGAAACAACCAGGCACCGATTGTTCATTTAATCCCATACTCCTTCAATTTGTCAAAGAGGTTCTTATAGCTGATACCCAGCGTTTCGGCCGCCCTGGTCTTGTTCCCGCCCGAAGCCTCCATCGCCTGGCTGATAAGCTTCTTTTCCAGGTCCTTCATAGAGTCCTTTAGCGACAGGAAAGAGCAGGAATCGTTGTCCACAGGAAGTCCGCCGGAAGGAAAACTTATCGAGCTCTCCCTTATAATGTCGTCCTCGGACAGAAGCACAGCCCGTCTCATCACATTTTTCAGCTCTCTCAGATTTCCAGGCCATGGATGCGTCTTCAGCCGGCCGAGTGCGCCGTCCGTTATCCCCCTGATCTGCCTGCTCAGCTCCTTGGCCGCCTCAAAGGCAAATTTCCTCGCAAAGAAGGGAATATCTTCCGCCCTTTCCCTGAGCGGCGGCAGCGGCATTATAAATTCTCCCAGGCGATAGAACAGGTCTTCCCTGAATTCCTGCTTCTTCACTCTCATCCCGATGTCCTTGTTTGTAGCCGCTATTATGCGGAGGTCCATATCGATAGGGACGGTACAGCCAAGAGGATATATCTTCTTCTTCTCGATGAAGCTGAGGAGCTTGCCTTGTACATGCGCAGACATGTTCTCCAGCTCATCCATGAAAATTGTACCGTGATCGGCGGTCTCAAAATATCCCTTCTTGTCCCTGTCAGCGCCCGTAAACGCCCCTTTTTTGTAGCCAAAGAGTTCGCTCTCGACAAGGAGGTCCGGGATCAGGCCGATGTCCACACAGACAAACGGGTCATCGAACCTTTTGCTCATATTATGAATGGCTTCGGCAACGAAAGACTTCCCTGTGCCGGTTTCTCCCTGAATGATCACCGAAAAGTCCGTCGGGGCTATCTGCTTTATCTGGGCTATCACTTTTTTCATCGCCCTGCTCTTGCCGAACTGGTTTTCGAGGGATGATTCCAGTGCCGCACTGGTCCTGTTCATCTGCAACTCCAGATCGCGCCTTTCCGTGGCCCTCTTTAGAGTGATAACCAGTCTCTTGAAATCGGGCGGTTTCTCGGCAAAATCATAGGCCCCGCTCTTTATGGCCTCAACCGCCTTGCGGATGTCCCCGTGCCCGCTGAGGATAATGACCGGGACGCCCCCGTCGATCTTTTTCAGTTCTCTCATCGTCTCAATTCCGTCCATTCGCGGCATTTTCAGATCGATAAGAACGGCGTCCGGCGTCTCGGCTTTGAACAACTCTATGGCGCTCATTCCGTCCGGGGCCTCGAGGACATGGAAACCCTCCTCCTGCAGAACGTCACGCACAATCTCCCTCAAATCACTGTCATCATCCGCGATCAGAACTTTATTCATTTCAGTCCGCTCCTGGTACAGTTTGACTTATCAAGAAATCCCCGCTGTCTTTTCTTCCGCCAGGGGAAAATACATCCTGAATTCGGTCCCCTCGCCGGTCTTGGTGCTCACGTCTATCCATCCGCCATGCTGCTCCACAATGCCGTATACAATCGAAAGGC
>JARRRD010000090.1:0-17858 GCA_037381085.1 Candidatus Sulfobium sp.
GACAGTGAAAAGGAGCAGGGAGTCATCTGCCCGTGTCAGAGAAGGTCAGGGATACGTGTGCACTGTCTGCGGGCTCAGTGTGACGGTCGACGAAGAATGCGGGTGCGTCGACACGTGCGACATTATCTGTTGCGGGAAACAGATGGAGCCGAAGGGATAAAACCCAGCCGGCCCAAAGAAAGTACAAACCAGGCAGCCCTGCCGGTGTAGAAGCCGGCAGGGCTGAATATACCAAAAAACCTTGTGAGAATGGCAAAAATTCTGTCTTGCGGACGATATGCTCAGGCAACTCCATGAAGGCGGAGATCGCTATTCCCAGCTATCGATATCCTTATTTTCTCCGTCGCCGCCCGGGGCGCCATCGAGTCCATAAGTGAAGAGGTCATAGTCGCCATGGGTACCCGGACTAGTATACTGATACGGCCGTCGCCACGGGTCATTCGGCACACCCTTCTTGAGATAAGGCCCGTCCCATCCGTCAATCCCCGGGTTTACCACCAGGGCATTGAGCCCTTCAGACGTGGTCGGATAGCGACCCGTATCGAGCCTGAAGGAATCCAGCGCCTGTCCGAATAACTCTATCTGCGTCTTTGCCGCCGCCGTCTTTCCCTTACCGACCTTGCTGAAAAGGGTCGGTCCGACAAGGGCGGCAAGCAGTCCGAGAATTACCATAACCACCAGGAGTTCAATAAGGGTGAAGCCCCCCTTGCCCCTGACCCGGATATGTATTTCCTTGTTTTCCATCTATCCTCCAATATCATACGAGAGACTGATTTCAGGTCCCTCATGTCGACTATGTTTATCTTATCACAGGCAAAAAAACAGCGTCAAATTGCGTACTGCTTCCCTTCAATCTTTACTATTTACGGGCGAGATGATAAAATCCCTTACCTATGGCTTATAAGAGCATAAAGCACTGGCCCGAGGCGGAGCGCCCTCGTGAGAGGCTGCTCGCCCGGGGCCCCGAAGCCATGTCCGATGCTCAACTGGTCGCAATCGTTCTCAGGACAGGGGGAGGCGGCCGCAGCGCCCTGGACATCGCCATGGAACTGCTTGATACGTTCGGCACGATGAGAGACCTGGAGAGGGCGTCCGTTTCGGAATTCTGCAGCCTCAAGGGCATGGGCACGGCCAAGGCGGCGCAGCTGAAGGCGGCGCTGGAACTCGGCAGAAGGCTGTTCAGGGAACCCCCGGTGAAGGGTCCGGCCTTTTCTACAGGACAAGACGTTTACTCCTATTTCCATCCCCTGTTAAGGAACCTCGACAAAGAAGTTTTTCACTGCGCGATGCTTGATGTCAAAAACAGGCTGATCAGGGACTCGCGCATATCCGAAGGCACACTCACATCTTCCCTTGTGCACCCGCGCGAAGCATTCAGGGATGCAATAAGGGAATCTGCCGCCTCCGTGATTTTTGTCCACAATCATCCCAGTGGAGATCCAAGCCCCAGCAGGGAAGATATATTGTTGACGGAGAGATTAAAAGCCGCGGGAGAGACAGTAGGCATAAGGGTACTCGACCATATTATCGTGGGAGACGGCAGTTACGCGAGCATGCTCGAAAAAGGCTATTTAAAGAACAAATAAAGTATAATATAAATTTCCGGCACCCTGGAACAGGTGTCCCGGATGGAGCGACTTGCAATTTAGATGATAAGCTGTGAGGGATGTTTCAGGTGAAAGTACTGGTTATAGGCGGAGGCGGCAGGGAACATGTTCGACTCTCTGCTTGACTTTGTAAAGTATGAATGGGTTGACCTGACGGTGGTCGGCCCCGAAGACCCGCTCTCCAGGGGCATTGTCGACCTTTTTGAAAAGGAGGGCAGAAGGATACTGGGACCGACGAAGGCAGCGGCCCGCCTTGAATCGAGCAAGGTTTTCTCAAAGGACCTGATGAAGTCCCATGGCATACCTACGGCCGAATACGGGGTCTTCACCTCTTACGTCCACGCTGAAGAACATATAAAGTTCAAAGGCGCCCCCATTGTCGTAAAGGCCGACGGACTCGCTGCCGGAAAGGGCGTCTTTGTGGCCTCCACCGTCGGCGAAGCCCTGGATGCCCTGAAGCTCATCATGAAGGACAGGACCTTCGGCGAGGCCGGGGACCGTGTAATCGTGGAGGAATGTCTGCGCGGCGAGGAAGCGTCGTTCATGGTTTTTACCGATGGAAAGACCGTCGTGCCGATGGTAAGCTCCCAGGACCACAAGCGTGTCTTTGACGGTGACAGGGGCCCCAATACGGGAGGCATGGGCGCATACAGCCCGGCTCCTGTCATCACGGCGGACATGGAGAAGAGGGTGATGGAGAAAATCATGAAACCGACACTGCGGGCGCTGAAAAACGAGGGGATACCATACAAGGGGATCCTTTACGCCGGTCTTATGATAGACAAGGGCAATCCTCATGTACTGGAGTTCAACTGCCGCCTCGGAGACCCGGAAACCCAGCCGGTATTGTCCCGCCTTCAGAGCGATTTCATGAATATTGCGATGGCGATTACGGACGGAACATTGTCGGAAGTTGCTATCGAATGGAAGAGGGACCCTGCCGTTTGTGTAGTAATATCTTCGGCGGGATATCCGGGGAAATACAGAAAAGGCGAGCTGATAAGAGGTATCGGCGACGCGAACAAAGTGGACGGAGTGCATGTGTTTCATGCCGGCACCACCTTCAATGACGGCAACGTGGTGACCGCCGGAGGAAGGGTCCTGGGAGTAACTGCCACGGGGGAAAACATCGCCGCCGCCAAGAGGAAGGCGTATGAGGCGGTAGGGAAGATACATTTCGACGGCATGCATTACAGGAAAGACATCGCCGACAGGGCGCTGGAGAGAGAGAAGGGGAAGACCTCGTGAAAAAGAGAGAGAAAACTTCCCGACCAAAGGTCCTGGTGATAATGGGAAGCGACTCCGACCTGCCTGTGATGGAAGAAACGGCGCGAATACTGGATTTCTTCGACATACCGTATGACATGACCATTGCGTCCGCCCACAGGACGCCTGAAAGGACGATGAAGATTGTCAGGGACGGTGAGAAGAAAGGCGTCGAAGTGATCATCGCCGGCGCTGGCATGGCGGCCCACTTGCCCGGCGTAATCGCATCGCATACCATACTGCCGGTGATCGGGGTACCGCTCACTGCGTCCCAGCTCAACGGAATTGACGCCCTCCTGAGTATCGTACAGATGCCGCCCGGCATTCCCGTCGCTACAGTTGCACTCGGCAAGGCCGGTGCGAAAAACGCCGGGATACTCGCCGCCCAGATAATGGCTGGAAAAGATGCTAAAATAGCACAAAAACTCCTTGCCCACAGAAAGGCGATGGCATCCGAGATAGAGGAGAAGGCCGGAAGAATCAATAAGCGGAAGTAATGCTCACTCATAAAAACTGTTTTCCCTGTTTTCTCAGACAGACGATAATTGCGCTGGACCGTCATTCGAAATCCCACACCGTCCCACAGGAAATACACATGGACATAATGAGTGAGGTGATGCTTCTGATGAGGGAGGCCGACATCAACAAACCGCCCTCATACACTACCACCTTCATTCACAGGTTGATAAGAGAGCGTCTGGGAGATGACCCTTACCGGGAGACGAAGCACGAGTATAACAATATCGCGCTGGGACTGTATCCGGGACTGAGCAGGCAGGTAAGGGCAAGCAGAGACCCGTTACTGACCGCATCGCGACTGGCTATAGCGGGCAATGTCATTGATTTCGGGATATTCTCTTCCATCGACATTAACGGCTCCGTGACCAGGGCACTTGAAGGCGGCATCGCGGTAGATAATTATCAGGCGTTCAGGCGGTCCGTATCAGAAGCACGGGAAATCCTCTATCTCCTCGACAATTCCGGAGAAATCGTCTTCGACAGGATTCTCATCGAGGAACTGGAGCGTTT
The DNA here is from genome assembly GCA_037381085.1 of Candidatus Sulfobium sp. Classification (GTDB taxonomy): domain Bacteria; phylum Nitrospirota; class Thermodesulfovibrionia; order Thermodesulfovibrionales; family UBA6898; genus JARRRD01. The sequence goes on from JARRRD010000090.1 coordinate 3,903, forward strand.
GGGCAAGAAGGTCAAGGCAGTCGTGAAAGGCTCACCCGTCCTGAACGACGCGACCCGCGACGACGCCGCTCAGGCGGATCTCACGAATGTGTGCGAGGTAATAGACAACGGTTCCGACGCCGTAGGCACGATTCTCGAATGGACCTCATCCGAATTTCAGGATGAATTTCGCGCTTCGGAACTCGTCATCAGCAAGGGTCAGGCCAACTTCGAAACCCTCGGGGATGCGGGGAAAAAGACGTACTTCCTCTTTCAATCCAAGTGTGATGTGGTTTCTAAAGAATTGGGCCTTTCCCCCGGCTCGATGCTCCTCAAGAAATCCTGATACTTCCTGGCTGGATGGTTACCGTTTTAGCAAGAGGATAGGTGATTATCTCCCCTGTCTGCGCTCTCCCGACCCGCTTCTTTCCGAGTGCCCCCTCCTGAAGCCGCCGTGTTCCCTGCGCTCCTGCGGTTTTGCTTCGTTCACTACAATGGACCTGTCCATGAACGACTTCCCATTGAACATTGAGACTGCGTTCTGGCTGTCCTCGTCCGACGCCATCTCGACAAAGCCGAACCCCCTGAGTCTGCCTGTTGCGGCGTCCTTGATGAGTTTGACTGACACCACTTCCCCCGCCTGTGCGAACAGGTCGCGAAGGTCATCCTCAGTCGCCTTGAATGAGATGTTCCCTACATAAAGTCTCGTACCCATGCTTCCTCCTGGTAAATACGCCCCCGGCACGCCGGAAAGGCGTTACATTAGCCTAACTATACTAATACCCATGTGCTTTGTCAAGAAATAAATTCGTGAACGAATGCATCTTTCCAAAGAAATCGGATCTGTGCTACCATGTGCGAAATGGTCATTTTGAAGGTCGCACTTGCCGGAACCGAGAGAGCCCTTGCCGAGGCGCGCCGGACACTTGAAAGAGGAGGAGCCGTAGCCTTTCCGACGGAGACTTTTTACGGGCTGGCAGTCCGTTATGACGATGGGAAGGCACTGAGCGGACTTTATAAACTGAAGCGCCGCCCGAGAGACAAGGCGATGCCCCTGATCGCGGGCGAAAAGAAAACTCTCCGCCTCGTCGCCCTGCCCTTGACAGCCGTTGCGGAGGAGCTGGCACAAAGATTCTGGCCGGGTCCTCTTACCATGCTGACAGCAGCAGTGCAAGGCCTTTCCGACTTCCTCACCGGCGGGACGGCCAACGTCGCGGTGAGAATCCCGGGAGAATCATTCGCGCTCCGCCTGGCCCGTTTTCTCAACACTCCCCTGACCGCAACGAGTGCAAACATCTCGGGACAGGCACCCGCCGACAGCCCGGAAAAGGTGATCGAATATTTCGGCGAAGACCTCGATCTCCTCGTAGACGACGGTAAGACACCGGGGGGAAAGCCCTCCACGATCGTCGATGTGACCGGTGAAGCAGTACGCATAGTAAGAGAAGGCGTGATATCCCGGGACGCGATATTTAATGTTATCGGCCCGCGGTCCCTCAGTACCCTCCGCAGACGACCGAAATAAGAACGACAAACAGCATCCCCTTCGCAACCTCCAGCCACCCGGCCGTGCGCAATTTCACTTTATACGGAGCGGCGGCAAAGACCAGGTTGTCGGACAATGGAACCAGGGCAATGAGCGGCAGTTCAAGGATATGATAAATCGATGCCGCAAAGGCAAGATAGATGACCATCAAGATCCTGTATGCACCACGCCCCGTAAACTGCACCCTCACCTTGAAAACCCCGGCCGCAAAAAAGACCGCCACGGCGATGTAGAACCTTATATCGATACGCCCGGAAGAAGCGAATTCTGCGAGCGGCGCCGCGACTGCGAGGAGAAAGAAACCCGTCATCTCGGTAAGAATGAAATGCTCGCCCCTCAGGCGTAATAACAGGAGATAAGCCGCCGGTATAACCAGAAAGGGCAGAACCGCCGCAAGGGAGTCCCACGTAACGATTCCCATGAGCAGTGTAGCGATCATGATCTGCGAAATGAAGACAGCAAGTGACTCACGGGAGTCCGGCCCCTTGCTTCTGAGCCAATGCGTGAGGGCCTGCTTGGAATTAACGCATAGCACTACCGACATGAAGACAGCCGCCGCACCCGGGCTGAATTGACGGCCCACAGACAGTCCCGCCAGATAGGACAGGACCGCCACACACCATGAGCCGTATTCCCTAAGGATATATCGTCTTATCCTCAAGCTTAAGAGTTATCCGGGGCTATTTGACATTCAGAGAAGGCCTGACGTCTCTCTCGTAATCCAGTGCGGAGAAATAGTCGGCTATGGCAGTCCTGTATTCCCCGATTGTCTTCATCGCCTCTCTTGCAAGATTAAACCGCCGGTCGAGGGTGATCATGCCCTGATGGTCTTCAAGAGACCGGACGAAATCGGCATACTGCAGGGGAGACGTCAGCACCGCGATGCTGTGCCAGTTCTTTGCAGACGCCATTGTCATGGCGGGTCCGCCTATGTCGATATTGACCCTCGCTGTCTCAGGGGTCGTATCCTGCTTTGCGATAACCGAGGTAAAGGGATAAAGGTTACCGACAAAGACGTCAAAATAGACTCCCGGGGTACCTCCAGGTTTTGTGAGGGTCTCATAGAGATATTTCTCGTGGGCGGGGTTGCCCCTCTCCGCGAGAAGCCCGGCGTGTATCTTCGGATGCAGGGTCTTCACAAGCCCTCCTTCCATTTCCGGGGCCCCCGTGAACTCTTCCACGGAGACATAGTTCCTGGCCGACCTTTCTCCCAGTATCTCCACGATCTTCTTGCCCGTTCCACCTGTGGAATAAAACCGCGCTTCGGGATTAACCCCGATGATTCCATTTACGAGTCCGTCCAGGCCCTGCTTGTCAAATACGCTTACCAGAATATGCTCCGGTCTTATCAGGTCGACAACACGATAAATATTCTCTCTTATGCTCATCTTTCAGCCCCCGGTTCTATTATTCTTGCTGCCGCGTCACGTCCTGTCACAGGAGCGTGAGGATATCTTCTCCCATGTCTTTTCGTCTATCTCGTCCAGATAATCGGCCAGCGTATATCTCTTGCCGCAGTCCATGCAGCGCAGGCTGACCGTGCGTCAACCCATGAGCAATTTCAGCTCACCCTTGCAGTCCCTGCACCTCAAGAGGCATCTTCTCCAGGATTCAACATGAAAAATATTTTAGCCTATTTCTGTCATTTTTGGTAACTGCTCCCGCTTTGCCGGACGTACCTTCCGTCCCAATGGTTTCCGGCTTACTGCTTCGGGTATAATCAGTGATGGACCGAAAGCAGCGCTCCGGCCAAACGGGCGGCTGCGCCGGACGAGAGCCGCCGGCGGCAAGAGAAACATGTTCTTCAAACGGCATGAGAGTAGATAAGGTTGTAGTAGGACAGCTCGACGTAAATTGCTTCATCGTTTCCGACGGTTCGTCCGAGGCCATGGTGATAGACCCGGGAGACGAGGCCGATCGCATATCCTGGATGATAGAGCAACTGGCCCTTAAACCGCGGTACATCCTATTTACCCACGCGCATTATGACCATGTCTGCGCCGGAGGAGACCTGAAAAACCGATACGGTGCATCAATAATCATGCATGAGGACGAAGGGTCCACATACCTGGCAACTAAAGAACTGTGCACATCATGGGGTTACGGCCCCGAAGACTTCCCAACTCCGGATATTCTCGTAAAGGACGGGGACTCCTTGACGGTCGGAAGTATTGTATTGAAGGTTTTGCACACGCCGGGGCATACCCCGGGGGGGATCTGTCTTTGCGGGAACAAAACCGTGTTCACCGGGGACACCTTGTTCAGGGGGGCGGTCGGCAGGACGGATCTGCCCGGAGGCGACATGGAGATGCTCAGCCGCTCTTTGCGAAAAATCCTCACCCTCCCTTCAGATACGAGGGTATTGTGCGGACACGGTGAAGAGACGACTCTTTTCTTCGAGCGGGAGCATAACCCGTTCCTGTCCGGTGGAAAATGAAAGACGGAAAACGGGAAAACCCCGTTCCCCTGCCCCGTTTAATCGAGGAGGTATTCCGCCATCGCGGGGCCAACCTCGGTCCTGTAAGGGACCATGCAAAAGATTTCGCCCGATTGATTGAGAAGGCCGATCCGTTTATCCAAAAGAACACCGAGGAAGTCTGCCCACGGTGCAGGCAGGTGTGCTGCATAAACAGGCATTCTTATCACACCCATTTTGACGCCCTTTATCTGCTGGCGCTTGGAAAAGAAATTCCCTGTCACAAGGCCGGTATCGCCGATTCGGAGCCATGTCAGTTTCTTTCCCCCAGGGGCTGCAGGCTGAGGCGTTTTTTGAGACCATACAGGTGTACCTGGTATTTCTGCACCCCCTTGCTGGAACACATCCGGACCTCCCCGGCGCGCGAATACCGTGCCTTCATCTCCTGCCTGGAAGAGATCTCCAGGGGAAGAGAACTTCTTCTGACTTCATTCATCGGGATTGCAAGAGGGACCTGCCTCGCCCCGGACATCCCTCTGCATGCATTTTATTGAATATGAGCCAATACCAGAGTTCCAGGATCAGTCACCGGATGGGAACGGGCGGCGCTTTTTGGGGGATCACGGGCGTTCTTATGCTCCTGGGCAGCGCCGTTTACAGGCTCACGCCCCTTGCTCTGGAAGCATTTTCATATGACCTCTTATGGTATCACTGGGTCTCTCTCTCTCTTTCCCTTTTTCTCATGGCCTATGCCGAAGGCTACCGGGGATTCCAGCAGCGATTTTCACCGCGTGTGGCAGCCAGGGCCAGGTACCTGGCGGAGCATCCCCGCGCACTCCACATCCTCCTGGGTCCGCTTTTCTGCATGGGCTATTTTTATGCCACCAGGAGGAGGAAAGTCACTTCCTTTTCCGTCACAGCAGCCATAGTTTTGCTGATCCTGCTGGTCCACTTTATGCCCCAGCCGTGGAGAGGAATCGTTGATGCGGGCGTTGTATGCGGCCTGATCTGGGGGATCGTTACTGTGCTGTTTTTCGGTATTAGCGCCTTCACTTCTGAAGACTTCGCTTTTTCCCCTGAAGTCCCCGGGGAGGAGTAGGTCTGGGGATGAAACGTATTTCTCCCTTGCTCTCATGTCTGCTCGTTGCGGCGTGTATTTCGTGGAGCAGCGTCTGCCTCGGCATCCCCAGGGGAGCTTACATTAACCGCGCAAATGATTATTACAGCATGGGGCGCTATGGCGAAGCGATAAGATATTATGACAAGGCATTGAAAATCAGTCCCAACAACGTCAGCGATTACGGCAAGGCCATAGAGATAAATCCACGTGATGCAGAAGCGTATTACAACCGCGGACTTGCCCGTGCATCGGCCGGTAATCCTGAAGGGGCAATTGCCGATTACACAAAAGCCTCGGAGTTAAACCCCGCAGACGCGGAAACATACAATAATCTCGGAAACTCTTACGCCCGGCTGGGACAGTACGATAAGGCGATCAGGGATTATACAAAGGCCCTGAAAATCAGGCCCCGGTACGCAGTGGCTTACAGGAACCGTGCTCTGGCCTATGCGGAAACAGGACGCGATAAAGATGCAGTATCGGACTATACAAGGGTAATAGAGATCAACCCGGGCAGTGCTGCGGCATACATCGGCCGGGGCGACCTCTACGGGAAAACGGGCGGCGACGAAGACAAAGCCGTTTCAGATTATACGAAGGCACTGGAGATCAACCCGAAAGATGCACAAACATATTACAAGAGAGGACGAATCCGTTCTTACAACGGAGAATACGACGGTGCCGCATCCGATTATCACAACGCCGTGAGCATCAATCCCCGGTATACCGAAGTCTATCTCGACCTGGGTCTCCTGAATCTTCAGAGGCGGAAACTGAAGGAAGCGCTGAACAATTTTACCAGGGCGATAGAGATAAATCCGCAATATGAGATGGCTTACAATGACAGGGGGAACCTCTATCTTACGGAAGGCGAATACGACAAGGCCATAAGTGATTACACAAGGGCATTGGAAATCAATCCCGGGTATGCCCTTGCGTACAACAACCGCGGGAACGTCCGCTTCGCAAAGAGGCAGTACGACAAAGCCATAGACGATTACACCAGGGCATTGGAGATTAACGCCCGGTACGCAGAGGCCTATATAAACCGCGGCAACGCTTACGCCGCCGAGCAAGACTTGGCGCGCGCCGTAAACGATTATACGAAAGCTGCGGAACTCGATCCCTCCAACGTAAGGGCATATATCAGCCGGGGCAATGCATATTACAAAGGGGGGCAGTACGAAAGAGCGATCCAAGATTACACGAAAGCGCTGAAATTGAATCAGTCCGATGCGCCTCTGCATTTTAACAGGGGCAACCTCTATGCATTTACGAAGGATTACGACAGCGCCATAAGAGATTACAGTGAAGCAATAAGGATCAACCCGGGGGACGCGTCGTCCTTCAACAATCGCGGGAACGTCTATGTCGACAAGGGTGAATACGACAAGGCCCTGAAGGATTACACGGAGGCGATAAGACTCGACCCCGGGAATGCGGAAGCCTACTATAACCGGGGTCATGTCTACTACAACCGCGGATCGTTCAAGGAAGCGGCAGCCGACTGGAGAAAAAGCATAGGCATCAACCCCCGTTACGAATACGCCCGCATCTGTCTTCTGCTCGCACTTAGGAAGGTTTCAAAAGAAGATTACGGCAAGGAACTGGGGACCTTCAGGAATTATGTCGAAGGGGAAAAATCCGATGCCTGGGTCAGGACAATATCCAGGTATTATCTCGGCTTTCTGAAGGAGGGGCAGGTCATTTCCGAAGCGAAAAAGGGGAAAGACAGGGGAAAGATCAATGAGCGTCTGTGCGAAGCATACTATTACCTCGGGGAAGAAAGACTCTGGAACAATGACCGGAAAGGCGCACTGGCTTTCTTCCAAAAAAGCGTTGAAACCGGGGTAAGCGGTCTTAACGAATACGTCGGTGCACAAGGCATGATCGCTCTGATGAAGGCGGGCAAGTTATGAGAACCTATCTCAAAATTGAAATATCATCATAGGCCCCGGGTCTGTCATTCCGGCTTGTCCGGAATCTTTCTTTGTTTTCAGAAGGATTCCCGACCTGCCTGCCGGCAGGCAGGCGCGCTTCACTTGCGGGAATGACAGCTTTGAACCGGGAACCGATTTTGAGATAGGTTCGAGTAACGCTGAACTACCTTGATGCGTCGTGAATAATGCGCGCGTATTCGCCCGCAGGCACCTGCGAACGCCATTTCCCCGAAACAATGCCAACCCCGATCACCAGATAGAAAAGAAGGAGCAGGACCACCGGGTACAGAAAAGGGGGGAAAGGTCTCCTGGCTTTTCCCTTTTTCGCAGTTACCTCCAGCGCTCCATTCGAGGGACAATGACTTAGGCAGGTCAGACAACCGAAACACTCGGCCGAGCTGACCACTCCCTGCTTTTCCACATCGATTAGGGAAGGGCAGTTTACACTGCATGAGCCGCAATGCGTGCAGGTCTCCCCGTTTCTTCGTATTTTGACCGGGCTGAAACGGCTGAGGAGGCCGAGGAGCGCCCCGTATGGACATAGATACCTGCACCAGAAATTCCTGTATAGGACAGAAAGCGCGCCGATACCAAGTAGCACCCAGAAGGCCGTCGAGGACATCATCGTAAAGAATTCCATCGTCTTGACGTCAGCGATCCAGTTCCTGCCGAAGATCTTCTCCCCCGCCATCCAGAAGGCCTGCGAGATCGTGCCAACCGGACATATCCAGCCGCAAAAGCCCTTCTTCATCATAAGGGACACAAGAACTACAGCCGTGAACATGACGAGGGCCGCCGGATGAAAGGGCTCAATGTTTCCCGTGAAAAGAAAATACTTGAACGACATCAGTCCCGCGATAGGCAGGAAGGCGTCAACTGAAGGAGGTCTCTGCATTAACGCATGCCCCCGGGCCTGAAGCTGTGCCACAAATTCGTAGAATTGATAACCCGTCGAAATCGACAGAAGAAGGAAGAAAATCTGCACGGCATATCTCAGAGCTCTGATATGTCCCCTGTCGGGAGTCATGGCCCTATAATAACTTTGATGGAAGTTCGAAGTATATGACATATATCATGGCCTACGCCGGGACGCTTTCCTCCGGCTTCTTGATATTTGAGTCTTCTTCTGTTACCTTCAAGTCATTCACTGTTCGTGAAAGGAAAACAGGATCGTGAACACCGGCAAATGGTCCGAATCGGAACTGGATGGCATCATACGTCAGGCTTCCCTGATCAGGAATTTGGGCGAGAAGATTGAGTTCATTTCGCATCAGTTCCTTGGTACCGCCTATCGGGAGTCGACTCTGACGGGGACCGCGGATACGGAAGAGGTTCTCGTAATAAACCTTGAAGGGGTTGACTGTTTCACCCTTCTCGACTACGTGGAGGCGATCAGGATTTCCGCATCCCCGGCCGATTTCAAAAACAACGTAGTAAAGGTGAGGTACCGGAACGGGAAGGTATCTTTTCGGGACCGGAACCATTTTTTTACCGACTGGAGAGAATATAATGAGGACCGCATCGACGATGTGACAGGAACGGTAGGCGGCGGCAAAGAGAGAAAGGTCGTAAAGATGCTGAATTTAAAAGAAGACGGATCGTATTTCCTCCCGGGGATAGAGGTCAGGAGAAGGGAGATTTGCTTTGTACCTTACTGTGACCTCGATGATCATGTTATGGGCAGACTCCGATCGGGAGATTATATCGGCATATACTCCCGGAGTGAAGGTCTCGACGTGTCACATGCGGGAATACTCATAAAGACGGGAGGTTCTGTTTATTTGCGGCATGCTTCCTCTGCCGAAGGGGCAAGGAAAGTCATCGATGAGGACCTCATGAGATATATCTCTGCAAGACAGGGGCTGGTAGTGTTAAGAGCTAAAGGGCAGACCTGACCGGCATTTCAGGCGGCCTCCTGTTTCAGTCCGTCTATCTCTCCGCGCAGCCACCACAACATCACAAGGCCGGGGATAGCACTGAGAGCAGTGATGACAAAGAAAGCAGGCCATCCGACGGCATCAACCACGTAACCTGAAGTGGGCGCAATGAATATCCTACCGAGGGCGGCGAGGGACGAAAGAAGGGCATACTGCGTTGCCGTATACCGCTGGTTGCACAGGGACATCAGAAGGGCTATGAAAGCGGCCGTACCCATGCCGCTGGTAAAGTTCTCGAAGCCCACGGCAAAGATGAGCAACCCGTAGCTCTTGCCGGTCCAGGCAAGGACCATATAGGCCAGATTGGATATGCCCTGCAGGATGCCGAAGCCCAGGAGTGAACGGAAGAGGCCGAGCCTCACCATGAGGGCGCCTCCCAGCATTGCGCCGACAATAGTCGCGATAAGGCCGAAGACCTTGTTCACCGTGCCCACGTCTGTTGCGGAAAAACCGACGCCCCGTATGAGGAACGCAGTGGTCAGGGAACCCGCATAGGCGTCGGCCAGCTTGTAAAGGACGATAAGAAGGAGAAGCATGAGGGCCTTTCGCCGCGAAAGGAAGTCCTTGAGCGGCCCCCAGACCGCTTCCTTAATAGTCTTCGGCGGTATGGCCTTTCTTTCCGGTTCCGGCCCGAACAGAGTGGAGACCACTCCTATCGACATGACCGCCGCCATCAAGAGGTAAGTCGCCCTCCAGCCTATAAGGTCAGACATGATAAGGGCAAGGGCGCCCGAGACGAGCATGGCGATGCGATACCCCGTGACAAAAACAGCGGCCCCGGCACCGCGCTCCTCCTCGTGGAGTACGTCCGTCCGGTAGGCGTCGATTACGATATCCTGCGAGGCCGAAGAGAAGGCAACAAGAAGGGCGATGGCGGCCAGAACAAGAGGAGCGCTCTTCGGCGAGCAGAACGCCATGGCCGCAATGCCCGGAATAAGGGCAAACTGGGTAAATAATATCCACCCGCGTCGCCTGCCGAGCCACGGGGGGACAAATCTGTCCATAAGCGGAGACCACAGAAATTTTAAGGTATAAGGCATTCCCACGAGCGCAAACATCCCTATGGTGCGCAGGTCCACGCCGGCAACGGCCATCCAGGCCTGCAACGCCGACCCGGTCAATGCCAGGGGGAGGCCGGAGGCGAAACCCATCAGGACCATCACTCCTATCCGGCGGTTTCTGAACACCTGCAGATAAGGCTTTACGTTCAGACCCATAGGGAGTCATTATAAAGCAGTGCCGGCTTATACGGCAATATGGGGCGCAGTAACCTGGTAACCGCAGTAACCGAAAGGTACCTCCGGACAATCTTATCGATTGAGAAAAGCCGGTCAAATCTGCTTAAATAAATAATATTGCTCGTAGTTTACCCTCTATCTATAAATCGGTCGTATAAGGGGTTTGACGGGTTGACTGCTTATGATTGATTTCTTCAAAGGGCAGATGGATTACATCTATTTCTTTTACGACCTTGCTTTCCTCATGATCTCAGGGGCCGGTTTCATCATGGCCAGGAGGAAAGATGAACGCCTTCCCTGGCTCTGGTTCGCCCTGTTCGCTATCACCCACGCTTTGCATGAATGGATGGATTTCGTTGAAATCAATTTCGGAAGGAACCCTCTCCTGCAGGTTGTCGGCGTCCTTTTCAGCGTCATCTCGTTCATCTTCCTTGCAGAATTCGGGCGGGCCGCCCTCGTCCGTCTTCGCGGAAAGGGGGCCGGAAGATGGGTGCTTGTCCCCCTGATGATAATAGCTGCCGGGGGACTGACAGCCGGACCCGAGGGGCTGGAAGCGTCAAGCCGCCTGGTAATCGGGCTCGCGGGGGGACTCTGGGCGGGTTATGCGATCATCGTTGCATCGGGAGAGATGGAAGGTCCTTCGCGGAACTGGCTGTTCATATTAGGAGTAACCATATCGCTTTACGCATTGGCGGCGGCTTTTGGCCCCCCTGCCGATTTTTTTCCTGCGTCGCATATCAACAGTGAAGCGTTCCTTGAAAGCCTGGGCTTCCCCATTCAACTCCTCAGAGGGACACTTGCTACAGTAGCCGCCATTTCGATCTGGGCCTATTCCCAGTCGGCACCGGATGAGGCGGCATCCTTTGACATTCGCCGTTACAGGCACTTTTTCCGGCCGGTACCGGTCCTGTTGTCGATCGTCCTCCTGGGCTGGGCACTGACCCAGCTTGCGGGAAACCATGCAAAAAGCCAAACGTCGAGGGAGGGAGGCCTCTTCATAGGCGCGCTGGCCGACAATATTAATCACATATTGAAAGATGTCAGACGCGCGGCGAAGACAGCCGCCGAATCGCCTGCCGTGGCATCGGCTCTTGTCACGGGAAGGCCGTTGGACACCAAAGACGCCTCGCCGGTTCTCGGACAGTGCAGCAATGTGATATCTGCTGCCTCCTCGGCCTGCTACCTCGTTGATACGCGCGGGAAACCGGTGCTCTCTTCGGACAGGCTGCGGGCCGGGTTGATGTGGCCGGGCGCCGCCACGATGAATGGCAAGGCCCTTTACGCCGGAGAAGGCTATTACCATTTTGACAGCAAGACCGGGGAGTGGAGCTATGTTGCACGTTATCCGGTCCGGAACGGGAAAGGCAGAACGATCGGCTTTATGATGGCTGTGGGAAGCATGGCGAACCTGGACAAGGTCTTCCAGAAACATCCTGGCTGCTTTTTGGTAAATCCCGATGGAATCGTCTCTCTGTCAAGTGACAGAAAGATGTATCAGAAGGGCCTCTGGCCGCTGAAAGACGGAGAAAGACAAGAGCTCGTGCAGTCGGGAATTTTCGGCTCCGGTCCCTTCACACCTCTATTGTCCGGTGAGGCCGTTGACGGCAGCTACGTTTCCATAGACGGGAAGCGGTTGCTTGTGTCCCGCAACTTTATCGGAAACGGCTGGTCACTCGTAATGCTGAACGGGACGGGACATGTCAGGGCTTACCGTCTTTTCGCGATCTTTACAACCCTCGCTTTCTTCGTTCTGACCGTTATCTATTTTGCCGCACTCTATTTTTTCAGGGAGACGACCGCACAGATTGCCCTGTCCGAACGCCGTTACCGGAGTCTCGTCGAAGGGTCACCCAGCTGCATAATGCTTTTCGATCCGGAAGGAAGGTGTCTCACCGTAAACAAGGCCGGCCTGGAGTCAATAGGATGCAGCCGGGACGACGTCACGGGCAACCGCCTGGACAGGTTCTGGACGGAAGAGAGCAGCCGCGCTTTTGATTCAGCTATCGAAGACGCCCGGCAGGGAAACCGGCATTTCTTTGAGGTTTCGAGCGTCTGCCCTGCCGACGGAGAATCGGGAAAGGTAAAGATATGGAACGCCGTCATTAATCCCATTGTCGACCTTTCCGGCGATATCCGGAATTTTGTCGGGATCTTTACGGACGTGACCGACCGGAAGAGGGCCGAAATGGATCTGCGCAGGGCACATGACGAACTTGAGGCGAAAGTCAGAGAGCGTACGTCGAAACTGCTCGATGCCAATGAACGCCTGCAGGATGAAATGAGAGAGCGGCTCAAGACGGATGACGCTTTGAAGGACAGCGAGGAGCGCTTCCGTTCCCTGTTCAACTTTGCGTCCGATTCCATTCTTCTGCTGGACCCGTCACATGACAACGGCCCGGTCATTGTGGACGCAAACGTTTCGGCTCTTTCCATGCACGGCTATGCCAGGACTGAGCTGATAGGGAAACCGATATCTCTTATTGACCCCTTTGAAGACGCTGGGGGAATCCGCGGCAAGGTGGAGCGCCTGAAAGCGGGGGAGGCCCTGACCTTTGAGGTCACACACTTGCGCAAGGACGGCGCGGCATTTCCTTTGGAAGTTTCGGCCACGCTCATCCGTATAAACGGCAAACCTTATATCCTGACTATTGACCGTGATATCACCGAGCGGAAGAGAGCGGAGGAGGAACTCGAGTCGGCGCTCGGGCGGGCAGAGGAAGAACGGGCCAAATCTGAAGCGGTAATGGTCGCCATGAGTGACGGAATCAGCATGCTGGACCGCGATTTAAGGGTCTTATATCAGAACCAGGTCCACAAGGACATGGTGGGAGAATGTTCCGGGCGTCACTGCTACGAGGCTTTCACCAGGAGCAACACCGCCTGTCTGGGATGTCCCGTTGCCCTGTCGTTCGACGACGGTGAGATTCATACCCTGGAGAAGGCCCTGCAGAGAGGTGAGGAGACGGTATACATCGAGATCAAGGCATCCCCGTTGAGGGACCAGTCGGGAAATGTTGTTGCAGGGATAGAGCTCGTCCGCGACATAACCGAGCGCAAACGAGCGGAGGAGTTCCTGCGGGAATCGGAAGAGCGCTATAAGAGCCTCGTAGAGCTTACAACCGATATCATATATGTTTCAGACCGCGACGGCAACCAGACCTTCATGAACAACGCCGCTTACAGGATACTGGGCTATACTCCCGAAGAGGTCATCGGCAAGCCGTGGACAATGCTGGTCCATCCCGACGACAGGGAGAAATCCTTCAGAAAGTTTCTGGACATGATTGAGCAGGGCTTTGACGCCTTTACCTTCGAAAACAGGCAGGTGACAAAAAACGGAAAGATACTGAATATGCTTCACAACCTTCGAATACTCCGCAATGAACGGGGGGAAATAATAGGTGCGCAGGGGATCGCAAGGGACATAACGGAACGCAAACAGGCGGAGGAGAAACTGCGGCTCTTTTCCGAGGCCATAGAGGAAGCGATGGACGGAGTCCAGATCGTCGATCTTAACGGACGGATCATCTATTCCAACAGGGCGGTTGAGGAGATTTACGGGTTTTCCCGGGCTGAACTGACAGGGATGCGTGCAGGTGATCTGAATGTTGAGAAGGATTTCGACCGGACCGTGATTCTGCCGAGCATAAAGGAAACGGGCCGCTGGAACGGGGAACTCAATGTATTTCACAAGAGCGGGAAAGAGTTCCCGATCTGGCTTTCGGCTTCAGTGGTAAGAAACACCAGTGGCAAGCCTACCGCCATGATCGGAATCATCAG
>JARRRD010000091.1:0-16231 GCA_037381085.1 Candidatus Sulfobium sp.
GTGGTCCAGTTCGTCGATGAGGATGGCCAACTCGTTCAGCATATCTGCAGGAGCCGCGATGAGGCGGACGAGAGGGCGAAGACGATTGAGGCTGCCGTGACGATACGGCGGGCCAACCTGGAAGACGTATTCATCAAGCTCACGGGAGAGAGGATAGAATGAAGGCACTCCCCGGCTGGTATCCAATATTCCTCAGGGAGATGCTTCTCTTCAGGAGGAAACTGCTGAGGCTGAGCTATCTTTTTTCCGCCATGATAGTGCCCCTCATCTATCTGGTGGCATTCGGGTTCGGACTCGGCAAGAGTGTAAGTATCCATGGCACGGACTACCTCTCTTTCCTTATCCCGGGACTGGTGGCGATGAGTTCGATGAACAATTCATACACATGGGTGGCAAGTGCCCTGAACCTCAACCGCATCTATTTCAAGACCTTCCAGGTTTTCGTACAGTCGCCGATATCGCACTCGGCCATCATGGCAGGCGAAGTGCTGGCCGGCATGGTGAAAGGGCTGTTTGCATCGATGCTGATAATCCTTGTGGGATTGGCGACCGCCCGGGGGTTTACCGTCACCCCGCTTTTCGTTCTCACACTCCTCCTGAACTGCTTTCTATTTGCCAGCCTGGGTATTATCACGGGGATGCTCTCCAGGTCCCATGAAGACACCGCCACCTACACCAACTTTTTCATCGTGCCCATGGCATTTTTCAGCGGTACTTTTTTCCCCCTGGACAAGGTGCCGTTCATCATAAAGGCAATTATCTACATCATGCCCCTTACATATACCAATATCCTCATAAGGAAGACCTCCCTGGACGCGGAAGGTCTCGTCTGCCTCGCCGTACTATGCGCTTACGCGGCGGTGATTTTTTTCTACGGATCGAGAATCATACGAAGATACAGCGAGTAATTGACGAATTCTCCGAAACAAACCTTTTCTGAATCCGGAGGTAGCAATCGGGAATCCATTCTCTTGTTACTCCGTCAAATATATAGATAATGAGTAATTGAATCTGCACTACTTATATTCATCCTGCTTTTGAGGTAGAATTTGATCGTGGACGGGGACAACCTGTGGAAAAAATCAAGATAGAGAAGAAGGACCTGGAAGTCATCTTCGGGAAACTGAAGGCGACACACAGAGTGATCGGGCCAAAGCTCGAAAACGGCGCTATCGTCCTGGCGGAAATAGAATTCGGTGACCTGCCGTGCGGGGTGACGGACCTGCAGTCGCCGGGATGCTACAAGCTGGGAAACGACAGGAAAGACGGCTTCATGTTTTCCTTTTCCAACGGCCCCCATTCATTCAAGAATTTCTTTAACCCGGCAACCCAGGAGTTGTCACGGTTCAGGAGGACAAAAAGCGGGATCACTGTAAAGGGAATCGCCGCAGAAGAGAGGCCCCTCGCTTTTATCGGCGCCAGGGCCTGCGACCTGGCGGCGCTGAGGCTGCTGGACAAGGTTTTTCTCGACGGACCTTTCAGGGATACGAGGTATTTCCGCAGAAGGAAAGAGACGTTCATAGTGGCCGTCAACTGCCTCCATCCCGGCGGCAACTGCTTCTGCGATTCCATGGGGACGGGGCCCGAGGTCACTACCGGGTTCGACCTCTCGCTGACCGAGACCGGCGGACATTTTCTGGTAGAGGCCGGTACGGCCGGGGGAGAGGGGACCACTGAAGGAATTCCCTCCACCGCGGTTACTGACAATGACCTGGAGCAGAAGGCGGCGGCTATTCTCGATTGCAGGAAGGGCATGGTCAAGTCCATGGAAACGGCGGATCTTCCCGGGGTGCTTTACAGGAACATGGAGCATCCGAGGTGGGCCGAGACCGCCGCGAGAGACCTTGAATGCGGAAACTGCACCATGGTCTGCCCCACATGTTTCTGCAGTTCCGCCTATGACTTTTTGCCGGCAGATCAGATTTCGGGCAACCTGAAGGAATGGGCAGGCGTCCGGATGAGACATTGGGATTCCTGTTTCTCCAGGAACTTCGCGAGGGTCCACGGAGGGAATTTCAGACGGTCGAGAAAGGCGAGGTATCGCCACTGGATGAACCACAAGCTGGGTTACTGGATAGACCAGTTCGGTTCGCCGGGCTGCGTGGGATGCGGTAGGTGTATAACGTGGTGCCCCGTGGGCATAGATATTACGCGGGAGCTTGCGGAGATAAGACGTGTACGATAGATCGGTACCCTTTGAGGCCGTAATAAAATGGATAAAGAAAGAGACAAGGGATACGGCCACCTATGCCCTGAAGATCAGGAGCAGCGAGATCCAGAAGGCGTACAGTTTCAAGCCCGGCCAGTTCAACATGCTGTACTTAGATGTCATAGGGCTGAGGGGTCCTTTCGGCACGGGATGGCCGATGGAAGAAGCGGAGGACAGAGACCTCATGATCATTGCAGGGGGGGTGGGCATAGCACCTCTGAGGTCCGTGATACGACATGTCTATATGTCGAGGAAATCCTGTCCCGGCAGGGACGTCATTCTTTACGGCGTCAAGACTCCGAAGGACATGATTTACAGGGACGAGTTTCCGCGGTACCGGGACGTCTTCCAGGTATTTCTCACCGTGGACAAGGCCGACCCCGAGGAATACTGGAGGGGCGAGGTGGGACTGGTGACGCGGCTGATGGACAAGGCCGCCTTCAACCCTCTGGGCACCACCGTGTTTATCTGCGGTCCCGAGATAATGATGCAGGTTACGATCAGGGAACTGCTCCTGAGGGGTGTGCCGGGGGAAAAGATATTCCTCTCCATGGAGAGAAACATGAACTGCGGGATGGGGATCTGCGGGCACTGTTTTTTCGGTCCCAAGTTTGTCTGCAGGGACGGGGCCGTTTTCAAGTACACCGACATCGAGGAATTTATGGGGATAAAAGAGGTGTGAGATGAGAAGACCCCGCATCGGCGTGTTCAAGTTCACTTCCTGCGACGGGTGCCAGCTTTCGATCCTGAACCTGGAGGAGCAGCTTCTCGGACTCCTTGAATTTTTCGAGATCGCTTACTTCCGCGAAGCCGCTGACCTGCCGCCAAAGAGACAGTATGACGTGGGGATTGTCGAGGGGTCCATATCGACGGAGTGGCAGAGGAAGGAGATCATGGAAATCAGGGACAGGACACGCTTTCTGATCACCATCGGGGCCTGCGCCACTGCGGGCGGACTTCAGGCTCTCCGGAACTGGGCGAACGTCTCGGAGTACAAGAGAAAGGTTTATCCGTCTCCCGACCTTATCAGTGTTTTCGCAATTTCAACGCCGGTGTCGGAACATGCATATGTGGATTACGAACTGTGGGGATGTCCGATAGAAAAGAACGCCCTGTCGGAGACGCTCGTATCACTCATAATCGGGAAGAAGCCCGGGTTTCCCGTTTACAGCCTTTGCATGGACTGCAAGATCAAGGGGATACCGTGCCTGCTCGTCTCGCGGGCCGAGCCCTGCCTGGGACCGGTAACAAAGACCGGATGCGGCGTGCTCTGTCCCTCCTTCGGCAGGCCCTGTTACGGGTGCTTCGGACCGAGGGACGGGGCAAATATCGACTCTCTCCTTGAGCGTTTCAGGAATCTAGGAATGTCCCAGAAGGAGACGGTCCTTCTGCTGGACAAAATGAACACTTATGCGTACAGGAAGGCCCGGATTGAAGAAGCTCATTAAATCGGACTACCTGGCGAGGGTTGAGGGAGAAGGCGGGTTTACCGTCAGGATAGAGAACGGCAGGATAACGGGTCTGAACGTGCGCATCTTCGAGGCCCCGAGATTCTTCGAATCCTTCCTGGAGGGCAGGCCCTTCGACGACGTGCCGGACTTTACCGCCAGGATATGCGGGATCTGCCCCGTGGCATACCAGATGACTTCCGTACATGCGATCGAGAGGATATTCGGCATCGAAACGTCCCTTCCGGTCAGGCAGCTGCGACGGCTCATGTATTGCGGTGAATGGATAGAGAGCCACGCCCTTCATGTTTATTTGCTCCACGGGCCTGACTTCTACGGACTGGAAAGCGCCTTCGCGGGCAAGAGGTATCTCGATATCGCAAAAAAGGGGATGAGGCTTAAACAGCTCGGAAACGATATCCTGACCGTTCTCGGCGGAAGGCCGGTCCATCCCGTGTCCGTCAGGGTAGGAGGGTTTTACAGGGTGCCGGAGAGGAAGACCCTCGCGGACCGTCTGTCCGAAATCGAGAGATGTTATGAAGAGTCCCTGGAGGGGATCAAATGGGCCGCTTCCCTCCCCTTCGACGACCGGCCCCGTGACACCGAGTTCGTCTCATTGGGACATCCCGCTGAATATCCTTTCAATGAAGGTGACATTATATCCAGCAGGGGACTCAGGATGTCCGCCGGGGATTTTATGGGGGTCCTCCAGGAATATCAGACGGAGCATTCCACGGCGCTCTATTCGGGCATCAAGCGGGGTTCAGCCTTAAGCCCCTATGTTCTAGGCCCCGCGTCGAGGCTTAACCTGAACCGTGAGAAGCTTCCTTTGGAGATCACGGGGGTGATGAAAGATGCCGGCGTGACGGTTCCCATAAGGAATAACCAGATGAGCATCATAGCGAGGTCTGTAGAGATCGCCTATTCCTTTTACGAGGCCATGAGGATCATAAGGGAGTATGAAGCTCCGGACAGACCTTATGTGGAGTTCGAGCCCCGGGCCGGGACAGCGGTCTGGGCAACGGAGGCGCCGAGGGGAACGCTGATCCACCGCTATGAACTTGATGAAAGGGGATTTGTAAGAGGGTGCTCGATCCTCCCCCCCACGTCCCAGAACCTGAGCCATATGGAGAAGGACATCTACACCTTCGTCGAAGCCAACATTGACAAGCCCTCGGATTTCATCAGGAAGGAGACGGAGAAGATAATGAGGGCCTACGATCCATGCATATCCTGTTCGGTGCATGTTGTGAATGTTTAGCCAAAGCCGCCCATAGCGTTACGAGTCTGTCAGCTTTTCCGAGTATCTCTCAACTCTAAGCTCGCATTATTCACAAATTTCCCTCAAAGGCGAAAGGGGACGGTGTTTGAGAGGTTTTATTCGCCCGCACACAGACAAGAGGTGCATGACAAATAAAGAGGGCAAATTCCCCGGAGAGAAGCTAGCCTGCCTGCCGGCAGGCAGGAATGAGCGAAAATACCGTGCCCTTTCGCCGCCTGACAGACGAAAAATCCAGGCTCGCACTACTTTTCCGAAAGCAGCTTCTCCACTTCCGCTATCTTCCTCTTCAGTTCTTCACGTTCCTCTTCCGCGCCTGCTACGGAACTGCCCGGTATATGGGCGGCGGTATTTGCGAAATGGAAAGCCACCGTCTCTTCAAGGTCTTCCAGGTCGGACCTCAGACGCCTGAGTTCCGATTCGAGTTCGCCTTTGCTCATCCTGTTGCAGTCCTTCGACACTTTGCCGTCTCCTTTTAACATTGGAAGTTCTATATCCTAACAAACGGACGAAGGGTACTTCAAAAATCTGCCCGTGGAAGCGGGGTCTGTCGTTTTCACGGATGACGTTTCGACGACAAAGCGGTGTCATCGAGTAGGACAATCTTGTCGTGATACGAACAAAAGTGGCAGGAAGAAAAAGAGGCCCGCACAGGCAAGCCCGCGTATATGCTGGTTTTTACGGACTGGCATATCGATTGCTCCTCAGAAAGGAAATACGCTCACAGGAGGAATCACATGAGGCAGATAGCAGTATACGGAAAAGGCGGCATAGGAAAATCGACGACGACACAGAATACCGTTGCCGGCCTTTCACAGGCCGGGTACAAATGCATGATAGTGGGTTGCGATCCCAAAGCAGACGCTACAAGGCTCATACTTCACGCAAAGGCGCAGACAACGGTAATGGACCTTGCAAGGGAACGCGGCACGGTAGAGGATCTTGAAGTCGGCGAAGTACTTCTGTCGGGCTTTAACGGCGTCAGGTGCGCCGAGTCGGGAGGACCCGAACCGGGGGTCGGATGTGCAGGCCGGGGAGTCATAACGGCCATAAACTTTCTTGAAGAAAACGGGGCCTATGAGGCAGACACCGACTTTGTCTTTTACGATGTCCTTGGAGACGTTGTCTGCGGCGGCTTTGCTATGCCGATGAGAGAGGGCAAGGCAAAAGAGATATATATAGTCACATCCGGCGAGATGATGGCCATGTATGCGGCGAATAATATTTCGCGAGGCATCCTCAAGTATGCCCACAGCGGAGGCGTAAGACTGGGAGGCCTCATATGCAACAGCAGAAAGACGGATAAAGAATACGAGTTGATTTCAGAACTCGCGAAAAAGCTCGGGACCAAGTTGATACATTTTGTGCCGAGGGACAACCAGGTTCAGAGGGCCGAGCTGCGGAGAATGACGGTCATCGAATACTCTCCGGACCACCCTCAGGCCGATGAATACAGGACGCTGGCCAAGAAGATTGCCGACAACAGGGACCTGGTGATACCTACGCCCATTTCCATGGATGAACTGGAACAACTGCTTATGGACTTCGGCATAATGGAGAGCGAAGAAGCGGCGGCGTAAGAAGAAGCGGGCAGAGCGTTCAACGATTTTGTAGGGGCAGACCTGCGCGTCTGCCCGATGCCTGGGCGGCCGCAAAGGGACGCCTCTACACAGTGAACCCTTGCATACAAAGGAGAGAAAATGAGCACGGCGATCAAAGATACACAGAAGATGATAGAGGAAGTTCTTGATGCATATCCCGAGAAGGCGAAAAAGGACAGGGCGAAGCACCTCACCGCCAACGATCCCACCGGCCAGTGCAGCACATGCCAGGTGAAGTCCAACATAAAATCGCGGCCCGGCGTTATGACCGTGCGGGGATGCGCCTACGCTGGCGCGAAGGGCGTTGTCTGGGGGCCGGTGAAGGACCAGATTACTATCAGCCATGGCCCCGTCGGATGCGGGCAGTACAGCTGGTGGTCCAGGAGAAATTACTATAACGGCATAACCGGCGTCGACACCTTCGGGACGATGCATATCACGACGGATTTCCAGGAGAAGGACATCGTCTACGGAGGCGACAAGGGACTCGACGCAGCACTCCATGAACTGAAGGAGCTTTTTCCCCTTGCGAAGGGCATCGGCATCCTCTCGGAATGCCCGGTCGGCCTTATCGGAGACGACATCGAGGCGGTTTCGAAGCGCGTGGCAAGGGAATTCGGCATCCCGATAGTTCCGGTCAGGTGCGAGGGATTCAGGGGAGTCAGCCAGTCCCTGGGTCATCACATCGCCAACGATACGATCAGGGATTATGTGCTCGGCAAGGGAACGCTCGAAAAATCTACGCCTTATGACGTGGCGCTTATCGGCGATTACAACATAGGCGGCGACGCCTGGGCCTCCAGGAAGATCCTCGAAGAGATGGGGCTGCGGGTGATCGCCCAGTGGACCGGGGATGCATCGGTGAACGAGCTGGGGATAGCGACAAAGGCAAAGCTGAACCTTATCCACTGCTATCGCTCGATGAACTACATATGCAGGCATATGGAAGAGGAGTACGGCATCCCCTGGACTGAATTCAATTTCTTCGGCCCTACAAAGATATACGCAAGCATAAGAAAGATCGCCTCCTATTTCGACGAGCGGATCAAGGAGAATGCGGAAAAGGTGATAGAGAAATATAAGCCGGCGATGGACGCGGTCGTCGAAAAGTTCAGGCCGGGGCTCGAAGGCAAAAAGGTGATGCTCTATGTCGGCGGCCTGAGGCCCAGGCACACCATCGGCGCATATGAAGACCTCGGGATGGAAGTAATCGCATCCGGCTACGAGTTCGGCCACAGCGACGACTACAAAAGGACGTATCCGGTCATGAAAGAGGGTGCGGTGATCATGGATGATGCGACGCTCTACGAACTGGAGGAGTTCACCCGGAGGCTGAAGCCCGACATGGTCGGCTCCGGAATCAAGGAGAAGTATTCCTATCACAAGATGGGCGTGCCCTTTCGCCAGATGCATTCATGGGATTACTCCGGACCATACCACGGCTTCGACGGGTTCCCGGTCTTTGCGAGGGACATGGACATGACTGTGAACAACCCCACATGGAGTCTGATACGGAGGAAAAAATGAAGACTATCAGGATTAAAGACCATAACGAGCTCTTCCAGGAGCAGGAGTATCTAGACCAGTTCGAGAAGAAGAGAGAGTTCGAGGCGCCCTGGCCGAAGGAAAAGGTAAAGGAGGTTGCCGAATGGACGAAGACCGTCGAATACCGGGAGAAGAACTTCGCCCGGAAGAACATAAAGATTAACCCGGCAAAGGCATGCCAGCCACTCGGCGCGCTCTTTTGCGCCTCGGGCTTCGATAGCACGATGCCGTTTGTTCAGGGCGCACAGGGCTGCGTGGCCTACTTCAGGAGCCATCTGAACCGGCATTTCAAGGAGCCTTTGGCGGCCATATCGACCTCTATGACAGAGGATGCGGCTGTCTTCGGCGGCCTGAATAATATGCTCGAAGGCCTCGAAAACGCCTATACCCTCTACCACCCGAAGATGCTTGCTGTTTTTACGACCTGCATGGCAGAGGTGATAGGAGACGATCTGAGCGCCTATATAAGGCAGGCGAAGGACAAGGGTCTGGTCCCGAAGGACCTGCCGGTCCCCTTTGCACACACACCGAGTTTTGTCGGCTCGTACGTTAACGGCTACGACAATATGATGAAAGGGATACTCTCTTCCATCACCACAGGCAAAAAGGGGGAGCCTAACGGGAAGATCAATATCATCATGGGATTCGATACATACACCGGCGACTACCACGAGATAAAGAGGCTGCTGTCGATGATGGGCGTGGACTTTACGCTTCTGTCGGACGCCAGTGCGATCTTCGATTCTCCGAATACGGGCCAGTACAAGCTATATCCCGGCGGCACTCCGCTGGAAGAGGCGATGGATTCGATAAACGCCGCCGCTACCGTCGCACTTCAGCAGTACTCGACGCTCAAGACGATGGATTACATCCGGAAGGAATGGAGCCAGAAGGCGCTGGTGCTTCCGCCCATAGGTATAAAGAACACCGACCGGTTTTTTGAAGAACTGAGCAGGCTGACCGGAAAGCCGTTGCCGCAGGAGATAGAAGATGAGCGCGGGAGGGCCGTCGATGCGATGGTCGACTCGCACCCCTATGTCCACGGAAAGAGATTCGCCCTCGTCGGCGATCCCGACCAGCTGTTGGGTCTCGTGAGTTTCATAATGGAGATGGGCGGAGTTCCGGCGCATATCGTCTGCACGATGGGGGACAAGAAATTCTCCGAGGAGATGCAGAGCCTCCTTGACTCAAGCCCCTTCGGCAGCGACGCTAAGGTTTATGCCGGGAAGGACATGTGGCATCTGAGGTCCCTGATGTTCACCGACCCCGTGGATATCCTGATAGGCAATTCATATGCGAAGTTCCTCTGGCGGGACACGGGCACGCCTCTCGTAAGAATGGGCTTTCCTCTCTTCGACAGGCACCACCTCCACAGGTATCCGGTCATCGGCTATCAGGGCGCCATAAATCTCTTAAGCTCGATAGTAAATACGGTCCTCGACGAGATGGACAGAAAAACCATGAATACCACGAGCTTCGATGTGATCAGGTGAGTGAGGTGAGGCGGTGAATCTTGGACGGCGAATTGCAAAGGGTTGCATGGCTAAGGGAATTTGCTGATGTCATTCCCGCTTGTCGGGAATCCTTCCGGCAAAGACAGATTGCGGACAAGCCGCAATGACAAAGCAGGGACGGACAGGGCCAAAAATAAGGGAGCGGCTGCAATATAGACAGGAAGGACAAAGTCTGTCGTTCCAGGGGCGGCGAATCGTGCGCCTTCGACGGAGCGATGATCGTTCTCCAGCCGATAGCTGACACAGCACATATCGTGCATGGCCCGATTGCGTGCTGCGGCAACTCATGGGAAGGAAGGGGATCGTTGTCAAACGTAGGGGCGAATTGCGATGCGCCCGAGACCTCGCCCCTGCACAAGATGGGTTTTACCACCGACCTCAATGAGATGGACATCATCTACGGCGCGGAAGAAAAGCTCTATAAGGCGATACTGCAGACGTGCAGGGCGGTCCGGCCGAAAGCCGTATTCGTCTACTCGACGTGCGTAAGCGGACTCACGGGAGAGGATATCGACGCGGTCTGCAGGAAGGCGGGGACGGAGGCGGGCGTCAGGGTCATCCCGGTGAATGCGCCAGGCTTTACCGGTCCCAAGAACCTGGGAAACAGGATTGCCGGCGAGGTGCTTCTCGATCATGTCATAGGGACGGGAGAGCCCCCTTTTCGGACGGAATGCGATATAAACCTGATCGGCGAGTATAACATCGCGGGGGACCTCTGGCTTGTCGAGCCCGTTCTGAAGGCAGCAGGTATAAGGGTGTTGTCCCGTCTCACGGGCGATTCGACTTTTGAAGAGATAACTTACGCTCACAGGGCAAAGCTGAACCTCGTGGTATGCGGCCGCGCGCTCATCAACGTTGCTCGGGAGATGGATAGGAGATACGGCATCCCCTATGCCGAGGTCTCCTTCTTCGGCAAGACCGAGATGGCAAAGGCATTGAGGGCCATAAAAGACCGCTTAAGCCGTTCGAGCGGTTTCAACGGCTCAAACAGTTCAGGCGGTCTTTCTGAGAGGATTGAAGCCGTCATCGCAAGGGAAGAAGAAAGACTGCCGGCAAGGCTGAAGGCATACGAACATCTCAGAGGAAAGAGAGCAGTCCTCTATACGGGGGGCGTGAAGAGCTGGTCCTTCATATCGGCGCTTCTCGACCTCGGGATAGAAGTCGTTGCAGTAGGCACGAAGAAGAGCACCTTCGAAGACGAGGAGAAGATGAAGGCCATTCTTGGGCCGGACGCACCGCTCGTCGAGGACGTCACGCCAAAGAACCTGCTCAGACTTTTCAGGGAAAAGGGAGCGGACATGCTTATCGCAGGCGGCAGAAACCAGTATCTCGCGGTAAAGGAAGGCATCCCTTTTGTGGATGTGAACCAGGAGAGACATACCGCTTACGCCGGTTACGCCGGACTGATAAATCTCGCTGAGGACATAAGCAACAGCGTGAAATTCTATGGCGGGCAGGCAGCATTCAGCGGTCAGCCGTCAGCTTGTGGACGAAAAAACAATGCGCCCATTGACAAAGATAAAAAAACTGAGAGCCATGAGCTTAAGGCTGAAAGCTGTCTCATCAATCCACTGAAGCATTCGCAGGTCCTGGGCGCGGCGATAGCCTTCCAGGGCGTTCACAATGCGGCGCCGGTTATCCACGGCGCGCAGGGATGCAACTTCCTGGCGAAGGTGCTTCTCACGAAACACTTCAGGGAGCCTATTTCCCTCGTCAGCACGAAGCTCTTTACAGAGGACGTGGTCATGGGAAGCGGGGAGAACGCCGGCAGGACGATCGAAGGTATTGTTGAAAAGAACCGTCCCGATGTCGTGGGGGTCCTGACGACAGGCCTTTCGGAGGTGAAGGGCGACGACATTTCCGATGTGATGAGAGAACTGATGTTAAAGAATCCTGAGACACGGTTTCTTCATGTTTCAACGCCCGACTATGAGGGCGGGCTGGAAAGCGGATATGCGGCCGCTGTCGAAGGTCTGCTCGGTATCGCCGGTTCCGGCCTTCCGTGGCGGCCGTCGGACTTTCAGGTCAACGTCCTTGCCGGTTCTCACCTTACCCCGGCTGATTTTACGGAACTGAGGGAGATGATCGAATCCTTCGGTCTGCATCCCCTGATACTTCCCGACCTTTCGGCCCTGGACGGCAGCAGGCAGGGGTTTTCGCCTCTCGCCGTCGGCGGTACTCCAGTCGCGGATATCGCGGAGATGCGGGGTTCGCGGTTCACGATTGCAGTGGGGTTGAGCATGGAGAAGGCCGCAATGAAATTGAAGGAGCGGTTCGGCATCAAATACAAAGTGTTTGAAGGACTTGCCGGGCTTGAAGACACGGACGAGTTCATGGAGACGCTTGAGGCGCTGAGCGGTCGAAAGATCCCGGAGAAATATCGGAGGCAAAGAAGGATGCTCATCGACGGGATGAGAGACACCCATCTCCTCTACGGGAAAAAGAGGGCATGCCTCGCCCTGGAGCCGGACCTCTCGGTCCAGTTTTCGAAGGTGCTGAGCGAAATGGGGGCAGTGGTGTCCCTTTCGGTGTTGCCAGATTCAGCGCCGTCGGCAGCAAGGATTCTTGCCGACCGGGTGAGAGCAGGGGACCTTTTTTCTATAGAGGGGGAATTCGACATCCTTGTCTCCGGTTCCCATGCCGTCGACACGGCGGCGAGGCTCAAGACATGTCTCTATCAGGCGGGATTCCCGGTGTACAAGATTTTCGGGAACACCGCCAGGGTCACGATCGCATACAGGGGGACGCTTGCGACGGTAAACGAAATAGCCAATATTTTTGTCAGTGAGGTGCACTGACATTGAAAGGAGGTCCGACGGGATGAAGGTTGCATTTGCGACAACAGACGGTGTGCAGGTAGACGAACACTTCGGCAGGGCCGGGAAGTTCGCCGTGTATGAGGTGGGGGAGAAGGGGTATCGCTTCGTCGAGATGAGGACGTTTGCCGACGGAAGAGACAGGGCGATAGAAGAGACGAAAGGCATGAAGGAGGTGCACGACGACCTTGTACAGAAGAAGGTCGACTCCCTGGGAGACTGCAAGATAGTATATCTCACCGAGATCGGAGGCCCGTCCGCCGCACGGCTGGTGAAGAAAGGGATGATGCCGGTCAAGGTGAAGGAGAAGGTCACGATAGAGGAGTCACTGGAGAGGCTGAGCGAGACGATAAAGAAATCGCCGCCGCCGTGGCTGAGAAAGGCGATCGTAAGTGAACAGTAAGCAGTAAATAGGCAGCAGCAAATAGTGAATAAGATGAGGCAATCTTAAGACAGGAGGAAGAAGAGATGAAGATGATAAGGGCTTTTGTAAGACCGGAAAAAGAACAGGAGATTGTTTTGGCCCTGGAGGGGGCCGGATTTCCGTCGTTGACCAAGATGCCGGTTTTCGGCAGGGGGAAACAGAAAGGGCTTCAGGTGGGCCCTGTACATTACGATGAACTTCCGAAGACGCTGCTCATGATGGTCGTCGACGACGAAGACGAGCTGAAGGCAGTCGGTATTATCAGTGAGAAGGCGAAGACCGGTTTTATCGGCGACGGGAAGATATTCATCAGTCCGGTGGAGAATGCGTATACGGTCAGAACCGGAGAGGCGGGCTTATGAAAGAGATCACCGCGATCATACGAAGGGACAAATTACCGGCGACAAAGTCGGCGCTTGATACATTGGGCTATCCGTCCCTGACGATCCAGAGCGTCGACGGAAGGGGCAAGCAGAAGGGCGCCATGTGCGCAGAGATGGATTCCGAGATGCCCGAAAGCTTCTGCACGGGTGTAAAGCTGACGCCGACGCCCTCGGTATACGCCCTCGAACATACTCTGCCGAAAAAGGCGCTCTATGTGCCGAAGAGGTTGCTCACCATCGTCGTGCCCGATGAGGCGGTGGAAGGCATTGTGAAGGCGATCGTGAGCGCGAACCAGACGGGCAAACGCGGTGACGGCAAGATATTCGTCTCGCCCATTGGAGGCGCTGTAAGGGTAAGGACCGGAGAGACTGACGGAGAAGCGGTAGCGTAGGACCCATACTGCGAAAGGCTTTTCGGGCTGCTTCGCAGCCTGGCGCTGGAGTTGGGTGGCATTTTTGTAAATGGTTGCAGGGGCAATTCATGAATTGCCCCTTTGGAAAGGAGGATATTCATGGCGATTGTAGGATACACAAGAGGCGGCAAGACATGGACGCCCAGGTTTATAGATTCGATCGATGTCGACAAGTGCATAGGTTGCGGCAGGTGCTATAAGGTCTGCAGCCGGGACGTGCTCGAACTCATCGAAAAGCCCTTCGACGGCGAGGATGAATTCGGCGACGATATGGGAAATAAAGTCATGTCTGTTGCAAGACCGGAGAACTGCATCGGCTGCGAGGCCTGCGCAAAGACATGCACGAAGAGATGCCACGAGCACGTGGAAATATGAAGCAGTTTCAGACTATCGCAATATGCAGGAGTAATGTCCTGTTATTGTCATTCCGGCTTGTGCGGAATCTTTTTTTGGAAGGACTCCCGGCAAGCTGGAGTGACTGATGATGGACCGGCTGCGTCGGTTCTTAGTTTTGCAGGGATAAATAAATGGAGATTTCGATCAGAAGGGCCGTGCCTGACGATATACCGGGGATGTGCGGTCTGCTTGCGGATCTCTTCTCGATAGAGTCGGACTTCAGCCCCGATACGCACAGGCAGACCCGAGGGCTGGCCCTCCTGGTTAACGACGGGGCCGGATCATCGGCCGTGTTCGTCGCCGAGGACGCCGGGACGATCGTCGGCATGTGCTCCGTGCAGGCGCTAGTCTCGACCGCCGAGGGAGGACCGGTGGGACTCGTGGAAGACATGATCGTGAAGCGCCGATACAGGCGAAGAGGCATAGGGAAGGCAATCCTTTCCGAAATCGTCAGGTGGTCCGGCGAGAAGAAAATGACGAGACTTCAGCTGCTCCGTGATGCGGACAATGCGGATGCGCTGGAATTCTACAGGGACAACGGCTGGTCCCATACCAGTCTTGTTTGTATGAGAAAGCAGATCTGACCCGGTGTTACGTTTTGAACGTACCGGCGAAAGACATACCATTTGGCCCGGTTCAGGGCAACTTCAGAGTCAGGCCGCCGCCTCGCCGCTCACCCCGGTCCTTATACTTATGACGTTTTCCATGGAGTGTACATATATCTCGCCGTCGCCGGGTTCCCCGGTAAACGCCGCATCCCTGATGGCATTGACGATGCCGACCACTTCCGCGTCCTTTACGACGAGCTCTATCCTGGCCTTGGTCACCAGGTCCGCCCTGTAAGTTCTGCCGCGCAACTGATACTTTTCGACTTCCCGGCCGTCATGGCTTTCGATAAGGGAAAACTTGAGGCCGGGATGACCGGCATTTTCGAGGGCCGTGACGACCTTGCCAACCTTTTTGGTGCGTATGATGGCTTCTACTCTTTTCATGCGAGCCTCCTTTTTCCGAGGGCCGGTTTTCCCGTCCGGTATTTCACGAGGGGGTTGAATATCCCGTCGCCCTCCGGTTTAGTGAACCTGCCTTTTCGGATTTTTTACCTTTATCTGTAAGCCAAAAACATGCCAGGATTCACTTCTTTGTTTTTTAGGGGAAAACCGAAGACGGGCCGAGCCAACTTTGTTACATGAGACAATTATGTCTCGTCGCAATGCCTGTGTACGACGGACTTTGACTGATACTTGATAGGTATGTCGATCCGCAACTGACAAAGACATCGCCGTAAAACACGCGTCTCATCATCTGCAAGCGGAAGCCTTCTATCTGTCGGTCTCAGAGTCCGGTAAACCGGACGGCAGTGTTTGTTGCTTTCGGAATTCAACGGGGGAAAGTAGTTTTCTCCCGAAGTATGCACGGCCATAATGTGCGTGCAAGGGGTCTTACGATCTCGGCTGCACCGACACCGTTCAGATTATCGCCTGGCGCGGGATCTGGCAAGACCGAGGTAGTTTCAGGGGCCCCTCCGCAAACTTCTTTCAGTTGATCGGGCTATCGGACATCGTGCTAGTTCGACGTAAGTCCACTTACTGGCTCAGCCACGGTGTAAATTGCAGTATCAGATAGTTGATCTCCCGCAGGAGTTGTGACATTGACAATGAGACTGTGAACCCCGGGAGAAAAAGTATTCGGCTTGATAGGTATCGCTGCAACAAAAGCTCCAACCGGTATATACAAAGTATGATATGTATCTGTCATGGATACTAAAATCATAAAATCGCCTTTAAAACCTCTTTGCCGTCAAAAGTTATCGTAGTTAGAGATCTCGAATCTGCATGCAAGAAAATGACCAAATCGAAGCTCTGGTATGGATGCAAAAGGGAACTTGACGGTGAAATAACAACGTAGTTACCCGCAACGTTAAGACTACCGGTCGCAGTGGAGTTGCTGTAGTCAAAGTAGTTGACGGTGCCGAAAGCTGTGAACGTGTGCTCATATGAAACTCCCGGATTGAGGCGACCAGAATCAAAGTTGCCATCCGCTGCGAACATCCCTGATTCCGTTCGGGGCTATAGGGGACGTTGCCGACTTAAACAACATATGGTAGGATGACGTCATGCCGAGGCGAGCGAGACTTGATGCGGCAGGGGTGCTGCATCAAGTGATGGCGAGAGGGATAGAACAAGGGCTGATATTCCGGGATGAC
>JARRRD010000092.1:0-14298 GCA_037381085.1 Candidatus Sulfobium sp.
AGAAGGCTCTGGGGATATGGACGGAAAGACTTGATTCGGAGGGGGTCGGGCCGCTCGATGGCGAGCACCTGGCGGTCGGGGATTCTTTGGGAAGGGTCACTGCCGCGGCGGTGACAGCGATGATTTCCGCTCCTTTCTACCACTCATCGGCCATGGACGGTTATGCCGTGAGATTTACCGATACCTTCGGCGCCTCGGAATCCTTCCCGAAGAGACTCAGGACGGGAGAGCAGGCGGTTTATTTGAATACGGGAGAGCCGCTGCCAGAGGGCTTTAACGCGGTTATCATGATAGAGGATGTAAACCTTGTACGTGAGGGCAATGAGGCGCCGGCCCGAGGAGTCTCTTCCGGTGCCTCCATCCGGGAAGAGTTCATCGAGATAATAAGGCCCGTTACACCCTGGCAGCATGTGCGGGTGATCGGCGAAGACATTGTGAGCACGGAACTGATTTTGCCGGAAAACCATGAGATACGCCCAGTCGATATAGGGGCCATGCTTTCCGGCGGACATGTGGGGATAGAAGTCAGGCGCAAGCCGGTGGTGGTGATAATACCTACCGGAGGAGAGCTCGTCGAACCGGGACAGCCACTGAGGGAAGGTAATATAATTGAATACAATTCGAGGATATTGTCTTCGCTTGTAGAGGAATGGGGCGGCCGGGCACTGAGGTTTGCGCCCGTCCCCGATGAGCCTGATCTTGTCAAGGAGGCTATCCTCAGGGGATGTGAAGAAGGTGATCTGGTCGTTGTGAATGCCGGCTCGTCCGCAGGTTCGGCAGACTACACCGCGCGCGCAGTAGCGGAACTGGGAGAAGTAATGGTCCACGGGATAAACATTAAGCCGGGCAAGCCGGTCATCCTCGGCTGGGTCAGAGACAGGCCTGTACTGGGGATACCCGGTTATCCTGTTTCCGCCTATATTACTTTTCACCTCTTTGCAAAACCCCTGATTTACAGGTGGAGGGGGCTGGACAGCCCCGACCCCCGGTTTATCAAGGCCACGCTTTCGAGGCAGGTTGCGTCTCCGCTGGGACAGGAGGAGTTCCTGCGGGTGAAGGTCGGCAGGGTCGGAGAAAGGATGATAGCGACGCCCGTTGGACGAGGTGCGGGTGTGCTTATGTCTCTTGTACGGGCAGACGGACTTGCGAGGGTGCCCGCGATGTCGGAAGGGATGGGGGCCGGCTCGGAGATTACTGTTGAACTGTTCAGGTCTGAAAGGGAGATAGAGAATACGATCGTCTGCATCGGCAGCCATGACAATGCACTGGACCTGCTTGCCAATATATTGAAGAAAAATTATCCGCGTTTTTCCCTTTCGTCGGCCCATGTAGGCTCTCTGGGCGGGCTGGTGGCACTGAAGAGAGGGGAAGCACACATGGCCGGTACCCATCTGCTTGATGAGGAAACAGGCGAATACAACGTCCCTTTCATCCGGCGGATTCTCGGCGACGCCAAAGTCGTGCTGATGAATCTTGTCTACCGGCAGCAAGGTCTGATTGTGCCCAAGGGCAATCCTAAAGGCATAAGAGATTTCCATGACCTGGCAAGGCACGATGTCACCTTCATCAACAGACAGGGAGGTGCCGGGACAAGACTCCTTACGGACAAATCTTTGAGAGAGCTGGGACTGTCTCCCGGAGAAGTGGCGGGGTATGACAGGGAGGAATATACCCATATGGGCGTTGCCTCTGCGGTGCTGACGGGCATTGCTGATGTGGGCATGGGTATATTGGCGGCTGCGAGGGCTCTCGGTCTCCACTTTGTCCCGCTGGCAAAGGAGAGGTACGATCTTGTGATACCGCAGGAATTCATGAAAAAGGAAACCGTTTCGGCCCTTCTCAGGATCGTCGGGGAGGACAGGGAGTTCAGAAGTTCCGTCGAAGGGCTCGGCGGCTATGACACTTCGGATATGGGTAAGATAATATATGAGTCATGATACGCTTGCCTTTTGCTGCGAAGTATTGCTGGAGCCCCCTTCTCCGTCGAACAAGACCGCTGATGCGGACCGGTTCAGGGAGGGGCTGGAGAAAATGGGACTTACCGGCGTCGAGATCCCTCTGGACATAATGAGGAGGCTGCCGGCTGAACTCCGCCGCAACCATTTTGCACTGAAAGTCGCAATCGGCATAAACAGTCTCCCCCGTCTCTCCGATTGTCAGGGTCTTGAAGGTCTTGGCCTGACGGTGCTCGAAATAGGCAAACGGGACATTTTCGGCCTCGCCATAGATATCGGCTCTACGAATATGGAGTGTTCGCTTGTCGATCTTCAGACGGGGGACAAGGTGGCCCGGGCAGGGGCTGAAAATCCCCAGGCGAAGTTCGGAGTCGACGTACTCACGAGGGCGCAGATGTCCATGACGGGAGAATATGATACCTTGTACCTTGCTCTTCTGGAAGGATTGAACGGCCTGATCGGGAAGGTCTGCGATAAACATTGCATTCCGGCTGATCAAATCATTGCCTTTGCTGTTGCCGGTAATACGATAATGAGCCATTTTGCCGTGGGCCTGGACGTTACGAACATACCTCTGACCCCTTACGTGCCGGCGGTGAACTCCCCTCTGTTCTGCAGGGCTTCGGAAATCGGGTTGACCGGTAATCGAAACGCCCTGGTCATTACTCTCGGGTGCCGGGACTGGATCATGACCGGTGCGGGGGCAGCGGGTCCTGCACTGGAAGGCGGCGTCGCCGCCATCGGGAAAAAGGCGGAGAAGGGCACTGTGACAAGGGTGCGCTTCGACGGGGCGGGCAAGAAAATGGATTTGGAGGTCATGGGAGACACCGAGCCCCGGGGCGTCTGCGGTTCCGGCATGATAGACCTTATTTCCGGGCTCTTTTCCGCCAATATTATCGACCGGCGCGGGAGACTTGTCGATTCCGCCGAGGGCGTTACTGAAAAAGACGGTTCGAAGGTCTTCATGCTTTATAAGAGTGACACGCGCGAACTGTATCTGACGGAAACGGAGATACAGAATTTTCTCCTCTCGAAGGCTGCGATGTTTTCCTTCCTTTATGTCTTCGTAAGGTCTGTCGGGCTTACATTCAGTGACATACGGAAGGTCTACATTTCCGGGGCCCTCGGCTGCGGGATCGATCCGGAAAGCGCGATCAATATCGGCATGCTGCCGGACATCCCCAGGGACAGGTTCATTCCCATCGGCAATTCGTCGATCGGCGGGGCGGAAATGGTTCTGCTGGACAGGAAGCTCCTGTGCGAGGTGAAGGAAATAGCAGCAAGGATCACTTACAGGGAAATGAACGAAGACGGGGAGCTCATGAACGTACTCCAGGGTGCCATGTTCCTTCCCCATACCGAACCGGGAATTCTGAAGGGTGAAAAGTGAAGGGTGAGGTCCCCGTGAAGGCCGGCGGGGTGATCGGAGTGCTGCTCCTGAATCTCGGCGGGCCGGATTCTCTTTCCGCGGTGAGGCCTTTCCTCTTCAACCTTTTTTCAGACCGTGACATCATCAGGCTCGGGCCGTCATTCATGCAGAGACCCCTGGCGCATCTTATATCCACAATGCGTCACAGGAAGACCGAGGGTTTCTATAGGCAGATAGGGGGAAAATCGCCCATTCTCGATATTACCGCGGCCCAGGCCAGGGAACTTGAGAAGGGACTCAACACGCCCGGCGGGAGAAGATTCAGTGTATTTGTCGGCATGAGGTACTGGCATCCCTTCATAGAGGACGTGGTCCCGGTGATTTACCGGAAGGGTATAGACAGGCTGGTGGTCCTCAGCCTCTATCCCCACTATTCCGTTGCCACTACGGGTTCGTCGGTTTCGAAGTTCAAACAGGTAGCCGGGGGACTACCGATCAGATCTGTTACCATATCATCCTGGTATGATCATCCGCTTTATATCGACGCACTCGTAAACAACATAAGGAAAGGGATGGAGACTTTTCAGGAATCCGCGGACCCCCTGCATCTCCTTTTCAGCGCCCACAGCCTGCCCGCGAAATTCATTGAGGAAGGGGACCCCTACGTAGACCAGATAAAGGGCACGATCAAGGAAGTCACGAAGAAGATCGATCTTCCCCATGACCTTTCTTATCAGTCAAGGAGCGGACCGGTCAAGTGGCTGGAGCCCTCGACGGACCATATGATCGAGCACCTTGCGGGGAAGGGCGTAAAGAATCTTCTCGTTGTCCCCATAAGTTTCGTATCGGATCACATAGAAACGCTGTATGAAATTGATATATTATATAAACGAATGGCTGAGGGAATGGGAGTGAGACTGGAGAGGGTAGAGTCTCTGAATACGTCGCCGCTTTTCATTTCCGCCTTGCGAGACATTATTGAAAAAGATGTCGAAGATGCCGGCTGGGACGGATAAAGGGCTGCGGGGGCGGTGTATTTATTCCTGTTCCGGCGTGCATGACTCTTCTTCTCAGTGCATGGCTTGCCGAGGCAGGGCCCGAAAATCAAAGTCGAGAGGAGATCAAGAAAATGGCTGAAACCGGGGCAGTAATAGAGACAAGGCTGGGGAACATTGACCTTAAATTCTTCCCGGATGTTGCTCCCAACCATGTGAACAATTTCATCGAACTGGCAAAGAAAGGATTTTATGACGGTACGACCTTCCACAGGGTCATTCCCGGCTTCATGGTCCAGGGGGGCGATCCGAATTCAAAGGAGCATGACAAGTCGCGGCATGGCATGGGCGGACCTGGTCACACGGTCAAGGCCGAATTCAACAGCAGGCCGCACAAGAGGGGGACCCTGTCGATGGCGCGGGCGGCAGACCCGGACAGCGCCGGATCCCAGTTTTTCATATGCGTGGCGGACGCCCCGTTTCTTGACAGGAATTATACCGTGTTTGGGGAAGTCGTGTCAGGCATGGATGCGGTGGACAAGATTGTAAGCCAGCCGCGGGACGCTAGGGACAACCCGGACGAAAGAATAGAGATGAAGGTCAGGATAGTGGAAGACCGGTAACTGCAGGGGAAGTCATGAATGAGACCCCCTCACCCTTGCCTTCTCCCTCTAAGGTGAGATTGGTGAAATATTCCCCCTCTACAAAAATCTCCCCTAACCCCTGCCTGCCGGACTGGCAGGCATCCCGAAGCGGGTCTTCGCCGAGGGTCGCTACGACTTTGTCAAAGAAGGGAATAGTCCCTCCCTTTGGCAAAGGGAGGTTAGGAGGGATTTCCTAAGATGACCGCGCCATGGGTACATTGCTGGTTCTGATTCTGTTTGATAATTTTGCCCGAAAGTTTTATGCTATAGGCAACAGGGCATGGGAATAAAACCGTCAGATTATTCGATTGAAGCTTCATTCCTGAAAAAAATCCTTAACAGTCTTTTATTTTCCGAACCTTTCTTCATTTTCATGACGACGGGCCGGCACACCGGCTTTTTTAATAATTTTTTCCCGAAAGGAGGAAAAAAATTTGAAGGAACAGGAGATCGTTGACAGTCTGGCCAAGGAGAACCTGGAGTTCAAGAAACTGATGGAAGAGCATCACAGTCTGGAGGACATGTTGTCCGAGATAGACAAGAAGATTTATCTTACCTCGGAGGAAGAGTTAGAGAGAAAGAAGCTGCAGAAGCAGAAACTTCTCAAGAAAGACAAGATGGCGGATCTGATACGGGACTTCAGAAAGAGCCATCTCCTCAATTAGAATTTTGATTTAATAACTCTTATAGGGCAAAAACTTTTTCCGTCACAGCCTCTTCCACTCTGTCAGGGAAGGGGCTGCGGCGGGTGTGTTCTTGCTTTTTTGGCCTTTTCTTTTTTGCTCAATCCATATATTTTCAAGGGGGTATCATGAGAAGTGATGTAATAAAGAAGGGTATCGAGCGCCTTCCCCACAGGGCTCTGCTGTATGCAACGGGCATTCCGAGAACGGAGATCGGGAAGCCTTTTATCGGGGTTGCAACCAGCTTTACCGATTTGATCCCCGGCCATATAGGCATGAGGGACCTTGAAAGATTTATAGAGAAAGGCGTTCACACGGCCGGCGGGTATCCGTTCTTCTTCGGTATACCCGGCATATGCGACGGCATCGCGATGGGACACGGGGGAAGGCATTACTCCCTGGCATCCAGAGAGTTGATCGCCGATATGGTCGAAACGGTCGCGGAAGCCCATAAACTTGACGGGCTTGTTCTTTTGACCAACTGTGACAAGATAACACCCGGCATGCTCATGGCTGCGGGACGCCTGAACATTCCGTCCATAGTCGTAACGGCCGGCCCGATGCTTTCGGGACGGCTGCACGGCCGCAGGCTCTCGCTGGTAAACGACACTTTTGAAGCCGTGGGGAAGTACAAGAAGGGCCTGATAAAGGAAGAGGAAGTCGAAATCCTCGAAACCTGCGCCTGCCCGGGGGCTGGATCGTGTCAGGGCATGTACACCGCGAACACGATGGCCTGCGTGACCGAGGCTCTCGGGATGAGCATCGAAGGCTGTGCTACGGCGCTTGCAGTCTCTTCCAAGAAGAGGAGAATAGCCTTCGAAAGCGGCAGCAGGATTGTCGGTCTGGTCAAGAGGAACGTTACGCCGAGGAAGATCATGAACAGGAAGGCCTTCGAAAACGCCATAATGGTCGATCTCGCTCTGGGCGGTTCAACCAATACCGTGCTGCATATCCCCGCCATCGCTCATGACGCGGGCGTCCGTCTGCCGCTTGAGGTCTTTGATACGCTTGCCCTGAGTACTCCCCATATTGCGGACATGCTCCCCGGAGGAAAGAACTATCTTGAAGACCTTGAGTATGCGGGCGGGATACCGGCGGTTCTCAAGAGGTTGAGGGAAAACCTCCGAGACAATATTACGGTGAGCGGAAAGACCGTACGCGCCATAGCGGACGCGGCGGAAATCATCGATGAAGATGTCGTCAGGCCCTTGAACAAGGCCCATCACAAGCAAGGCGGAATCGCCATACTCAGGGGCAACCTGGCGCCCGGCGGCGCGGTGGTGAAGCAATCCGCGGTGAGCAGGAACATGATGAAATTCCAGGGGACCGCCATTGTGTTCGATTCCGAAGAGGAAGCGATGAAAGCCGTACTCGCCGGGAAAGTGAAGCCCGGTCATGTGGCGGTGATTCGATATGAAGGGCCTAAGGGGGGGCCGGGCATGAGGGAGATGCTCTCCCCGACAGCCGCGATAGCGGGCATGGGATTGAGCGAATCAGTCGCTCTTATCACCGACGGCAGGTTTTCCGGCGGTACAAGGGGCCCCTGCATAGGCCACATATCACCGGAGGCAATGGAAGGGGGGCCGCTTGCGGTGGTCAGGGACGGCGACAGGATAAGGATCGATATCCCGAAGAGGGTTGTCGACCTGCTGGTGTCGGAAGATGAGATAAAGAAGAGGCTAAGGTTATGGAAGAAACCGGCACCAAAGATCAGAAAAGGCTACCTTGCGAGGTACGCCAGGTTCGTCAGTTCCGCCGGTGAAGGAGCCGTAATGAAGTAAACGCTGAGTTTGCAGGTGACAGCACGAAAGAGGGATTTTCTTGAGGGATTTTACGTAAGGAGGCAGGGTGTTTCATCGCTGCCGGGATTCTTTGCGTAATCTTTACAGAATCGGACGGCATATGCTAATCTTACACTTATAGAAATAATAAGGAAAGGTGGTGATTTGATGGGAATCGAAAAGAACAAGTCACAGATCATAAACGATTTCAAGCTCCATGAGAAAGACACCGGTTCGCCGGAGGTTCAGATTGCGATATTGAGCGAGAGAATCGGATACCTAACCGACCATTTCAGAGTTCATGCGAAAGACCACCATTCACGCAGGGGGTTGCTGAAGCTTGTCGGACAGAGAAGGAAGTTACTTGACTATCTCAGAAAAACAAATAAAGAGCGATACGATAATATTATTGGTCGGCTTGGAATCAGGAAATAGAACTAATGATAAATAGTGTTGATGTTGCAATTGAGGTCCGCGGGAAGGAACTGAGATTAAGTACGGGCAAAATGGCGAGGCAGGCCGACGGGGCAGTGGTAGCGCAGTATGGAGACACGGTAATACTGGCAACGGCTGTGAGCAGCAAGACCCCGAAGGAGGGGATAGACTTCTTCCCCCTCACGATTGATTACCAGGAAAAGACGTATGCGGCAGGAAAGATACCCGGGGGGTTTTTCAAGAGGGAAGGAAGACCCACGGAGAAGGAAGTTTTGACGTCCCGTCTCATCGACCGTCCCATGAGGCCCCTTTTCCCGAAGGGGTTCAGCTATGAGACCCAGGGAATTGTCAACGTCCTGTCTTACGGAGATGAGAATATCGCCGACATACTGGGGATCACCTGCATTTCGGCGGCCCTGACAATTTCCGACATACCCTTTGGCGGTCCCGTCGGGGCAGTGAGGATAGGGAGAGTCGCTGGTTCTTTCGTGATCAACCCTGATCTCAGGGAGGCCGAGGAATGTGACATAAACCTGGTCGTTGCCGGAACGAAAGATGCTGTTGCAATGGTCGAAGGCAGCGCTCAGGAGATGAGCGAGGCCGACCTCCTTGAGGCGATTGATCTGGCCCACCGGGAGATCATAAGGCTGTGCGAAGTCCAGGAAGAGTTCAGGACGAAGGCCGGCAGGGAAAAGAGGGCTTTCACTAAACCCGCCGTGGATGAACTTCTCAAAAACCGTGTTTCAGAAATGGCCCTGGAAAAGATCAGGCAGGCGATCGTCATACCGGACAAGATCCTGCGGCAGAACGCTCTCGACGAAATACGCAAAGGAGTGATCGAGGAACTCAATACGGGTGAAAGTGACATGTCCCGGGAAATTGCCTCGGTTTTTGATGACATAGAAAAGAACCTTGTCCGGAACATGATACTGAACGACAATGTCCGGGCCGATGGAAGAAACCCCGACCAGATAAGACCTATCAGCGCTGAAGCGGGAATTCTGCCGAGGACCCACGGCTCCGCACTTTTCGTAAGGGGAGAAACGCAGTGTCTCGCAGTCGTTACCCTTGGGACTTCCGAGGACGAACAGAGGATCGATTCCCTTGAGGGGGAGACATCCAAGACCTTTATGCTCCATTACAATTTTCCTCCCTTCAGCGTAGGTGAGGTAAAACCGTTGAGGTCCCCCGGCAGACGTGAAATAGGCCACGGCATACTGGCGGAGAGGTCGCTGAAGGCAGTGATGCCGTCAAAGCTGGAATTCCCTTATACGGTGAGGATTGTTTCCGATATACTGGAGTCAAACGGCTCTTCATCGATGGCAACTGTCTGCGGCGGCACCCTGGCCCTTATGGATGCAGGGGTTCCGATCAAACTGCCGGTGGCGGGGATTGCAATGGGCCTCATCAAGGAAGGTGACAGGGTCGTAGTGCTCACCGACATCCTTGGCCTCGAAGACCACCTGGGTGATATGGATTTCAAGGTCACCGGGACCGAAAACGGCATCTGTGCATTCCAGATGGATACCAAGATAGGCGGCATATCGAGGGAGATAATGGAAAAGGCCCTGGAACAGGCGAGACAGGGCAGGCTCTTCATCCTCGGGAAGATGGCCGAAACCATCGCGCAGCCGCGTGCCGATCTTTCGATGCACGCACCCAGAATATATACCATGCACATAAAGCAGGAAAAGATACGTGACGTGATAGGTACGGGAGGCAAGGTTATCCGGGGAATTATCGAACAGACCGGTGTCAAAATCGACATAGACGACAGCGGCCTTATCAATATTGCCGCTTCGGACGGCGCGGCGGCACAAAAGGCGATCGATATCATCAACGGCATCACTGCCGAGGCCGAGCTGGGCAAAATATACGCCGGAAAGGTGAAGAGGATAATGGATTTCGGCGCCTTTGTAGAGATACTCCCGGGCACGGAAGGCCTTCTGCATATCTCCCAGCTTTCGGACAAAAGGGTGGCCAAGGTGACCGATGTTGTCAAGGAAGGCGACGAGGTTATGGTTAAGGTCATCGAGATCGACAAGATGGGCAGGATCCGTCTGAGCAGAAAAGAAGCAATGGCGGAAGGCAGTTCTAAAGCTGTATAAGCGGGGGTCCGGGGCCGCGATTAAGAGCCATAATATGTTCAAGAAAGAATATCTCGAAAACGGAATACCGGTTGTGATGGAGCCTTTCAGAACGGTCCGCTCCGTCGCAGTCGGTGTGTGGGTCAAGGTAGGCTCCAGGTATGAACCCTCTGAGCAGAACGGCATCTCCCATTTCCTTGAACACATGTTCTTCAAGGGGACGAAGAAGAGAGATACGAGGGACATCGCAGTTGAAATAGATTCGATTGGAGGGGACCTTAACGCGTTCACATCAAGGGAACAAACGGCGTTTTATATAAAAGTGCTGGATGAGTTTCTCGATAAGGGGATAGACCTCCTTTCGGATATCCTGGTGAACTCCGTTTTCCCCGAGGATGAACTGGAAAAGGAAAAGAAGATAATAAAGGAAGAGATAAAGATGGTGGAGGATACCCCGGACGATTATGTCCATGACCTTTTCAGCGTGACGATCTGGGGGAACGAGGGGCTGGGTCAGCCGATCCTGGGGCGCAGAGAGACCGTCGCTTCTTTTACGAGAGAAGACATACTTTCACATATCAGGAGATATTACGGCACAAAGGATATTGTTGTTTCCTGCGCGGGGAACTTTGTACCTGATGAACTCATGAAGATGCTCGGAAGACGCTTTGGCGGCCTTCGGCATGGTTCGGAGCCCAAGAAGGGAAATCCCCCCGAGTTCCGGCGGGACGTTCGCGTCTATACGAAGGAAATGTCCGAGGCGCATATATGTGTGGGCGTGCCGGCTCTTTCGCAGACGAGCGATGAAAGATACGCGTTCTTCCTGCTAAATACGGTCCTCGGAGCCGGGGTGAGTTCACGCCTGTTTCAGGAGATACGGGAGAGAAGGGGACTGGCTTATTCGGTCTATTCCTTCACGTCCTCTTACGTGGACACCGGCCTGTGGGGGGTCTATGCCGGAGTGAGCAAACGCAGGATCAGAGAGGTTGCCGACGTCATAGTCAGAGAAATGCTGGATCTCAAAGACACCCTCACCGATACCGAACTTGAGCGTGCCAAGAAGCACCTCAAGGGGAACCTCATACTCGGTCTTGAGTCGACCAGCAGCAGGATGAACAACATAGCCAGGCAGGAAATATATTTCGGCAGGTACATCTCGTCCGACGAAATCATAAAATCTGTCGAGAGGGTCGACCTTAAGCAGGTAAAGGACCTTGCGGACAGATTGATCAGAAAAGACCTTTTTTCGATAACCGCCTACGGCCCCATCCAGAAGAACGTGCTTGATGCCGTTTTGCTCTGAGGATGCCCTTCATCTCAACCTCATATCGGTTCTCAAGCGGACTGCAGTTCCAGGCTTTTCCTGAGAAGGCCTATGTCAAGGGTTGTCACGGCGGCTTTCGCGATTGACACTTCGTCCGGATTCCCGATATATGGAAAGACGCCTGCAATACTGGCTGGCAGTATCCGGGGCAGCAGGGTGAGGTTTGTTTCCTCTGCGAGATCGTTTAACGGAGGGTGTCGGTAATTGATAACAACGCCCGCGACAATCAGGCCTTCACTGATTGCAGTGTTCACAGTCAGGAGCGTGTGGTTGATGGTCCCGAGTCCAGGCCGCGCTGTGACGATGACCGGAAATCCGAAATCACGGGCGAGGTCGAGAGCATAATAATCTTTCTTGAGCGGGACCATGAGGCCGCCGACACCTTCAATAACAAGGGCCTCGTATTTGCGGGACATCCGTGCGAAAACTTTCTTGATATTACCGAGATCGACAACCTTCTTTTCTATCTCGGCTGCCGCCATCGGAGCCAGAGGG
Source organism: Candidatus Sulfobium sp. (assembly GCA_037381085.1). Lineage (GTDB taxonomy): Bacteria > Nitrospirota > Thermodesulfovibrionia > Thermodesulfovibrionales > UBA6898 > JARRRD01. Next base: position 11,769 of record JARRRD010000092.1, read on the forward strand.
CTTTCGAACAGGGAGGGCGAGATATCGGAAATAGGATCGTCCGCGTGCGTGATCCGCTTGAGCAACATAGCGTCATTGGGGACGAGTGAATTTCCTCTGCGGGTACAGCCGCTCTCCACGGGCTTCATTACCCCCGTGTGAAACCCGAGCGATTTTAACACCTCAACTACCGCCCCGGCTATTATGGTCTTGCCGACGCCTGTATCGGTACCGGTTACAAAGAAGCCTCTTGGCAATTCCTGAAAATCCTTTCCGTTATTCAGTGTCAGTCGCGAGCGCCGGTTTTCAAATGGTGCTATATCCTTTGTTGGCGCCGACACTGTTACTGCCACTATTATGGAGCTCTTAATAATACAACTGCAAGGTGAAATCCCGATGTTTCTTGCCGCAGCGACGCCTGTTCGGGCGGCTGACCCCTAAAGATTTTTTTAAAACCCGTATGTTAAAATGCTACATGGTGGAGGAAGTCGGCACGGTAAAGAGCATAGATGGCGTTATGGCGACTGTTGAAGTGGTGCGCAAGAGCATGTGTGAAGGCTGCACCGCCGGGTGCAGAGAGGAAGATCAGAGCATGGAAATCGATGCGCTGAACGAGGTCGGCGCCAAGGTAGGCCAGACCGTAAAGGTAAGTATCAAAGCTATCACTTATCTCAAGGGAACGATGATTGTCTACGGGCTGCCTGCGCTGGCTCTGGTCATCGGGGCGGTGATAGGCAGAAACTTGATGAGCAAGATCTTCCCCCATTCCGACCGTGAGATGCTTTCGGGTGTCTTCGGCCTCGGGGCCTTCGCAGTAGCCTTTATCGCCGTAAAGATCTGGACCACTGCTGTGAGCAGGAAAACCGAGTCCAAGCCTGTCATCGAAGAAATATTGAGCTGACTGTAACGCACGATCTGGAAAGCAGGGCGGTCCGGTGAAAGCTCCGTACTGCCCTGTATAAATTTCATAAAGGGGGAGCTGATGGCAACTTTTGAGGTACCCAGGATCAGAAATGTTGCAGTGATAGCGCACGGTGGAGCAGGGAAAACGTCACTCGTTGAGGCGATGCTCTTCGATTCCGGAATGACCGACAGGCTCGGAAGCGTTCAGGACGGCACGACAGTCACCGATTACGAACCGGAAGAGATCGACAGAAAGATCAGCATCACGTCATCTCTTGCCTTCTGTGACTGGGACAAGCACAGGGTCAACCTCATAGACACTCCCGGTTTCATCAATTTTCTGGAAGATACGAAGGGATGCCTCAGGGTCTCCGACGGGGCGGTGGTCATTGCCAGTGCCTTATCGGGCGTGAAGGCCGAGACGCTCAAGGTCTGGCAGTACGCCGCGGAGTATAGCATCCCGCGGCTTGTATTTGTAAACAAGATGGACAGGGAAAACGCCGACTTCGAGAAGACCCTGGGGAGTCTTGAAAAGGGGCTGGAACGTGAGGCTATAGCCCTCCATATTCCGATAGGTGCCGGAGAAAACCTCTCAGGGGTGATCGACATCATAAAGATGAAGGCCTGCAGGTTCAGCGGAGGCAAGGCGGAAGCGGTGGACATTCCGAAGGAAATGCAGGAGACAGCCGCGCAATACAGGAAAAAGCTGGTCGAAAAAGTTGCTGAAGGCGACGACTCTCTTCTCGAAAAATATCTGGAGGGCGGCGAACTGACCGATGAGGAGATCGTAGCCGGCGTTAAGGCCGGTTCGCTGCAGGGAAAATTCATACCCGTAACGTGCGGTTCGGCGGTGAAGAACATCGGTATCCCGAACCTCCTCGATTCGATCTTGCTTTGTCTGCCTTCCCCCGATGAAAAGTCAGGTCTTTCCGCTGTCAGTGGCAGGAATCCCAAGGACGGGTCGGAGGTTACCAGAAAGCCCGATGGGAATGAACCGTTGAGCGCATATTTTTTCAAGACTATTGCCGACCCTTTTGCCGGGAAGATCTCTCTTTTCAGGGTTTATTCAGGGGTGATCAAGGCGGATTCTACCGTGTACAATGCGACGAACGACACAAAGGAGCGCGTGGGGCAGCTCTTTTATCTCCAGGGTAAGAAACAGGTGCCGGCCCCTTCACTCAGTGCCGGCGAGATAGGGGGCGTGGCGAAGCTTAAGGGTACGAATACCGGTGATACGATTGCCGATGAGGCACACCCTGTCATCTTTGAAAAGGCCAGGTTTGCCGACCCTCTAATATCATATGCGATGGCACCCAAGAACAAGGGTGACGAGGAAAAGGTGAGTGCGAGCATCCATCGGGTGCTGGAGGAAGACCCCACTCTCAAGTTCAGCAGGGATGAAGAGACGAAGGAAATGATTATTTCCGGTATGGGGCAGGTGCATATCGAGGTCACCCTTGAACGTCTGAAAAGACGGTTCGGCGTTGAGATAGAGATGAGCACGCCGAAGATTCCTTACAGGGAGACGATAAAGGGCGCGACAAAGGTTCAGGGCAAATACAAGAAACAGTCAGGTGGGAAAGGCCAGTACGGTGACTGTTACATAGAGGTCGAACCTCTGCCAAGGGGGGGTGGTTTCGAGTTTGTC
>JARRRD010000093.1:0-7361 GCA_037381085.1 Candidatus Sulfobium sp.
GAGCAGCCGCCCAAAAAAGGCAGCCCGGGACCACAAACAACGATAAGACGGGGCCTGGATATGTCACTTCTGCTCAGCTGTTTCTATTCCGGGCTGACTCAGTCCACCAGGTACCTCTCTTACGTCGATGCCCGTGTCTTCAACGCTCACCTCTATCGGAGGGCTTATCTCAAGAAACCGGGGGCCGTATATCGGTGTTAGGGAGAGGTCAGACCTTCACGGACTATCTTACGGTCGTCCGCCAAAAATATCCTGATGTTCAAGAAATACCCCTTCAAAATCAATCTTATCCGAACTGAACAGCCATTGCATCACATTATCATACTCCTGGCCGGTCCCGTTTTCAACGTCAGGCGAAGGTGAGGTTCCCGGCCTGCATTTTTTCACATCCTCCCGGAAGGTGCAGGCAGGGCCACTGTCTTCAGATTAACGAATGATCCCGGTTGGACAGCTTTATATGGACGGGCACCGGCAAATAAGGAGGGGAAATAAATGGCGGAGAGAGTGGGATATCGGATGCCACTTGAAGATCGATTGCTGTGGAAAGCAATTTATTGGGTTCTTTCCTACTGATGTTCATCGAAAATCTCTTCAAACAGGGATGAGATTTCCTTAAAGGCCGTGAGGACCGCCGGATCAAAATGTTCCGGCATCGTCCGTCCGTCACCATCGATAATGATCTTGCAGGTCGTGACGTGGTCAAAGGCCGGTTTGTAGGGCCTTTGGCAGCGCAGCGCGTCATACTGGTCGACGAGCATCACTATTCTTCCCTCAACCGGCGTTTCTTCTCCTTTGAGGTTTCTGGGATAGCCCCCGCCGTTCCATCGTTCGTGATGGTTCAATGCAATGGAGGCCGCCATCTGAATGCCGGGATATACCGAGCCTGAAAGTATCTTCTCGCCGATAGTACAGTGCGTCTTCATGACCTCGAATTCATCCCTCGTAAGAGATGCCGGCTTTAGCAGTATTCCGTCCGGAATGCCTATCTTCCCGATGTCATGGAGCGGGCTCGCAAAGGTTATCTTCTCAACAAAGTCCTTCGGCATATCCATCGCCTCCGCGATCTTGTTGGAATAAAGCCCTATCCTGGATATATGCGCTCCGGTGTCCGTATCACGGAATTCTGCCGCCGCCATCAACTTCCGCACCATCTCGTTGCTTATGTTTCTTACCTCCTGCGTCCTTTCGCGGACCTCTTCCTGAAGTATCTGATTGTGTCTGAACATAAAGTCCTCAAACCCCTTGATCTTGAGAAGGTTCCTGACGCGAATAATCAGTTCGGCCTTGTCGATGGGTTTGGAGAGAAACTCGTTTGCACCCGCTTCAAGCCCCTTTAATTTTGACTCCCTGTCGTGCAACGCCGTAACCATAATTATCGGTATGTTCTTCGTCTGCGGGTCTACTCTTATAAGATTGCACGCCTCATAACCGTCCATTACCGGCATTATGATATCAAGAACGATCAAGTCAGGCATATAGTCTTTGCTTGTCCCTACCGCCTCTTCACCGTTGCCGGCGGTGGCTATATCGTAGCCCTCTGGAACAAGATAATTGATAAGTATCCTGAGGTTGATCTCCTCATCGTCTACTATAAGTATTTTCTTGTCAGGCATCTCGGATCCACTCACAAGTGCGCTGAAAGCCGGCAGCTGTTTGCATTATTATCGATCAAGCGCTTCTCTCACCTTTTTCAAGAGGTCTTTTGGTGCAACCGGTTTAGGGATGAAATCCATACCCTTGTCCTGCAATTCCTTCTTTGTGATGATATCCATCGTGTACCCGCTCGCAAAGAGCGCCTTGACATCAGGGCAAATACGTCTGATCTCCTCATACACCTCTTTCCCGCTTTTCATCGGCATGATCATATCGAGGACCACAAGTTGGATCTTGTCCCTGTTTTCCATGAACTTGGTTATCGCATCTTCACCGTCCATTGCGGTTATGACTGTGTAGCCGAACGACTCAAGGACTATGCTTGAGAGTTTTCTGAGCGAAGCATCGTCTTCGGCGACGAGTATGGTCTCCGTCCCGCCCCTTAGCGGAGCGGCCTTCTCAAACTCTTGATCTTTTAATGCGCCCTCTTCAATGACCGGCAGAAGTATTTTGAAGGTAGTTCCCTCCCCCACTTCACTGTATACGTGAATATAGCCATCATGCTGTTTTATTATGCCATATGTGATTGCAAGGCCCAGCCCTGTACCCTCTCCAATGCCTTTCGTTGTAAAGAAAGGCTCAAATATTTTCTTCTGTGTTTCAGCATCCATACCGATCCCCGTATCCGTAACAGAGATAAGGACATATGTCCCTTTTTCGCCATATCCATGGGCCGCAATATAGCCATCATCAATTTCCGTAGTTCCCGTACTGATCGTCAGCGTTCCACCTTTTGGCATTGCATCGCGGGCATTCGAGACAAGGTTCATCAAGACCTGCTCTATCTGCCCTGAATCCGCCATCACTACCGTCTTCCTGCCCGTGAGTTCAATAGCGAGAACAATATCTTCACCTATGATCCGGGAGAGCATTTTCTCCATGTCGAAAATAATCTGGTTGACATTAACGGGCCCAATGTCCACGATCTGTTTTCTGCTGAAGGCAAGCAGCCTCGTCGTGAGATTTGCAGCCCTGTCGGCAGCGGCAAGCACCTCATTTATCTGCTCTCTCGCGAGATTATCGTCGCCCAGCCTGTCCAGCGCCATGGTCCCGTATCCGATTATGACATTGAGGATATTATTGAAATCGTGCGCTATGCCCCCGGCCAATGCACCGACAGCCTCCATCTTTTGAGCGTGGCGGAGTTGGCCTTCAAGTTTCTTGCGCTCTGTAATATTGTTTATAACTTCTATTGCCGCGACAATTTTCCCAGAGTCATCTTTTACGGGAAACGATTTTGTCTCTACAAAAACCGGATGTCCGGCTTTATCATGGTGCGTGTGGGCCGCTGTCTGGGGATCCCCTGTTTTTAAAGTCCTGCTTACCGCACAATCCTCGCCGGCTTCACAACAAGACTTGCACAGCCCATGGTTAAGTTCATAGCAATACTCTCCTATGACATCTTCTTCCGACTTATTAACCATATTGAGATAAGCCTTGTTTGCCGAAATAATTCTGTATTCGAGGTCTATCACTATGAAACCTTCATCAACTGTCTCCAGAATATTCCTGTTAAATTCTTCACTCTTCTTCAGCGCCTCCTCCGCCAGCTTGCGCTCCGTGATATCGCGGGCAATGCTGAGTATAGCCGGGATGCCTTCGTGTGTCATTGTGCGGGCACTGATCTCGGTCGGAATAGTCCTGCCGTCATGAGCCACCCAGACAGTCTCAAAGATGGCGCTACCCCTCCGTTCTATGTCCGCGATACGTTCAGATACCTTTGCGGCATATTCGGGCGCATCAAGATCTCTCGGCGACATCTTTAGAAGTTCGTCCCGCCGATATCCCATCCGCTCGCAGGCAATATCATTGACATCCAGAATACGGCCCCCCGCCGGGTCCAGAACCATAATGGCATCGTTTACTGTGTGGAACATGGCTGTTAATCTGTGCTCGGACGCTTCGATCAACTGTTTCGCTTTTTTCTGTTCTTCAATCGAATCTTTCAAGTCCCTGTTCAGATGGATCAATGAAAAATAATGCCATGTCACGACTACGATGAGAATAAGAGCAAAGGTAAGTCCGGCCACAATCAATACGCGCCTTACGCTCCAATACGGTTGAGGAGCGCCATACCACTTTGCATATATCTTTCTATATTCCGGCGAGGCAACAAACGCCTTCACTGCTTTATCAAGCTCATTAAAAAGTTCTGTTTTCTCTTTGGCTACGGCGACGGCCCGCTTGACCTCGAACAGCGGTTTCCCGACTGTTTTAATGCGATCCTCAAGCCCACTTATTCGTGCAATCTGGAGAAGCGGAGCTTCAGGATAGACAAAGGCATCGGTATTTCCCGATATCAGAGATAAAAACCCTTTTTCAAGGGAACTGCATATTATAAGCTCAGCTTTTCCATATTCCTGCATTATAAAAAGCCCTTTATTATCGGAAACCACGGCTACCTTGCGGCTGCGTAAGTCATCAATGCCTTTGATATAGGTCGTACTGCTACGGACAAAAATACTTATGTCAAAAGTCTCAACAGGAGTGGTGAAGTTCGTCGAATCCTTTCTCTCTTCAATTACTCCTTCGTTAGGGACCACATCAATTCGCCCTTCTTTCATGGCCTGGATTATCTCGTGCCATCTATTGAAGACAACGTAGCGGACCTTCAAGCCGGTCTTTCGGGCCAGTACGTTCATAACATCAATAGCAAATCCTTCCGGCTGGCCTGTTTTCGGGTCGATCGAATACTGCGGGGGAAAGTCGCTGGGTACGCCTGCGACGATTTCTTCAGGATTGTTCCGTGCAAATGATGCCGGAGTCCGAAACCATAGTACGATTACACAAAGCAAAACCGTCAGAAAAGAGAGCTTGCGCATATGGAAGAATATTTTGATCATCGTCAATTTACCGTCATATATAGAAGCAAGATATCAACAGTCAATAATCTTGTCAAATATGTGTATGCAAGTAATCTCCCAATAGAATCCCTGATTTTCAATTACCTGGAATCGAAGGGGAAGCTATAAGGGCTTGAACTGCACACGTGAGAGAGCGTTATCTATTGCTACCCGATATCTTGGTGAACAGTACTTGGGACAGATCACTGTTACCGGCGTGCTGCCTGATGCGTCCCTTTATAAGAGTTCAGAAGAGTTTAAAGACTGCCGGTCAATTTTGGTTCCTCAGACGGCACCTTACCCCATGACGACCAGCCCCCCCGTTATCTCCTGATCTCAAAAAAGACCGGCAAGATTATTTTCGCTGGGATGGCCGGCGAATAAAGATAAGCACAGGACCAACTTCCCATATTCCATGGACATGCCGCCGCCTCCGGAGCGCGGGAGGTAAACGCAGTTTAGCCCATAGATGACTTATTTGGCATTCAATTTCTTAAGAAGGACTATCGCCAACTCATACGAAGGGCCTTCTTCCTCTTTCAGCGCCTTATAAAAATCGCATATCTCACAGTTTTCATACTTCCTGGCAAATGAGCCCTGGACCTTTCCACCGCACATGGTGCCAGTCAGTATCCAACAAGCTCTTCCCGCGTTTGTTCCGCCATGAACCCCGTCAAGTCTTCTGTCGACAGCAGCGGGACATATTCCGAGATCACGTTCGTGTTCTCCTCCCGGCTGTCTCCCACATTTCTTAAACTCCCAGCAATTTAATTTCTTTTTCATAAGCGCCTCCTTATGTTTTCTCCTATTTTTCAAAAAAATCCCCCCTTGTCAAGGCGAACTCACGAAACCAGACAATAGGTGAAACGACCCTTTTTTGCTCGATGGCTCGACTGTCCCCGGCTGTTGACAGCACACTCTCTAGATCTGCTCGATGAGATTCAAAAAGACCGGGACTACTTCGGGATCGAAATGGGAGCCCGCGCTGTCCCTTATATATTCCAGCGCCCTGTCGTTCGACCATGCAGGGCGGTAGGGCCGGTCGGATTTCAGGGCGTCCCACACATCGACGAGCGCAAAAATGCGTGCCGCCAGAGGTATCTGTTCTCCCTTGAGGCCCCTCGGATAGCCTGTCCCGTCCCATTTTTCATGATGACAGTACGGGATGTCCACGGCCTCTTTCAGGAAGGTAATCGGCGAAAGCAATTCATACGCTATTACCGGATGGTGTTTCATAATTTGCCATTCCTCATCCGTCAACTTGCCGGGCTTCAGGAGAATACTGTCCGGCACTCCCAACTTGCCGATATCGTGAAGCAGAGCGCCCCTGCGAACATGCACCAGTTCGGCTTCAGTCATGCCCATGGCCCTGGCCGTCGCAACCGTCAAATCAGTAACCCTCGTAGAATGACCCTCAGTCTCCTTGTCCCGGTAATCTAGAGCCCTTGACCAGCCTTCGAGGGTGGTGTTATAAGCCAAAATAAGCTCGGCGTGGGAACGTTCAAGATTATTGTACATGTCTGCGTTATCTATGGCAATCGCTGATTGGGTCCCCAGTGCCTCGAGGAAATCGTTCCATTCCGGATCCACATCCAGGGGTGTACGGTTGAAGATTTCAAGTACGCCCTTGACATGTCCTTTCGAAACAAGAGGCACCGCAATGTAATCGACAAACCCTTCCTTGGGCAATTCCCTCGATTGGCCAAAACTGTCACTGTCAAGGTTGATACCTGATATGTGAATCGTCTTTCGCTCAAGTGCTGCAACGCCTGCGTGTCCCTGCCCCAACTGTAACCGGCTGTACTTCAGGGCATCAGTGTGAAAACCCCGGCCCAGAACATACTCCAAAGTCATCTCATGGGGGTTGATAAGCAGGATGTCGGCGGCATCCACATGCAGCTGACCTATCACCTCGTCGATGATTATCCGCATCATGACGCGCATATCGAGGCTGGATGTGATAGCCATATCGATATCGCGAAGGGCTGCGAGACGGTTAAATTGCCGCTCGATCCGGGCCTCATCGTGCTTCTTCTCGGTGATATCATGCGCAACATATCCAAACCTGGGGTCGCCTTCTGACAACGGCCCCAGGAAGCTCACCATTGCGGCAAGCCACTTCCTTTCGGGACCTTCACCATGGGAAAACTCAAAACTGACGGCCTTTCCTGACTTTCTGCTCTCTTCATACCGGTCGAGCCAGAGTTTTACAAGCTCTTGAGAGAGACCCATCTCGGAGGCAGATTTGTTCCTGAATGATTCTTTCGAATATCCAAAGAGCGCTGCAGCGGCCTCGTTTCCGTAAAGGAAACGGATATCTCCATTTACTATCACTGCAATCCCTCTCATCGCTCCCGGGCTATCAAAGAAACTACTGAGCATGGCTTCGCTTTCCTCCAGGGAAAGGCAAGCCCTGGCCCGCTCAATAAAATACTTCTCGAGGGAGCCAGCCATATCGTCGAGCGCTTTTCCCAATAGTCCGAACTCACCGGGCCCGTAAGGAACGCCGACGCGCGCGCCGAGATCGCCTTCTCCTATACTCTTTGTGACTCTCAGCATCTTATCGAAAGGTTTGACAAGAAAGAGTCTTCCGTAGCTCGCAGCAAATGCGAGGCCAAGGATAAACACCAATCCCAAAACGGCCAGGCTTGCAATGAGGATACGATTCGGCCCGGAGAGTACCGACGACTTGGAAATGCTGACCACTGTGTATAGCAGACCGTCCGCGGTATGAGTTGGGACAAAGGACAAATAATATGTGAGGCCATCGTTACCCCTTTCTTCAGATGTAAATTCATGCGAGCGTCCTGTGACCGATACCAGTGGATACACCTTTTTAATGGACCTGCCTATCCATTTCGAGCC
>JARRRD010000093.1:7394-22799 GCA_037381085.1 Candidatus Sulfobium sp.
TAGAGCCTTCGGGAAGTCTGATCCCTTCCAGAGACTTGGTCAGCCATGCGAGATCGAGGGCCACAACGGCAACGCCTTTCACTGTGCCTGATTTGTCTCGCAGAGGGTAGCCGAAATTGATCGAGGGTCTGCCCGTGATGCGGCCGACCTGGTACTCACCCATTGAAAAGCCGCCCTCGCTCAATGCCCGGCGGAAATACAGGCGGTCGGCAAGATGGACCGGCGAGTGGAAGGGGAGGCCGCTGCAAAGAACGTCGCCGTTGGGACGCACAACCAGAACATTCAAATATTGCGGGAATATCTCCGTCAACTTGGTAACATACCCCTTGCATAGGTCCTCGCTTCGCCCGCTGACTTCCAATGACTGTGATGCGGCGACCAGGAGCTGTCTGGCACCTTCTACCGACTTTTCTATGTTAGATGCGAACAGGCGGCCGGTGATTCTAATGTCTCTCTTTGCCTTGGATTCTTCCTGGTTGCGATATTTAAGGTCATTATAAAAGGTGAGACCCACTAACGGAATCATGGCGATAATGCCGAATAAGGTTATTCGACACCGCAACGTCGATAATAATCCCCCCCATTTAAGCATTCTGCTTCATATTTCCAGAAAAGAATCCCCTTGTCAAGTTGAATACACGAGGCCAGACAGACAGGCGGTTCCTTTAAGGAACCGTTAAAGCGAAGTGTGAATTCTTCTGAGAAAGGTGAACGAAGCGCCCAGGATGTCGTCGGTCACCTGCCATATAAAATTCGCCTTTTCCTGGAAGTTTACCATGACAGCTCACCCCAATTATTACCGTGCTGAGCAAGCGATGTGCGGTAGTTGTGCGGTAGTTTTTTTGCCTGTTCCCTAGTACTTAACCCCTTGATATTAAAACAAATAAATGGCGGAGAGAGTGGGATTTGAACCCACGGTGCGGGGTTAGCGCACACACGATTTCCAGTCGTGCACCTTCGGCCGCTCGGTCATCTCTCCATAGCCTCTTTTATATGAAGCAATATTATATATCAAAGCCACAGCACAAAGCGACCCGGTACTGTTATTTTGCTCCGCTTACAGGCGTAAAGAAGCCACAGGAGAGGTGCGCACGGCAGGCCGTCTATCCGTTTGTCATCACAAGTCCGCTAGAATAAAATTCCTCCATATCCCACTGCCATCTGGAACTCGCCTTCGGGCATAACGTCATAACTTGTCGTATACTCGATAAGATGTCCTTTCCCGGCCCCCATCGCCCCTGCCGCCGACACCGTTGCCGCAAGAGCACCTGACCCGCAGGCGTTGTGATTCCGTTCCGCCTCCCTTCGGATGTCCCCTGATTTCATGGTTAAGGCGAGTTCGATCATTCTGAGGTCATTCCCTCTCATCCGCCTTTTCGCTTCGGTCCCGTAACCGTAAGGCGCAAAACCATAGACGTCTCCGTAGTGGGTCAGGTCGGTTGTGCCGACGACCACGATCTTTTTCCCGATCCGTGATGCGGCCTCACCGATCTTTCTTCCGATCATATGTGCGTTTTCATGGGGTGGCATTGCAATCGGTACTATCTTCGCGCCAGGACACAGGTATTTTACGAAAGGCAGCTGGACTTCTATGGAATGCTCCCCATCGTGTGCCGAAGGGTCCTCGGCAATATCTTCAGCCAGAAGGTCAAGCAACCGTGAAGCGACCTCTTCGTCGACCTTAACCTCGCCCAGAGGGGTCTCCCATGAACCCTTTGCATACACTGAATTTCCGCGCGGTCTCCACGTATGTACCGCGCCCAGAACAATGAAGACATCAGGGTCGCTCTTTGTGCTGATGCATTTAAAGACCTTCGCCGCGACCGCACCGGAGAATGTCCATCCCGCATGAGGGACTACACCTGCCACTGCTTTCACGGGCTCCTCCGGGACTTCAAACCCCTCCAGAAATTTCTCTATCCGGGACCTGCAATCGCCGGGATAAAATTGTCGTGCGCAAGGTTTTCTCACCGACATCGGAACACCTCCTGTCATTCATGATCTGGATAAAGGACACCGGACGCCCCTTCTTTCTTTGATCTTATCGCTTGGAGAGCCTTTTTACTATATCCGTACCCTTGGGACAACTGGCGTCAACTTCCATGACATCCGAATAAATTCAGGTCGGGTTATGTAGTGAGGTCGAGGTTGGCGATCTCGCAGCCGAGATATGCATAATCGTCCCGGAGACGGCAGGGCCCAAGGACCCGTCTATTGCCAGAAGCAGACAGAATCTGATAGATTTTCAGTATGCCGGGGTCACCAGGAACGGCTGCCGGAGAACGCTTCCCCTCTTATTTCGAAACCATGGGGAAACGGTTGGGATTGTCATGAAATGGAATCATATGACGTCGTAATTGTCGGTGCCGGGCCTGCAGGGCTGCGGTGCGCCGAAGTGCTGGGAAGCACGGCTTTTTCCGTACTACTACTTGACAGGAAAAGCGCCGTGGGATCGAAAGCATGCGCTGGAGGTCTGAGACTGCCCGACGGTTATTTGACCCTGCCTGACTCGATGACTTCAACTTTCGAGCGGCACCATTTTATCCTGAACGGGGGAAAATATTCCATACATTTGAGGAACCCGTTGCATATCATAGACAGGCCCGATCTTGGTCGATATCAGCTTGATTTGATCAAAAGGCACGGGAATATTACCGTCGAGACAGGGGCCTTCGTCAAACACATAGACAGTAATTGCGTTGTGCTGAACAAAGAGAGGAGAATACGTTTCACTTATCTTGTGGGCGCCGACGGGTCGAATTCAGTGGTCAGAAGATATCTGGGGCTTGCAAACAAGATATACGTCGGCATCCAGTATATCATCCCCGGAACCTGCGATGACCTGGTCTGGTTTTTTAACCCTCACCTGCTGGGCAGCGGATACGGCTGGGTTTTTCCTCATAAGACATTTGTCTCTGCCGGGGCGGCAAAGCTTGAAGGGGCGCCGGTAAACTGCCTTTACAGGGGGGTAAAATTCAATAACATTTTCCTGACCGGCGATGCCGCGGGGCTCGCTTCCGCCTGCACAGGGGAAGGGATGGTATACGCCCTGACGAGCGGCGATGATGTAGCCAGACACATACTGGATAATACATATTCTTTTGAGGGGATAAAAAAGATGATCAGGTATAAGAAAAGACAGGAGCGCATCTTATATATATTCGACAGGCTGCCCCGCTTTCAGTCCTCTCTTTTCAAGGTATTCATTTCCTTGCTGAAACTGCCGGCATTTCAAAAGTACTACAGCGGCGATTTCTGATCTCCCCTCTCCCCTACGGTGAACTCTCGGCGGCAATTTTCAGATCGCGCAACATGTAACCCGTCAGTTTCTTCAGCCTCCACTGCAGGAAGCTCCAACCGGGTAAAGCCGGCGTTATCCCGGTGAATGTCTCTCTGCTCCTCACCGTGGTCCCGGCTTCGTTCCCCTCAAAGAAGAATTCATGCCTCGCCCTTATTCCAAACCTGTGTCCCGTCAGGACAATCCTTTTGAATGGAAGGACTTCTTCAGCCATGGGTTCCAAATGCCCGACAAACGCAAGAGGCCGCATCAGGAACGCAAAACTTTTTCCTTCTGCAATTTTCCCCTCTTCTCCTGGAGATACAATGGTCAGAACCGTGTTCCACTCACGCCAGCGCGACAGGTCCACAAACATTTCCCACACCTTACTGATACCTGCATTGATTGTCACCGTTACTTCGATCACGGCTGCCTTACCGGTGTACTTACAAGAAGAAGGGGGCCGGAGTGTCCCTCAATTCTGCGGGACGCGGCTACCTTTTTCGGTGCCTCTTCCGGGCCATGGTACAGGTTCAGCGGAGCATCCCCTTTACTATCATATCCACCGATTCCCCGGGGGTCAGTCCGTGAGCCATGAGGGTCTCCATCTGTTTCTTGTCGACACTCCCTATTGCGGCTTCGTGGGTTACCTTTGCCAGGGGATTCGTGACGCTTACTATCGGGATCGCCCTGGCTGCCGCGTTGTCCTTGACTATCTCCATGCAGTCGACATGTCCCCGCGCATGCGCGGCATTCCCTTCCGTGATGCCGGTCACCTCGGCAGTGGCTTCATCCTCTATGGCGATCCTCGTTTTTATCAGACCCCGTGCCTTTTCACCTTCAAGAGAAACCTTTTCCTTTATTTTGATGTCGTCGTTGGCGTGTCCGAATACCCTCGCCGTCAATTCACTCACAGCGTTTTCTCCCGCCTCGACCGAATAGTCGATATCAAGCGATCCGACCAGTCCGGCGGTCAAGGTAAAGTCACCGAAATACCTGCCGTTCCTGCCGACTTTTATCACTGATCTCGGCCTTACCTCTATCCCGCCGTATAGTCCGTGATAGTGGGTCTCCGAATACCTCATCTCAGCCCCTTCGCCGATTTCGACCACGGCATCCATGATGTGTGTTACCTTCTCCGCCCTGGGAAAAATACAGTGGGCTATGAAGCCGGCGCATGAGTTCTTCTCAAGCTTCACATCCATTTTGATCTTCTGAGTTCCCTTCTTGTGGAGCACACCGAAGCAGAGATGCACGGGGTTCTTTATCTCCACCCCTTCCCTGACGGTAACAGAGACGCTGATGCCCGTAAGTGTTTCCCTGGCTGAGACTTCAAGCCCTTTGACGCTTCTCATGCTCAGCAATTTATGGCCGCTTGCTGCAAGGTGAGCAACGTCTTCACTGGCGAGAACTGTTTTGTCGCCGCCCGCTTCTCCAAACGCCTCCATCAACGAGTCAAGCTCAGACATAGACGCACATCTCTCCGTCACAGACAATACATCTTCTGGATTTATAATATTCAGCCACTTCTTCCGGGTGGCCCGTGCAGACTATCCGGCCGTTGCAGATCTGAGAGGCCCTGTCGGCAATCACCACGATCTCCTCCCGGTGTGTAATCAAAAGCACCGAAGCGCCTTTTTCCCTGAATGCCTTGATAACGTTGACGATATCCTGCGTTGAAAGCATATCTATGCCCGAATCAGGTTCATCGAGAACGGCAAGCCTCGGCTTGAGTCCAAGAACGGAGGCAAGCTCGATCCTCTTCCTTTCGCCCCCGCTCAGGGCCTTATCGACCATGCGTCGCAGGTAAAGGTCCGGGTGGAGCCCGACCATCCGGAGATAGGAAGAAGGGTCAGCGCCCTCGTTCCCGAGGGCAAGGTAATCCTTAACAGAGATACCTTCGAACCTGACAGGTTCCTGCCAGGCCATTGTTATGCCAAGCCGGGCCCTTTCATGGATTTTCAGGTCATCGATCACCTTGCCGTCAAACACTATCTCACCCGATGCAGGCCTGTACCCCCCGCAGCCCATAACCAGATACGCAAGGGTACTCTTACCGGTCCCGTTGGTGCCGAGCAGGGCATGGACTTCCGAGGGTTCTATAGTCATATTAAACCCGTCAAGGATTTTCTTGTCGCCCGCCTCAAACGTAAGATCTCTTATCTCAAGCAGCGCCATATAAACATTTTAGAACACTACCGTGGAAAGGGATACTTCCCGAAGAATATTGAGAATGGATTCCCGGCTATCGCCTCGGAAATGACCAGCCTGAAATGCAATTCCTGTCGAACAACAGGCGCGGAATTCAAAAGCCGTAAAGAAATATGAAAAAACAGTTTACCGCCAGACGCAGGGAAAATAGACCTTACTTTTGCATAAGATTCTCTGAAAAGCGCGGAAGGGGCAGCGAAAAATGTCTTGTAGCGACACCTTACTGCCCTTGAGAGGGGTCTGCCGGCCATCTTCCGAAAGTCACTAACCGGTGGATCCTCATTTATGTGGAAGATGGATAGATCATGTCGTCATTACAAGACTTTTTCGATGTTCCTTCCGCGCGGCTTTGCGACGTCAGGATGAACATTAGCCCCCGAGTTTCTTCTTCATGAGGTCGTTCAGCATCCTGGGATTGGCCTTGCCCTTCGTCTTCTTCATCACCTGACCCACGAAGAAGCCCAGCAGCTTTTCCTCCCCCGCCCTGAACCTCCCGACCTCGTTGGGGTTCCCGGCGATTACGTCATCCACGGCCTTCTCGATCTCGGACTGGTCGCTTATCTGAACAAGTCCCTTCTCTTTGACTATGGCTTCGGCGTCTCTTCCAGTCCGGTACATTTCGGCGAAAACCGCTTTTGCGATCTTGCCGCTTATAGTTCCGGCATCGATAAGTCTGAGCATGGACGCCAGTTGCTCCGGCTTTATGGCACACTCGTCAATCGGTCTGTTCTCCTCGTTCAGCAGCCTCATCAGTTCGCCCATCATCCAGTTCGACGCGGCCTTCGGCTGTGCCCCGGCCGCCACTACCTCCTCGAACCATTCGGCGACAGGCCTTTCAGACGTGAGCAGGTCGGCATCATACTCCGGGAGTCCGAAATCTCCCACAAAACGCTTCCTCTTCGCATCGGGCAGCTCCGGAAGCGATGCCCTGATCTCATCCAGCCATTTCCCGTCCACCGCTATGGGAACAAGGTCAGGCTCGGGAAAATAACGGTAGTCGTGGGCCTCCTCCTTTGAGCGCATCGACTCGGTCATCCCCCTCGCAGCATCCCAGAGCCTCGTCTCCTGGACGACCTTCCCCCCTCCTTCCACTAGCTGGATCTGACGCTTGATTTCATATTCAAGGGCCTTCTCTACGAACCTGAAAGAGTTGATATTCTTGACCTCGGCGCGCGTGCCGTATTCTTTCTGGCCTGCCGGCCTTATGGAGACATTGGCGTCGCACCTCAGGGAACCCTCTTCCATATTGCCGTCGCACACCCCGAGATACCTGAGGATGGCCCTCAGTTTCTTCATGTACTCCGATGCTTCCCTTGGGCTCCTTATGTCCGGCTCGGAGACGATCTCCATAAGGGGCACGCCCGCCCTGTTCAGATCGACAAAGCTGTAGGCGCCGCCTTCGTGGATATTCTTGCCCGCGTCTTCTTCCATATGAATGCGGGTGATCCCGATCTTCCGGACATCTCCGTCGGTTACGATCTCAACAAAGCCGTGCTCGCAGATCGGGAGTTCGTACTGGCTTATCTGATATCCCTTTGGAAGGTCCGGGTAAAAATAATTCTTCCTGGCAAAACGGCTGTATTCCGAGATTCTGCAGTGGGTCGCAAGACCGGTCCTCACCGCGAATTCCAGCGCCTTCCCGTTCAGAACGGGCAGAACACCCGGCATACCTATGCATATCTGGCACGTCTGCGTGTTGGGCTCGGAACCGAACTTCGTGGAACAGCCGCAGAATATCTTCGTCTCCGTAAGCATCTGTGCGTGGACTTCGAGGCCGATGACAGCTTCGTATTTCATAAAGCCGGCTTTCTCTTGTGCCACTCCGTCGACTGCTCGTAAGCGTAAGCCGCCTTCAAGAGGGTGGCCTCATCAAAGTGTCTCCCTATCAGCTGGAGCCCGATCGGCAGGTTGTCCCGTGTAAAACCGCAGGGGATCGAAATACCGGGCACGCCTGCGAGATTGACCGAGATGGTGAAGATGTCCGCGAGGTACATCTTGAGAGGATCGTCGGACTTTTCTCCCATTCTAAATGCGGGGGTCGGCGACGTTGGGGTCAACACCAGGTCGGCGTCCCTGAAGACCTTCTCGAAGTCGTCCTTTATGAGTGTCCTCACCTGCTGGGCCTTCTTGTAATAGGCGTCGTAGTATCCCGATGAAAGGGTATATGTGCCGAGCATGATCCTTCTCTTCACCTCCGCGCCGAAGCCCTCTGCCCGTGACTTCATATACATGTCCATCAGGTCCCTTCCCTCCGCCCGGAAGCCGTATTTCACTCCGTCATATCGGGCCAGGTTCGAACTGGCCTCGGAGGTGGCCAGTACGTAATAAGTTGCAACGGCATAATCCGTATGGGGCAGGGAGACCTCAACGGGCACCGCACCCAGAGATTCCATCTTCCTTACGGCCGCCCTGACCGCTTCCTCCACTTCCGGGTCCATCCCTTCAATGAAATATTCTTTTGGGACGCCAATCCTCAGTCCCTTGATATCCTTCCCGATGTCGGCCATGAAATCAGGCACATCGATGGGAGCGGAGGTGGAATCAAGGGGGTCCCTGCCGGATATTACGTTCAGAAGCAAGGCGCAGTCCGTTACATTCTTCGTTATCGGACCTATCTGATCAAGTGACGAGGCAAAGGCGACAAGACCATACCTGGATACCCTTCCGTAGGTGGGCTTCATGCCTACCACACCGCATAAAGAGGCCGGCTGCCTGATGGAGCCGCCGGTGTCCGAACCGAGGGCGGCGATGCATTCATCGGCAGCAACGGCTGCGGCAGATCCGCCGCTCGACCCTCCGGGTATCCTCTCCGTGTCCCACGGATTCCTCGTGGTATGAAATCCGGAATTCTCCGTCGAAGATCCCATCGCGAACTCATCGAGGTTGGTCTTGCCTGTCAGGACGTAGCCGGCTTCGATCAGTCTGGAGGTGACAGTACTTTCATAAGGCGGCACAAAGTTGTGCAGGATCTTCGACGCACAAGTGGTAGGTATGCCCTTAGTGCACATGTTGTCCTTGATCGCAATCGGGATGCCCGACAGGATTTTGCCGCGTCCCGCGGCGATCTCGCGGTCTGCCTTCGCAGCCATCTTCAGTGCTTCGTCCCTTGTCAGCGTCACGTAAGCCGCCACCTTTGATTCGACCCGGTCAATTCTTCCATAAACCGAATCGAGTATCTCTCCGGACGAAACCTCGCCTTTGTCACGCATCTTGATCAGGTCATGAATGCCAAGGCCGGAAAGCTCCACAAGTCCTCCGAGAATATTGAATTTTTCAGTTTAGCACCGACAGTTTAGATTTTCTCTGTCAGCATTCTCCGGCGGACTACGTAGCCTTGAACCTCTCTTCGAAGGAAATTATCCTCGCCAGGGTCTCACGGGAATTCTGTCCCCTTTGTTCGCCGAAAGGAGCGAATTGGATACCCACTTGGTATTTATAACTCCTTCCGGGATTCAGCGATGTCCAGGCGACCTCCCCCTTAAAGAACAGCGGGTCATTCTCCCCCGGGATGACTATTTTAAGCTCGACTGCAGTACCGGCTTCAAGCGCTTCATGGTACAAAAAACGGAGTCCGCCGCGACTCACATCAACAACGGGATAGTACTCTCCAGTAAACTCCCCGGAGAAGACAAAATGCTTTTTCTTCCAGTAAACGACCGCTCCCGGGACAACAAACCTCTCACAAGTCCTTCTCTCCACCCTTTTCTCTGTCATAACCTCCTCTCGCCGTGCTTCCGGCAGAACGAATTCAGGCATTAACGCCACTTGTTTGAGAAATTCCGGCTATAAGACCGCTTCCGTGAGTATATAGGCGGCCCCCGTCAATACCAGACAAAACCACGACTGTTTCTTGCTGGCGGCCATGGTACCTGTACGATCCCATGATTCAAGCATGCTACTTCAAGCATAGCCATTGCATGGCTGCATTGCAATTCCTGTGTGAAGGGCGGACCTGACAGCATCAACAATAAGGCAGTGAGACATCCCGTGCCGGCGGTCTACTTTTTTTAATCGAGATGATCGCATCGGGAGGGATGAAGCACTGCTGAGGCGTCTTCCCGAAAGCCAGTTTTGCAGAAAGTCCCGAGTCACCCCATTGAAAATTCATCTTGCTGTTGAACACCAGAACAATGCCTTTCTCTTTTTCTTCGGCCAGGAACCCCCTGGTGCCGATAACAACACCGTCTGTATGTTCCACGAGGATGAACACCCTGCCCGCGAGGTTCAGGAGTCCATAAAAAACTTCCTTTTTCAGCTCATTCAGTCCCTCATCCATATAGAGACAGTCCCCCTTCAGGCAACTTCCCGGTCAATATGAACCTGACAGTGGCAGAATAACCTCAATAAACTCTAAAGAACGGTCTCTGCAAAAATCTTTACACTAACGCACCACAGGGAAAGCGGCAGGATTGTCATGACCTCTCTTCTTCCGGTTCCGCCCCGGACTCTTCCTGGGGCGCGGCTCTCATTATCTGTTCTGCGGTCTCCCTGTCCTCTTCTCTCACAAGGATCTTTATTTCGCCCAGCCTTCCTATGTTTACGGGGTAAGGGGAAATCTTTGCCGACTGTATTACCACCTCTATTCCCCCGCTTTCGAGAATGTCCTTGATCATCTCCGCCTCGAGTTGATCATGAGTTATGTATAATTCCACCCAGCCGCCCATAGTTTTAATATAAAGCATAATGCATGCTGACATCTATTTAAATTATCGCTGACGTTGCAAATCAGCCGGAAGGGCCACCGAAAAGGTCATGTAGTGACGACATGATTCCATTACCCTGACGTTGCATAGAGGGGCGGGAGGGCGTGAAAACGACGTTTCAGTTGTGTTAAGATAACTTTCCGCGTGTGGGGTACGCGGGGGAAAGAAGGGATTTACCAAAAGATCCGCTGAGTGGAGGCGAACAAGTGAAAAAGGCAGGCATAGACGAACAGTGCATCAATACGATCAGGATGCTAGCGGTAGACGCCGTACAAAAAGCCAACTCGGGACACCCGGGCATGCCGATGGGCGACGCACCGATGGCGTACGTGTTATGGTCCGGATTTCTCAAGCATAATCCAAAGAACCCACTCTGGCACAACCGCGACCGGTTCGTATTGTCCGCAGGGCACGGTTCCATGCTGCTTTACAGTCTCCTCCATCTTACCGGGTACAACATATCGCTGGAAGACATAAAGAATTTCCGCCAGTGGGAAAGCAAAACGCCCGGCCACCCGGAATACTGCCCCGAATGTGGAGTAGAGACCACCACCGGCCCGCTCGGGCAGGGTTTCGCCACCGGAGTGGGGATGGCGATGGCAGAGAAGTATCTTGCCGAGACTTTCAATAAACCCGGGTTTCCCATTGCAGATTACCGCATTTACGGCATAGTGAGCGACGGGGATATGATGGAGGGCATATCTTCCGAGGCAGCCTCCCTGGCAGGACACCTGAAACTCGGAAATATCATCTACCTTTATTCGGATAACAAGATAACGATCGAGGGTTCCACGGACCTCACCTTCACGGAAGATGTAGCCGGAAGGTTCAAGGCCTACGGCTGGCATGTTGCCGTCGGCGAAAGCGATAACCTGAAGGGGATCGAAAAGGCCATAAAGTCGGCGAAAGCCGAAAGGAGCAGGCCGTCACTCGTCATCGTCCACACCAGCATCGGGTTTGGAAGCCCCAACAAGCAGGGCACCCCTGACGTCCACGGGTCGCCGCTCGGAGAAGAGGAGATCATCCTCACCAAGGCAAACCTCTGTGTTCCTTCGAGAAAGTTCTGCATCCCCGGGCCGGTGTCTGCCCATATGAAAAAAGCCGTGCGGAAAGGAAAGGCAGCTGAGCGGAAGTGGAAAGAACTCCTGGGGAGATACAGGAAGAGATACCCGGCTCTTGCGAAGAAATGGGACGATTTCGCCGGGGGGGTCTTGCCAAGGGCATGGGAAAGCCATCTTCCCCGTTTCTCGCCGGACGACGGCCCTGTCGCAACGCGCAGCGCTTCTGGCAAGGCGCTGAATGCGGTTGCGGACATACTTCCCCAACTGGTCGGCGGATCGGCGGACCTTGCGCCGTCGAACAACACCCGTCTGAAAAAGTATGCCGACTTCGGGAGCGTTAAAGGAGGAAGGAACATACACTTCGGCGTACGGGAGCATGCGATGGGCGCTGCCCTGAACGGCATGGCTTTGAGCAGGATGCTTATACCTTACGGAGGGACTTTTCTCGTGTTTTCGGATTACATGCGTCCTTCCATACGGCTCGCTTCTCTCATGGGAGCCCATGTGATATATGTATTCACCCATGATTCCATAGGGCTCGGCGAAGACGGTCCGACGCACCAGCCCGTAGAACACCTTGCCAGCCTGAGGGCAATGCCGAATCTCACGGTAATGAGACCTGCCGACGCAAATGAAACCGCTGTTGCCTGGAAGGCTGCCATAAGTGACAGAAGCAGACCTCATGCGCTGATCCTTACAAGACAGAAGCTTCCCGTTCTGGACAGAAAAAAATTTCCCTCCGCAGACGGGCTGCTCAGGGGCGGGTATATCCTTTCCGACTCGAAGGGAAGACCTGACATTATTCTCATATCTTCGGGCTCGGAGATACATCCCGTTCTGGAGGCGGCTCAGATACTTAGAGGGAACGGAGTCAAGGTCCGGGTGGTAAACATGCCCTGTTTTGAGTTCTTCGAGAGCCAGCCGGAACCATACAGAAAAAAGGTTCTGCCGCCTGAGGTCGAGACCAGACTGGCCGTCGAGGCGGGAGCAACCCCCGGATGGTACAGGTACGCAGGCCTCAAAGGCGATGTGATAGGTATGGACCGCTTCGGGGCCTCGGCTCCTGCAAAGGTGCTTTTTGAGAGGTTCGGTTTCACCGCGGGTGATATCGTAGCACGGGCCAGAAAGCTCTTGAAGTAGCTGCTCAATATTCCTTTCGTAGGGGCAGGTCTCGTGCCTGCCCGGTCGTAGATATCATTGTCCCTCCCTTCTTGCCGGGGGTAGTTCTTTTGTCAGCCCCCCGCCCGCGGTAGTATAATAATTCGACATGTCCACACTTGAGCAGGAACTCGAAAGACACGAGAGAAGATCGAAAATAATAGGCAGCATAGTCCTCTTCCTCTTCCTGGCGGCTGCCTGCGGGATCTCCGGGGGGCTGGCATTCTGGACGCTCTCGGACCTCCCGAAAGTGGACGCCATCGAAAGCTATGTGCCGATGGAATCCTCAAAGGTTTATTCCACCGGCGGGAAGTTGCTCGCGGAATTCTATTACGAGAGAAGGACCTTTGTCCCGCATTACGAAATACCGGACCACGTGAAGAAGGCATTCGTTGCAATAGAAGACGCCCGTTTCTACAGCCATTCCGGGATCGACTTCATCGGCATACTCCGCGCTTTCGTTCACGACATCAAGGCGCGCAGCATGGTGGAGGGCGGTAGCACGATCACCCAGCAGCTTGCGAAGATGCTTTTTCTCAGGCCGCAGAAGTCCATCATCAGAAAAGTGAAGGAGGCGATACTGTCCCTGGAGATAGAAAAGAGATACACAAAGGACGAGATACTCGGCCTCTACCTCAATCAGACCTACTTCGGATCGAGGGCCTTCGGGATAGAAGCCGCCGCGCAGACCTATTTCGGCAAGCCCGTGGCCGACCTCTCCATCGGCGATGCAGCGCTTCTGGCATCGCTTCCAAAGGCACCTTCCCTTTACTCCCCGTTCAGGCACCCGATACGGGCAAAGAACAGACGCTCTCTGGTGCTTCGTGAAATGCTCAAGCACAGGTATATTACGGAGGCGCAGTACAGAAAGGCGCTGAAGGAACCTGTCCCGGTCTCTCCTCATTACAGGAAATACGAAGCCCCTTATTTTATCGAGATGCTCAGGCAGCAGCTTGAGCTCAAATACGGCGCCAAGATCTATACCGCAGGATACAAGATATATTCCACCATAAACCTCAAGATGCAGAATATCGCTGAAAAAGCCGTCTCGGACGGGGTAAGAAATATCGAAAGAAGGGAAAAGCCGGGCATT
Source organism: Candidatus Sulfobium sp. (assembly GCA_037381085.1). Taxonomy (GTDB): domain Bacteria; phylum Nitrospirota; class Thermodesulfovibrionia; order Thermodesulfovibrionales; family UBA6898; genus JARRRD01. The sequence goes on from JARRRD010000093.1 coordinate 20,898, forward strand.
CAGGCCGCGCTGGTCGCAATAGACCTGCGAAGCGGCGAGATAAGGGCGATGGTGGGAGGGTCCGATGTCTGGAAAAACCAGTTCAACAGGGCGACACAGGCCATGAGGCAGCCAGGCTCTTCCTTTAAGCCGTTTGTGTATGCAATGGCGATGGAGGAAGGAATGATCCCCTCGGATATTGTCGACGATTCCCCCATTACAATCGAGGGGCCGGCGCCCGGGCAGGAATGGTCCCCACAGAATTATGACGGCGAATATAACGGCGAGGTCACCATGGAGACGGCACTTGCAAAGTCCCTGAACGCCGCAACGGTGAGGATGGCAAGCTGGTTCGGCGTTCAGCCGATAATCAAGATGGCAAGGAAACTCGGCATCACCACCAATCTCCAGCCTTATCTGCCGATCGCGCTTGGCGCCTCCGATGTCAACCTCCTTGAGATGGTGCACGCCTATTCGGCTTTGGCTACAGGGAAGAAAACAAGACTGATCGATTACGACAGAATAGAGAACAGGGACGACATCGTAACCGAGGAGGTCTATCCGCACTATACGGACGTATTAAGCGACAATGTCGTTAAGGAAATCAGGGAGTTGCTCGGGGCGGTAATAGCGGAAGGCACGGGGACCAGGGCGCAGGTGCTGGGCAGGCCCGTCTATGGGAAGACGGGGACCACGAACGACTGTACCGACGCCTGGTTCATCGGGTTTGACGACCATCTCGCCCTGGGCGTGTGGGTAGGCAGGGACGACCATAAACCCATCGGCAAGAAAGAGACCGGGGCGGCGGCGGCGCTACCGATATGGATTCAGTTCATGAAGCACGTAGCCCCTCTTGAATCAAGATAATATTCCGGTCTCGGAATGACTGCAGGGTAAACCCTGTTGTTGCATAAGATTTTCTGAAAAGCGCGGAAGGGGCAGGTCTTGTAGCGACACCTTACAGCCCTTGAGCGGGGTCTGTCAGCCATCTCCCGAAAGTCACTGAACGGCGTCGTGCCCTCACGAAAACCGGTCCTTCTCCTTGCCTATGCGCCTCGGTCGGAGTCCGGCCTACTTGGTATCGCTTTCCTTCGGCGCCGCGCTCCGGCCCGTATCTTTAGACGCCTTAAGCGCCTCTTTAATGATGTCCACCTTGTATTTCTTGGTCAGCGCTTCGAGGTATGAATCGAATGCCTCCTTCTGTTTTTCTCCTGTCAGCTTCTGCCGGATTATCTCCTTAACCCTGTCGAATTCGGCAACGGGTCCGGCCTTCCTGTCGGTGACCTTGATGATATGATAGCCGAACCGGGTCTTCACAGGCCCGCTTATCTGGCCGATTTTCAGCGATGCCGCGGCCTCCTCAAACTCCGGGACTATCTGTCCCCGGGAGAAATAACCTATGTCTCCGCCGTTTCGCGCCGAGGCCCTGTCCAGGGATTTCTTCTTCGCTATCTCCCCGAACTTTTCTCCCTTTTTCAATCTCTCAAGCACCTCCTCCGCTTCGGCCTTTGTCTTTACGAGTATGTGGCTGGCCCTGGTCCGGCTTGTTGTAAACTCCCTCTGATGCCGGTCATAATAGTCCCTGACGTCCTTGTCAGTCACCTCGACTTTTGACATGACCTCCTTTTCCAGCAGGTCGGATATGAGCGTCATCTTTTTTGCATCTTCCATTTTCATGATGAATTCGGGACTCTTGTCAAGGCCCTGCTTCAGCGCCTCCTGAAAAAGGATCTCCTTCTTGATCACCTCGCCGAGAAACTTTTCCCTGCCGCCAGGCCCTTCGAACATCTGCTTCGCATAATCGGGCAGAGACTGGATTTCCCTGTCAAAATCTGCCTGGGTAATGGTTGAGCCATCGACCCTGGCGAGGTAGGTACCGCTCTGCGCCGTTTCTTTTTTCGAACACGCGGCAAGCGAAACGAC
>JARRRD010000093.1:22819-25062 GCA_037381085.1 Candidatus Sulfobium sp.
ATATTAGAGAGTTTGTTGGAGCAAAGTTGAGAACATTCAAAAGTTCAAAGAGACTCTACGATAAAGCGCTGTCGCTGATCCCCGGCGGGGTCAACAGTCCCGTCAGGGCATTCAAGGCCGTCGGTCGCCATCCCCTTTTCATAAAAAAGGCAAAAGGGTCCAGGATTTACGACGTTGACGGCAACTCATACATCGACTATGTTTTGTCTTGGGGGCCCATGATACTGGGTCACGCGCACCCGCGAGTGGTGAAAGCCCTTAAGAAAGCGGTCGAAAACGGTACAAGTTACGGAGCGCCGACCCCTCTCGAAGTGGAACTTGCCCGCCTCGTGCTGCGCCTTTACCCCTCCATGGACAAGATCAGGATGGTAAACTCCGGTACCGAGGCGACGATGAGCGCCATCAGAGCTGCGAGGGGGTTCACGGGAAGGGACAAGATAATCAAATTCGAGGGCTGCTATCACGGCCACGCGGACGGCCTGCTGGTCAAGGCAGGGTCGGGGGCCACCACGTTCGGCGTTCCCGACAGTCCGGGCGTACCCAAGTCATACGCGAGGAACACCATCACCCTCCCCTTCAATGACGCTAAGGCTGTAAAACGTACAATAGAAAAAGAGGGCCGCTCCATCGCCTGCGTGATCGTCGAGCCGGTTGTGGGCAACATCGGGTGCGTTCTCCCGAGGCCGGGATTCCTCGAAGCGCTTCGAAAACTCACCAGAAAAAATAATATCGTCCTCATATTCGATGAGGTGATGACCGGGTTCAGGGTTTCGTTGGGCGGGGCCCAGGCATATTACGGGATAGACCCCGACATGACGTGCCTGGGAAAGGTCATAGGCGGAGGACTACCCGTCGGAGCATACGGCGGCAAGGAAGAGATAATGTCTCTTGTCTCTCCCGATGGTCCCGTCTACCAGGCGGGGACGCTTTCAGGCAACCCGCTGGCGATGACCGCCGGAATCGAAACAATAAAAGAGCTCTCGAAGAAAGGGGCATACGAGCGCCTGGAGAAGAAGGCATCGATGCTGGAAAAAGGACTGACCGATGCTGCCGCACGTGCCGGTGTCAAAGCGCGGTTCTACAGGGCGGGCAGCATGTTCTGCACATACTTTACCGACCGGGAAGTTTACGACTACGCAACAGCGAAGACATCGGATGTCGCGAAGTTTTCAGGGTTTTTCTCGGCCATGCTTCAAAGAGGAGTGAATCTGGCCCCCTCGCAGTTCGAGGCGGGCTTCATGTCCCTCGCGCATACTGCGAAGGATATTGAGACCACGATAAGAGCGGCTTACGAAGCGTTGAAGGATATCCAGATAAAGGGGAGGTAGCATAATATGTTTAATCCGTTCAGTTGGTTGAAGGCCGGCTTGTCCCTGAAGGGCAAGATCATTATCGCAGTACTCTTGCTCGTCATCGTAGTCGGCGGTGGTGTCGTAGCCTTCAAGTTCTACGATTTCACGCAGAACAATCCCAAGTTCTGCGTAAGCTGTCATCTCATGCAATCGGCCTATAACGCGTGGTCAAAGAGCGTGCATAAGAACCTCAACTGTCATGATTGCCATCATCTCACAATACCCGAGCAGAACAGGCTGCTGATCAACTTTGTCGTCAACAGGCCGAAAGCGGTTCCGAAAAGACATGGAAAGGTCCTCGTCAACTTTGAAGTATGCATAAGGTGCCATTGGAAGATAAACCCCAAATTCAAGAACGCAAAACAGATAAACAGGTCTACGATGCATGCCGTGCACGTCTTCAGGGAAAAAATCGAGTGTGTAAGATGTCACGGCTATATCACCCACGAGTTCAAGACTTCGGCGAGGTTCTGCGTCAAGTGCCACAAGAACAGGACCGTCCACGGCGCGGGCATGGAAGGCCTTGCATGCCTCAACTGCCATACCGACAGGACACCCACACTTCTGCCGGGGAGAAAGAAATGTCTTTTCTGTCACGGCGGCGAAAAGGTAAGGAAGGAATTGATCGCCGACGGCACAATGGATGTGAGGCATTTCATGCCAAGCAAGAAGATCATCAGCGAGGCACCGAAGATCGAAGTCACCAAGGACGCCCCGATGCAGTTCGACTGCTACGACTGCCACAAACCTCACAAGAACGCGCTGGCAGACTGGAGCAAGTGCCTTACCTGCCACAACAATATTCTCGACGTCGGACAACATAAGCGCCACATTCAGGATATGGGCCTGAAGTGCAAACAGTGCCACAGGCCTCATGTCTGGAGAGTCAGC
>JARRRD010000094.1:0-12863 GCA_037381085.1 Candidatus Sulfobium sp.
CCGTCTATGCTCCGTCAATAAGTACTGATAATTTTTTAATAAAGCCGGACCTGAGCCTGCAACCTCTTTCAGCGGGTCTTGTCAAGTGGAAAACAAACACTAGCGGGCCAATCGATGAATCGCTTTACGGAGACATACCTATAAACGACTTGCCTTCCGGAATATACTATCTTGGTCTCTTAGTAACACCTGTGGATAAGCTGAATGACTATTATTTCTGGGTAACTTCTTTTTCAGTTCCCTGAACTGCGGTTCTTACCTCATGGCGGAAACACTTGTAATTAATCTTCAATCGTCAGTCCTTCTGAAACATCATCCAGAACGGCTTTTCTTGATAAAACCCCTTGCCGTGACGGAACAATTGAAATACAAGCCGAATAACGCGTAAGAACCTTCGCATCTGGCAAACAACTCTCGAAGATCACTTGAAGGCAGTGTTTGATCTGCCCTTTGACCCTAATAACAACCGCTGGTTTACAGGAGAACTCTTGCGTCTGCGACTGAAGGTCTCCCGTGTGGGTTACAGGAAGAAAATGCGAGCTATGATTTCTTACTTGTCTTTGCAAAGAAGCCGGTAATTTGCTTTTTTACCTGATCACTCTGACAGTGCGGACATTTGACAATCGGTTTCGCTTCGAGTTCTTTCAATGAAAAAAATACCGCGAACTCTTTTCCGCACTTGCTGCAAACATAATCGTATTCTGGCATGTTGGTCCCCCAATGCAACTATATCTATTCTTGAGAGTAGTGTACAGAGACTCGGCGTGTCTTTCAAGTGCGAATAACAGGAAGGAGTCGACAAATGCGTTGACAGGCGCAAACGCAGAGTATCTATATTGCTTTTTTCAACCCCACGTGGAAGTATCATTTAAGACAATTACGGTCGAGAGGACTGTTACATGAGTATGGGAGCAGATATATTAAAGTTTTACTATTTCTGATGCTTTTTCAGCATCCCCAAATCAAAAACCTGCCACTTTGGGGTATTGCCGTCAAACCACACGCAGTACGCATCACCATTTTTGATGCCTGCAGCCATCGTGTAATCGTCGGTATCCCGAACGGTCATAATAGGACCGCCACTTTTCAGCTCTACCAAGTCCCCTTTTTTAAAGTCATTCATGCTTATTTTCTCCCCTCCGAGGTTACCAATCATCACTTCATACCATTCGTATTCTGCACTATTATACCATGCTGAAATGGCGCGGCTTACAGGAAGAATAAGACTATTGATACCCACGGGCAAGCCCGTGGTACTTTGTGGAGGAAACGAGCTGCGCTCGACCGGCCTGCGTCCGGAACTCCTCCGCTCCCGCCCGCTATCGCGGACATGCGCTCCGGGCAGCATCCACCCACGGGTAAACCCGTGGAACTCTGCTACCGTGTTAGAAGAGGCTTTAATCGACAAGAAGAGTAATTCCGAAAAGGGAGGGACTGGCGGATCATGATTTGCTTAACAAGAGTCCGGGCAATTTATATATATCGATAGAATACTTCCTGCACCGTATAACTATGGCATCTATCACCGCTAGCCGGTCCTTCCCGTAAATCCTCAGTACGGAAGCCACCTCTATCGGTTCGAGCGTCAGAATGCACAGCCCGGATTCGTTCTCATTTATTATTGTTCCCTTGAAACAAGTTTCACTTCCGTCAGCGACGTAAGACCACAGAATATCCCCAGCTACGAGTCTCCGAACTTCCGCCCTCCGATCTGATGTGCCGTTAGCCACCGCATTCCGAATTGTTTCAGACTCGTTTCTATCAGCCTTATTCAAAGTCGGCTTCTCTTCCCTCGCCTTCAGCTTCATCGAGGTGAGGGTAACTCTGTGCAAGCCTTCTCCATTCCCGGTTATAAGAGTTCATATAGCTTTAATCCCCGCTTTTTTGCGCTCCAAAAAGGCAACATTATTAAGTCCTTTTAAACTCACACAAGCAAGTACCTGCTTCTCGCCATTACAGGAATGGCCCTTCATTTAAACATTATCCCGGCTTTGTAAAAACCTTCCGAATATTCCTTTGCCCATATTACTGTTTCCACCCGAGATGGTATGGAAACGGCATTTCTTATAGTCAATGTCTGCCCTTCTGAAATGTCATGTAATGCGTAAATGCACATTCCGGAATCACTGATATCCATGGTGACTCCCCCGAAAATGTCATCACCAGTGCCAAGGCAGAAATCCAAATTTTGCAGATAGCGCGTGCGTGTATGTCTTCTTCTCTCCGTCCTCTGATATTCAGCCATACCCCTTGGCAAGGATAATGTACTTCAAAAGTTCTTGTCAAGTCCAGCGATGTGAGCTATTTTAACCTTTCTCTTTGTTAAACTTGCCCAGACTGGATAGCAAAGGGAATTGCGGTCAACTAAGTAGTAGGTCCTTGCGGATCCCAGGCTGCCTCTAGCTTTCGCGTGCATCTCAAGGAACATAATGTACAGTTACAAAGAATCGATGTGCCCCCCTAACGCATTTCTTAGGGAAAACGCATTGACGGATCTTGAACTTTCCTTTAGTATAGCGATATTGAAGAAGGCCCGGGAGGATATTGATGACAAAGTCGGTGCTTGGAGAAAAAGTCGCTGAAAGGGCGGAAGATCTCACAAGTGCTCAGGTGGAGATAATTGTCTATACGGTATTCGAGAGTATGCAAAGCGCTCTCATCAAAGGGGATAAGGTAGAGATAAGGGGTTTTGGCAACTTCCGGCTCAAGACGAGGAAGCCCAGACAGGCGAGAAATCCCAAAACCGGTGAGCCAGTTGAAGTACCTGCCAAAAAGGTGCTTTCTTTCAAGGTGGGGAAGGAACTAAGAGAAATGCTCAACCGCGAATAGCAAGGCTGACCGATTCAGTCTCTCTTTCCAAGAGACTCCCCTCCTTGCTCCTTACGATCATGGGAACGCCGGCTCGCCATCACTATAGCTCCGAAGATTAGGATATGGAACTCAGCTGGATTCTCGATCAGGTAGTCAGCGACGAAGGCCTCAGCTGTCGGAAATGTACCTGGCTCCCGCCTCAAAATAACGGTCGCCTTTCTTTACCCACGTGACAGCTACCTTGCCGATTTTAAAATCAGGTATGCGGTGTTCGGTTATGGTTAAGATCTGTCCTTCTTTGATGGGTGCCTCCGTGAAGAAACCTAAGCCATGGGGAGAAATATTAACGGTTATAGCATCATAAATGTTTTCGGATAAGTCATCGATGAAGAATCGAAAATTTGCAAGAAACCCGTCTCGTGCAATAATTCTTTTTTCCTTCTTCAACATTCCCCTCTTATAAATAAGAATTGCTGAGGTAACTATAATAGAAGTGCAAAATTCAGTCAAGACGGTATACTAGGCGCCGGAAAGTACATTCGGTTTCCAATTCCTGGTGATCGCCCTTGATAAGAATCGTAAGAATTTTGCCGGACTATAACTAACGGTACAATTTCCTCTGTTGTGAGTTAGAATGTAATTAGTCTCTCAGACTAGGTTAGGGGATCGATAACAAATAGCCATTTATTGGAACGAGTTGGCTCCATAGTGTGAATTAGGTGGAGAAAAAAATTATTATCTCACTTCTTCTTCTTGCGTCTCTTATGACGGGCTGTGCCTCTCAGAGGATCAACAGCGGCCCGTCCATCTCCGGATATCAGGCTTTTGAAGTCAGCCCTGTATGAAGACGCAATCCAACGAAAGGGTCGATGGGTCTGCCCTTGACATTGGACAAGTGGGTACCTATTCACTGCATCGCAGCGCGGGTTAGCATCGGAAATCGATAGTTCTGAGAATACGCTGCCGGTGTTCGTTATCAGTCATATCTCTCGCCATTATATCGCGATTTAGAAGTGTGGAGGAAGAAGATGAGAATCATTTTGCAGGTTGCTGCACAGAGCCGTTATAAAAGACGTCGCATTTGCCGCCTCGAAGAAAGCGTTTTGCCTTCCTGTAGAGATGGGAAATTGGGCCAGCAAGGGACTCGAACGCGCTCACCGCGCCGACCGTGGGACTGCCGAAGGAACCTTTGATGCCTTGTGTGAATTTTGCGCATCCCTTGTCATCGAGAAGGGCCACTATTACATCTTCATATCGTTCGTTGACAAGATCGAGCTTGCCTTTAAGGGCAACCCGATTATGGTCCGTCGCAAGGGCGCAGTCAGTAGCGTCCGCCACACCGTCCTTGATCTTCCAGTGCGAGATGAACTGTGTGATGGTGCCCCGCCCTCCCCTCGTCTGGCTGTAAACGTCCCCATAGTGGTATATTGAAATTGTCGGATCTATCTGATCTCCGAAGGAGAAATCTATGAAAACAAAAGTAGGTTTGTGGGCTGAAGCTATCCTGATATTCGGTCCCGGCGACGCAAAGGGCGAACTCAAAAAACGTCTCAAAAGAAACAATCTCGATGGACGAATCGCAGGTATTGAGACAGTCGACAGGATGACGGACCGTCAGATTGCGTCAAGAGTCCGGAAGTACTTCCAGAAATAGCGTCGATAGGATTGAGATGAAAACACTTACTAAGACAAGCGTTAGTAAAGCCACACTGAGGACCCCTCTGTCATTCCGGCTTGTCCGGAATCTTTTCGAAAAAGAAGGATTCCCGACCTGCCTGCCGGCAGGCAGGCGCGCTCTGCTTGCTGGAATGACAAACAGTGAGGCTTTTCGTGTGACAATTTTAGTATAAGAGATATTATTTAAGGGAGGATGGGATGAAAAGGGAAAAGGCTCTACATGATGAGATTGCAAGGGTTGCAAACGAACTTTATGAAAAAAGAGGCAGGGCTCACGGGCATGAGTTAGAGGATTGGTTAGCGGCAGAAAAGATAGTGACGGAAAAACATGAGAGACATGCAGGGGAAATAGAGCAAAAAGTCGATGTTATCAGGAAACCGAAGGAGGGGTTTCGGCGGACTGTTAAAAAAGAAGGGTTTTACAAAAAAGGTTGAGAGACGTCAGTTAGAAGGCAATGCGGCATGAAAGCACTACTCATTTACCCTGAATTCCCGGAAACCTTCTGGAGTTTCAGGTATGCCCTGAAATTCATACACAGAAAGGCGAGCAGTCCGCCCCTCGGATTGCTGACCATAGCGGCTATGCTTCCTCAAGCTTGGGAGAAAAGACTGGTCGACATGAACGTGGAAAGCCTGGATGACGAGGACCTGACGTGGGCTGACCTCGTTTTTGTAAGCGCGATGTCTGTCCAGAAAGAGTCGGTAAAAGAAGTGATCGGCAGATGCAAAGCCGCGGGCGTCAGGATTGTCGCCGGCGGTCCTCTTTTCACGACCGAATATGAGGCGTTGGAGGATGTGGACCATCTGGTGCTGAACGAGGCCGAAATCACCCTGCCCCGCTTCCTTGAGGATTTCCGAAATGGCGTTGCGGGCCATCTCTATACAACTGACCAGTGGGCTGACGTAGGGGAGACTCCCATCCCTCTCTGGGGGCTCATCAATATTAGGCGCTACGCCTCGATCAACATCCAGTATTCCCGAGGCTGCCCGTACAATTGTGAGTTTTGTGACATCACCCTGCTCTGCGGCCGCAGGCCGCGCACAAAAGATACGGACCAGGTCATCAGGGAACTGGAGAGTGTATACGCGTCAGGGTTCAGGGGGCAATCGCCGAATGGATGGAGGGGAAAAAGCATCCCTTCACCTTCAATACCCAGGCGTCCATAGAACTGTCCGATCATAAAGACCTCATGGAGATGATGGTCAGGGCAGGATTCGATGTCGTCTTCGTCGGCATCGAGACGCCTCATGAGCAAAGCCTGGCGGAATGCAGCAAATTCCAGAACAGGAACCGCGATCTCCTCGCCAGTGTCAGGAATATCCAGAAGTCCGGCCTCGAGGTGCAGGGAGGATTCATTGTCGGCTTCGACAACGACCCCCTTACGATTTTCGACACCCAGATCAGGTTCATCCAGAAAAGCGGCGTCGTCACGGCCATGGTCGGCATTCTCACCGCCCTTCCGCGCACGCAGCTCTACGAGAGACTCAAAAGGGAAAAGCGGCTGCTGAAGGAGACCTCGGGGAACAATACGGATTTTACGACAAATTTTATCACGAGGATGGACTATGACCTTCTGATCAGCGGCTACAAAAAGGTCCTCGGCACCCTGTATTCGCCAAGGCATTACTATGACAGGGTCAGGACCTTCCTGAGGGAATACATCCCCCCCGAGAAAAAGAAGAAGGCCTTTCGATTCCGGCCTAACTATTTCGGAGCGTTTTTCAGGTCGATCGTTGTCCTCGGGGTCGTTGGAAAAGAGCGGTTCCAATATTGGAGGCTGCTGTTCTGGACCATGTTCAGCCGTCCGCGCCTCCTTCCTCAGGCCGTTACCCTGTCGATCTACGGGTTTCATTTCCGGAAGATCTTTGAGAAAGGCATTGGTCGAAGATGGAAAGAAACAACCACTTTGACGAAGGAATGCAAGTAATGGCGCCGACTGATGCCGGACCTTCAATAATCAGGGTCATACTCAGAGACGGCCAAAGTCTCAAGGTCCGGCCGATCACCCCCGCCGACAAGCAGAAACTGAAGGACCTTTTCTACAGGCTGAGTCCCCAGACAAGATATCTGCGGTTCGGTTACATGAAGACCTATATCAGCGATCAGGAGCTGGATTATTTTACCGTGGTAAACCCTCCTGATACATACGCATACGTGGCGCTCACGGGCGAAGGAGAAGCCGAGAGGATAGTTGCTGTCGGACGGTGGTTCCTCTCCCCTGACGGGAAGACCGCGGAAATAGCCTTTGCAGTCGAAGACACCATACAGATAAGAGGGATAGGCACGGCCCTCCTCGAACAGCTTGCCGAGGCGGCAGAGAAATACAGGATTAAGCGTTTTATCGCGCGCGTCCTGCCGGAAAATACCAGGATGCTGGAGGTCTTCGAGGACAGCGGATTCTCTATCACCAAACGGATCTATGAAGGCGCGTATGAACTGATTTTCAACCTTGAGGAGCAGGAAGAGTATTCAAAGCGGCAGGCTTACCGCGAACACATCGCAGGCTCCGCCGGCGTGCGCAGGATCTTTTATCCGAGGAGCGTCGCAGTAATAGGCGCCTCCCGTGACCCTGAGAGGGTCGGCGGCAAGGTCTTCAGAAACCTGCTCTTTGCAGGTTTCAGCGGCGTTATCTTCCCGGTCAATCCAAAAACCACGTCGGTCGGCGGAGTATTGAGTTATCCCAGCGTCGAACACGTCCCTGGAGATGTCGATCTCGCCGTGATCATTGTACCTGCCGCACAGGTCCTTGAAGTGATCAACCAATGCGCGAGGAAGGGCGTAATCGGCGTGATCGTCATCTCTGCAGGCTTCAGTGAGTCCGGTCCCGAGGGCATGGAAAGGCAGAGGCTCCTAAGGGAAAAGGCCCTGGCCTACGGCATGCGTGTGATAGGCCCCAATTGTCTCGGTATTATGAACACGGACCCTGAGACCAACCTGAATGCCGCCATGGCCGGCCCGATGCCGCAGCGCGGAAGCGTCAGCATCAGTTCCCACAGCGGCGCCCTCGGTATCGCGCTCCTCGACTATGTGAAGAGCAATAATCTCGGGATAGCCCACTTCGCAAGTATCGGAAACCGCATCGACATATCGTCCAACGACCTTCTTGAGTTCTGGGAGGACGACGACAACACCAAAGTGATCCTCCTTTACCTTGAGACCTTCGGCAAACCGAGGAGGTTCAGCCGCCTGGCCAGGAGGCTTACGCGCAAGAAGCCGATCATCGCGGTCAAGGCAGGAAGAAGCGACGTAGGAGGGAGGGCCGCGACCTCTCATACCGGGGCGCTCGCCGGTTCGGACATCGCTGTGGACGCACTTTTCAGGCAGGCGGGCGTCATCAGGGTAAATACCATTGAGGAGATGTTCAACGTGGCAAAGAACCTTGCCCACCAGCCGCTCCCGAAGGGGCCAAGGCTCGCGATACTGACTAACGCCGGCGGGCCCGGGGTACTCGCAGCAGATGCGGCCGTCAGCTACGGACTTTCTGTCCCTCCCCTCTCGGAGGAAATTAAACGGAAACTCGCTGAATTTCTTCCGAAGGAGGCATCCCTCGCCAACCCCGTGGATATGATCGCATCAGCCACGGGAGAGCAGTTCGGGAAGGCACTTTCGTTAATCCTGGAAGACCCCGCGATAGATGCGGCGCTCATCATCAATATCCCCGTCAGGCCGTACCAGGAAGTGGCCTCGGGGATACAAAGGGAGATAGCCGGATATGCCGGAGAAAAGACGGTAATCGCCTGTTTCATGATGTCCCGAACCGATACCGTCGAGATTCGCACAGCGCCGGACCGCCTTGTTCCGGTCTATATGTTTCCGGAAGACGCGGTGCAGGCCTTATTTCATTCCTATAATTACTCCCGGTACAAAACCCTCGAAGCCGGAACTGTTCCGGTCTTTCGCGATGTGGACGAGGAAAAGACAAGAAAATATCTTGAACCATCGGCGGCACTCAAAAACGGCGGCTGGCTTCCGCCTGAAACCGCGCTGGGACTGTTAAAGGAATACGGCATCCCTGCCGTTGAAACAAGGACGGCGTTCAGCACTGAAGAGGCGGCAAAGGCGGCCGGAGAGATAGGGTTTCCGGTGGTGATGAAACTCCGTTCGACAACGATTACTCATAAGACCGATGTCCACGGCATTTTGCTCGGGCTACAAAGTGAAAATGAGGTAATACAGGGCTACAAAGAGATTGAAACACGCCTTGAGGCGGCCGGACTGGTCGAACGGATGGAAGGCGTCATCCTGCAGCCCTTGGTTAAGGGCGGAGAGGAAGTCATCCTTGGAATGTCCTTTGATCCTGTTTTCGGCCCTCTGGTGATGGTCGGCCTCGGCGGGATACAGGTTGAACTGATGAAGGATGTGGCCTTCTCTCTCCATCCTCTTACGGACATTGACCCCGATTATATGTTCTCTCAGCTGAAGGGGCTTCCCCTGCTTAAGGGCTGGCGCGGGAGCCCGCCAAGAGACCTGGATGCGCTCAGGGAAGTGCTCCTCCGGTTTTCAGCACTCATAGAGGACCTCCCCGAGATCGCCGCGGTAGAAATAAATCCGCTCATGGTCTTCGACAAGGGCAAGGGCGCTATGGCAGTGGACGCCCGTATCCTCTTTAAATCAGGTGCTGCGGCCGGGTAACCCCATTGCGTCATATTGATCCTAAACAAGCAGGATATCCTTCTATATCAATATAGGGCAGATGTCAATAAACAATGCTGTTCGAAGGGGTAATTATTTCGACTATAAGGAGGTCAGTCATGGAAGATGTTAAACGGATTCTCGTTGTGAGCAGGGACACTAAATACTGCAGGAACGCTGTCCGTTATGGAGTATCTCTCTCGCGAAAATATGTGGCGGAACTTTATGTGATTCATGTTAGACATAATCCCTTCAGCCTTCAGGGCTGGAATTTGCCGATACCATCTTTGGAGAAAGAGTATAAGAGACTTCTCCGGGAAACGAAAGATGAACTGACCGCAATGATAAATTCGGAGAAGAAGAGAGGGATGAAGGTAAAGCAGTTGGATAAAGAAGGAGATCCTGAAAAGGAAATCTTCAAAGCGGTCAGGGATGAAAAAATAGACCTCATCGTCATGCTCGCACACGAGGAGGGGCATATGGAGCACTTCCTTTTCGGAAGAAGTAACGAAGAGATTATCAGGAAATTGCCCTGCTCAGTGCTCCTGGTGAAAAAAGAACCCGAACCGGCTAAAGAGGGACGGTGAAAGCAGACTGGGACCTATCTCAAGATCAACTTTCAAAAAAATCGTCACCCTCGCGCAGGCGGGGCCCACTTTAAACCTTGAAAAACATGGATTCCCGCCTGCGCGGGAATGATGACGCAAATGACTCCATAATGGAAAAAAACAATTTTGAGAATGTTATGCAATTTGACTTCGCCACCCGCGGTCTCTGGCGCGGGTTCTTTGCGCCGCTGTGTCCCGGGGCGACGAAGCCCCCCGGTCAGCCCGTAAATTGCCTTCTCCGATACGATGCAGCTTAAACAAATTCGTCTTCCCGGAACCGAGGAGAGGGGCTCTTACGGTGATCACACTCTTACCTCCTTTCTTCACCAGGCCTCCTGCGGGCAGCAAATTATCGACCTCCGTTATCATCTCGTCTATGCCGGAAGGTTCAGTATTTCGCCCTTTTCTGTTTTCAATCAGAGATGCCCGTTTTTCTTTTTTCTCACCCGTTTATCTATCTCGACTGCAATTACGATAGTAACTGTTATTAATCCGATCTCTATCCACTCGTCTGCGGTAAGCGGCACCGTTCTGAATACCCATTGGAGAGCCGGGACATAAATAACCGCAAGCTGTGCAAAAAAGGCAGCTATCATGCTAAAAAAGAGGAATGGATTGCCTAACGGACTCATCCTGAAAATGGAACGGGTCTCCGAGCGGCAATTGAGTGCCTGATAAAACTGGAAAAAGACCATTGTTGTAAGAGCCACGGTGCGCGCATTCTCCAGCGTTACCCCGGAATTGAGGCTTGATACGAACATAAATATTGTTCCTCCAGCCAGAACAGTCCCCATTAAAAGAGTCCTCTGGAGCAGCAGACTTGACAGGATGCTCTCTTTCGGACTCCTCGGCGGCCTCAGTAATACACCTTTCTCCGCTGGTTCAAAGGCAAGGGCAACATCCTGCAATCCGTTCGTTACAAGGTTCAGCCAGAGTATCTGCGCAGGTATATACGGTATTGGGATCCCCATCAATATTGTGGCGATGATTGCAAGCAGTTCCCCAAATCCGCACGATACGAGAAAGAGCGTCACCTTTTTTATGTTGTCGTAAACAACCCTGCCTTCTTCGACTGCCGCGAATATGCTTGCAAAGTTGTCATCAGCGATAACCATGTCAGACGCCTCTTTTGCCACATCTGTCCCGCCCCTGCCCATGGCAACGCCGATATGGGCAGCCTTAAGAGCAGGCGCGTCATTCACCCCGTCTCCGGTGATTGCAACAATCTCACCGTGTTCAATCAACTGCCGGGTTATCCTCAATTTATGCTGGGGCGATACCCTTGCATATACTGATATTTCTTGCACCTGACTGAACAGTTCTTTATCACTCATTGCCTCAATCTCTCTGCCTGTGAGGACTTCAGACGCATCTCCGCTTATCCCAATTTTCCTCGCTATTGCAGATGCAGTTACAGCGTGGTCTCCTGTTATCATCACGACCCTTATTCCCGCTCTCTTGCATCCCTCGATAGCATCAATCGCCTCTGGTCTGGAAGGGTCGATCATGCCCTGTAATCCTGCAAATGTAAGGCCTGATTCCACATCGTGTCGTGTCAGGTCTTCCAGCTCGTCAGGAGCTTCCTTGTATGCAAAGGCGAGGACCCGCAACCCGTCTTTTGCAAATTCCGCGGCAATATTTGGAATCTCTTTTTTGTCCAGCTCATTGCCGTCAATGGATTGATCGCACATATCAAGGACTTTCTCAGGGGCGCCTTTGGCAAATATAAACTTCTTTCCTCTGTGCGCGTGGAGCGTTGCCATGAAACCGCGCTCGGATTCAAAGGGTATAATCGCAGTCTGATGATACTTCTCCTTTTCTTCATCTACGCTCAGTAGCGCCTTCATTGCAGAAACAATGAGAGCGCCCTCTGTCGGGTCTCCATCGACCTTGTACTGACCTTCTTCCTCATAGACACTTGACTCATTGCAGAGAAAGCCTATGCGCAGAACGTGCATAAGATGTTTCTCATCTTTTGCCTCAACAGCCATGCCTTCATGGAGTATCTCTCCTTTTGGTTCGTAACCGCTTCCTGTGACCTCGTACATGCGTTTTCCGTCGTAAATCACTTTAACGGTCATCTCATTCTTCGTCAGCGTCCCTGTCTTATCAGATCCGATAACACTGGTGCTGCCAAGGGTCTCCACAGCAGGAAGTTTTCTGATGATGGCATTCCTCCTTGCCATCCTTGCCACGCCGATAGCCATTGCTATGGTCACCGCAACGGGAAGTCCTTCAGGGATTGCCGACACAGCGGTGGCCACAGCAATCATGAACATCTCAGCGGTCTTTGCCCCGAGCATTATCCCTGCTCCAAAGACCACCGTCGAAAATACTATGACGATTATTCCTATGAGTTTTGCAAACCGTTCAAGTTTGTCCTGAAGGGGTGTCTTTATAGCAGACACCTCCCTGACCTTTTCCGCAATCTGCCCGAGGACCGTCTTATGTCCTGTCTCAACAACGATGCCTTTTGCTCTTCCGGTAACCGCAACTGTACCCATAAACGCAATATTCCTCTGGTCGCCGGGGGTCAGCCGGTCTTCTCTGATGGCTGAGGTAGTCTTTTCAGCCGGGACCGACTCCCCGGTAAGCATCGCCTCATCAATCTTCAGCTCTATGGTATGGGCAAGCCGCAGATCGGCAGGGACTTTGCCTCCAGAGACCAGCAAAACAATATCCCCCGGCACAAGCTCTTCGCTGTTTATCTCTTTTTCCTTTCCCTCCCGAAGAACCTTCGCCTTTGGCACAACCATCCTCTTGAGCGCCCTGACGCTCTCCTCTGCCTTGTATTCCTGTATGAAACCGATGATCGCGTTGAGTATTACCACGGCAAAAATAACGCCTGAGTCTATGTATTCATTTAGCAGCAAGGTAACAATGCCGGCGATGAGCAGGATATAAATAAGCGGACTCGTAAATTGATGGAGAAGTATATTCAGCTTGCTTATCTTTGCTTCTTCAGCAAGTTTGTTTGGCCCGTACCGCACGATGCGCTGCTTCGCTTCTGCCTCGGTGAGCCCTTTCTCCGAGGTCCCCAATTCTTGAAATACTTCTCTTATACCAATCTGATACCAGTTCATTTCCAGCCTCCATGATGAAAGCTTATCAGACATGTCAGGCAAACGTAAGCC
>JARRRD010000095.1:0-7054 GCA_037381085.1 Candidatus Sulfobium sp.
TTCCCCTGCACCCTCAGTGCTGCAAACTAACTCCGTTCGACTTGCATGTGTTAGGCACGCCGCCAGCGTTCGTTCTGAGCCAGGATCAAACTCTCATTTGATACTGGTCTACTCAAAAAATTTTCTAGGAATTGTCAGGTATGCTACGCACCTTTTACAGTTTTCAAAGAACGAGAAGGTAATATACCGTAATGAAAATATCTTTGTCAAGAAAAGTCGGGGGGGCAGCAAAAAAATATTTGCAGCGAAACTCTTTGCCCTGCCGGATCCCGGCCATAAGCAAAAGGCTCCCGGTTTGGCAACAGGAAATCCCAGAAAGATGGCGGAAGTGCGGAAGGAGATCAATGTCTTGCGCGGCTCCGCAAGGCACCCGCTGGGGGCTGAATCCATCCCTAGTAAATCACTGGACGCCAGGTCAGCGGTTTCCGTGCGTTTGCATAACGAAAGCCGCAAAATTATAATGTCAGGGAGTCAGTGTTTACTATAACTTTTTTCGGCCCTAATTGACCTGAAGATAGTAATTAGATTTATCTGCAGAGGCTGGCAGGAACTCAATGAATTTCAGAATAAGATCGACGGACGGTGAAACAAGAAGGGGCGTCCTTGAAACCGGGAGGGGGACGATCAACACCCCGGCATTCATGCCTGTTGGGACCATCGGCACGGTGAAGGCTATGTCTCCGGACGAACTGAAGGAGATAGGCGCCGAGATAATACTGGGCAATACCTATCACCTCTACCTGCGGCCCGGCACCGACGTTATCAGTACCCTCGGGGGTCTGCACAAATTCATGAGCTGGGACCGGCCTATCCTCACCGACAGCGGCGGTTTTCAGGTCTTCAGTCTCGCCGCACTCAGGAAGATAGAGGAGGAAGGCGTCCACTTCAGGTCCCACGTCGACGGTTCACCGCATTTCATAGGGCCTGTGGAGGCGATGAAGATACAGGGTATCCTCGGCTCGGACATTGCCATGACCTTCGACGAATGCATCCCCTATCCCGCCGATCATGAATATGCAGCCCGGTCCGTGGAACTGACTACATCATGGGCGCGGAAATGCAGGGAATATCAGAACCCCGGGCAGGCGCTCTTCGGCATCGTGCAGGGCGGAATGTATAAAGATCTCAGGGGAAAGAGCGCCGAAGACCTTATCTCCATAGGGTTCGACGGCTATGCCATAGGGGGGGTGAGCGTGGGAGAGCCCAAGGAGGAGATGCATGAAATCATCTCTTTCGGCGCACCCCTCTTGCCAAAAGACCGGCCGCGGTATCTTATGGGAATCGGCGACCTCGGCGACATGCTCAAGGCGGTCGATGCCGGCTTTGACATGTTCGACTGTGTCATGCCGACGAGGAACGCAAGGAACGGGACCTTGTTCACAAGCACAGGACGGATAAGCATAAAGAGAGAGGAGTTCAAGTACGATGCAGGCCCGCTCGACCCGAACTGTTCCTGCCATGCGTGCAGGAATTATTCACGGGGATACCTGAGGCACCTCTTCCTCTCACGCGAGATACTCTCGATGAGGCTCAACACCATCCACAATCTATATTTCTATCTCGATTTCTTCAGACAGATGAGACAAGCGATAGAAGAAGGCGGATTCAGCAGATTCAAGGAGACATGGGAGCAGATTCTTTCCTGAGCGGTGGCATATTTACCGGTCTGCGTTTCTTATGGTATTCTTCTTTATAAAAAAATCCTCTTATTGACAGGCTAGACGATTATGCCCTTTACCGGCGACTTGGAACACCTCAACATAGTAGACATCATCCAGTTGCTCAATACAACGCGGAAGTCGGGAATCTTTTCTGTCAGAGGGGCCAGGGGCGAGAGCCGGATCATTTTCAGTAACGGGTACATAGTCGGCGCAAACCATCTTGACAGTAAAGTGAGGATCGGCACCGTTCTGGTAAAGATGAACGCGATAACTGTTGAAGACCTCAAACTGGCTCTGGATGTGCAGAAGAAGGCGGGAAAAGACCGGAAGCCCCTGATTGAGACTCTGCTGGAACTGGGCAAGCTGGGTCAGGACGACGCACTCAGGGGACTGAAGAAGCTTATCGACATCACTATTGTTGAGTTGCTGGGCTGGGAGAAAGGCACCTTCACGCTTGATACGGATGTTGTCACCGTTGCTCCCGAAATCAGCTACCCCCTGAGCAAGATGGAACAGAAAATAGGTCTTGATGCGCAGATGGTATTAATGGACGCCCTCCGTGTTTTTGATGAAAGGGAGCGCGACCGCAAGGAAGGAAAGACCGTCACTTCAGACGAAGAGTACTTCGCCGACCTGATTTCGCCGGAGGATGGCGGGGCAGCCGGTCCGCTCATTACTGCAGACGATCTCGGCCTGGGCGATCTCGACAGCCTGGAGCGCAGGATACCCGACCTTCCGCCCGAGAACGAAGTCTTCGATCCCGTCGCGATCCACCGCCAAAAAATAGAGGAAATCATGGCCGATTTTCCTTCCGGAGAGCGTGAGACCTTTGTTGCTTTCCTGGAGAAGTCCACGGCTAACATAAATGCTTATGAGAGACCGGCACCGGCGGAAGGGCCGGCGAAGGCGCTGGTCCTCGTCAGTGAGGATGAGCTAATCAAGCACTCGATCATGACCGTCTGCAAGGACGATGGCGTCCTTGTATTTTCGTCGGATGGGGAGGAGGAGCTTTGTCACATCCTGGACGAATGCATAGGGATAAAGGTCTTGCCCATCCTCGTTTTCGACGACCCTCAGGCAGCCGGGGGATTGCTCTCGGGTGAAGAGATCAGTCGTATGAGGGCAACGGTCAGGGAAAGATATCCCATGGTTTCGGCTGTGCAGCTGGCGTCTCCGGCGGACTTCAGTTTCACATTGCAGTCGCTCCGTGAAGGCATGAGGGCGGTGTTCCCGAAACCCTCAAGAGACCGGCTGGATTCTGCCTTTATCGGGGACACGATGAATTTTCTTGAATCCTTCAATGCTTACGTAAAAGGCTTTTTTCACGCGCAGAAGGAACTCAATGCGCCGGACAACTCCTTAAGCGGACTGAAGGAACGAACTGCATTGCTCCGGAACCTCAACGGACCTTCCGATGTTTCCCTGGCGCTTCTCAGGTTTGTCTCTGAAACCTTTGAACGCGCCATCACCTTTGTCGTCCACCGGAACGAACTTTCCGGAGAAAAGGCGATAGGAGTTTATGCCGAAAGAGATGCGGGACCTACTTCGGTGACAAGATTGAAGGTCCCGCTGGCGGGATCTCCCTTTCTCCGCCGGGTGATTGAAAGCGGAAAACTCTTTTATGGAGACAGTGACGATGAGGCATTAAGAAATACTCTCTTCGATGCCATCGGAGAACCGGCCAGCGCAACGATAATGCTCCTGCCGGTGAAAAGCCGTGGAAAGACGGTGACAATCACTTACGGAGATTTCGGCTCCGGAGAGGCTTCATCCGTCCGATGTGACGAACTGGAAATTCTGGCCGATGAGGCGGGCCTGGTTGTGGAAAACGCGTTTTACCGGAAGCAGGCTGCCGCAGCAACCCGTAAGTAACAGTATTCCGCGCGCATCAGCGGCGCATTCCTGAAAAAAATTGGCATCTGTAAGGTATACTATTCGAGAGGCAAATAACGATGGACATGGCCACATTTACACAGATCCTTGAAATCGCCTTTGAAAAGCAGGTCTCCGATATCCATTTCGAGGTGGACAACCCCCCCATGTTCAGGGCCCGGGGGCACCTGATCCGCTCAAAGCTGAATACCCTGACAAACAAAGACACCGAGTTCGTTGCCGCCACGGTAATGGAACAAAACGGTCGGCGGCTGCCTGAAGAATTGAAGGAATTCGATACGTCCTATACCTTGTCAAACGTAGGCCGCTTCAGGGTCAGCATCTTCCGCCAGAGGGGCCATATCGGCCTTGTGATGCGCGTCATCCCCCACCATATAGGCACCTTCTCGGAACTCCACCTGCCACCCGTTCTGGAGAATATCACGAAGGCCCCGAACGGCCTGATCCTCGTATGCGGCCCCACCGGCAACGGCAAATCCACGACCCTCGCCTCGATGGCCCGTTATATAAACGACAATTTCAATTACAACATTATCACCATAGAAGATCCCATAGAATTCATCTTCCATTCGAACAAGAGCTGTATCATCCAGAGGGAAGTGGGCATCGACACCGACGGCTTCGGCGACGCCCTGAAGGCGGCGATGCGCATGGACCCCGATGTCATAATGGTGGGAGAGATGCGTGACCTTGAGACAATCGACGCATGCATTAAGGCCGCCGAGACCGGTCATCTGGTGTTGTCGAGCCTGCACACGCACAGCGCGGCGTCCACGATCAACCGAATCGTCGGGTACTTCCCGCCGCAGACGCAGGAAAACATCCGCCACAGGCTGGCGGAAAGCCTGGTGGCTACCGTTTCTCTGCGCCTGGTGAGGAACAAGAGCGGAGAGGCCCTTCTGCCGGCGCTGGAAGTCATGTACGCCACAGCTACCATCAAGGCATGCATTCGGGACGGCCACCTCGATGAAATCGAGCAGCATATCGAAAAAGGGGGAGACGAGTATCACATGCAGACGATGGACCAGCATCTTATTCAGCTCTGCAGGCAGGACATCATCACCCTCGACGAAGCAAGACGCATTTCCCGGTCGACCGACCTGGAACGCAAGCTGATATACTATTAGCCGCTCTACCCCTTGTTCAGGCGCCGCGGAATTTTCCCTCCGCCTCTCGCAGCGCCCATATCGCTTCTCCGCAGGACCTGCAGGGCGCCAGCTTTACGATGATTGCATCGAGGGGATGTTTCGCCTTATGCGAGTTACGGTCAGAAAACATCTCGATCATCTTTTTATGGGCTCTTTTCTCTCCTGCGGCAGTGAATTCCCAGATAGTCTTGTAAGGTATAATGCCGAACAGAAGCTTTATAACCTTGATGCCAGGCACCGGCACGTTCGCGATCGATACGAGGATGCGCTCCCTGCTCTCGAACTTTATATGGCAGAAACAGACACGGTCGGTATTCTGGTAAGCTGTGACCTTGCTCATTCTCCCTTCACTACTCCTTCAGGCATTTCTCCCGGCGGGACTTTTCAGCCTTCCTTGATCGGTATTATTGGCAACTGTCAGCACGCCCATGGCGATCACGGATTATTTTAGCAAAGACGGCACATCGCCTTCCAGCAGGTTTATACCGCCGGCCTGATACCTGTTGCATACAGCACCTTCACATTCAGCCAAATACCATCCGGCGTACGCAGAGATTCGACCTCCCGGAGGTGCTCTCTTTTGAATCTCTCCAGGTCCGGCGAGGAGAGCTGACTTACCTGGCTGCGAAATCCTGCGTTCCAGACCACGTTCCACCACTCCGCCGGGCCTTTCAGGTAATAGCCGATGTCATGCCGCTCCACGCGTATTTCTTTCAACCCCGAGTCGCGGAAGAGCGCCCGGCATCTCGGTTCGGTCGCGATCAGCATCCACCTCAGCGAGGGTCTCTCGACGCCGTACTGCTCCAGCCGCCTTGAAAGAATTTCCACAAGGGGCTGAAAGGAATCTTCGAAGAAACAGGATATGACTATCCTCCCTCCTGGCCTCACCTTGGCCGCCATATGTCGCAACTGTTCAGTCATATCCTCGGCAAAGAAGACTCCGAAGGCGCAGACCGCGGCGTCGAAGTGGCTGTCCGGAAGCGTTATCTCATGCATGTCCATTTCGAGAAATTCCGCATTCCCGATACTGTCCCTTTCCGCCTTTGTCCGGGCCTGCGCCAGCATCCCGGGAGAAAAATCAATCCCCGTCACCTTAATGTCGGAAGATGTCCGCGCGATTTCGAGCGCTAGGTTGCCGGTGCCTGTAGCCACGTCGAGCACGCGCCTGATATCAGGTGCATCCAGATAGCGAGCCATACACTTGGCGCTTTCCGCAAAAAAGCGGAGCGAGCGGTTGTCGTAACCGGCCGAGACGGTGTTGAAGGTCTCGATCGTCCTTTTTTTGAGAGGCTCCGGAGCAGGAGAGTCCATCACAGCCGCTTCGTGTAATAACGGATTATCAGAAGGCCGGCCACCAGTGGGACCGCAAAGCCGGCCATGTGGGCCCACCAGTAGGGAGAAGTGATGTCGGCGGAAAAAGGTACAAGCGCCGCTACTGCAAGGTATATCAGGCTGCAGGCAATGATAAACCAACCCCCGAGCCTGTTGGCGGAAAGCCACATCCGGTTGTCCGAGAGTGTCTTCCGTGTCCGCACGCCGTAAAAACGGTTTCTCGGTATCCACCCCAGCACGAGCGGTATTGAAATCAGCAGGAAAATAACCGATGGGATGACAAAAGGAGCTTTGTCCATATTCAGTTCCGGTTTCAGAATAGCAGATCCCGGAATATCCATGCAAGAACCATCTTGCTTACAACTCTGTTGTCCCATCATGATCTTCGTCATAGCCCTCCTGCCTTCCTTATACGATAATTGAGATATACAAAGAAGGAGGTAACAATGGATATACTTGACCTGAAAAAGTTGATTAAATTTTATCCCGACAAAGTCGGGAGAGAAATGCTCGCCGACAAACCCGAAATGAGGGTCGCGCTCATGTGTCTCGAACCCGGGCAGGAACTGACGCCCCACAAGGCGCCTCTGCGTCTGCTGATGTATGTCGTGGAAGGAAAGGGGACCTTCACGGTCGGCGACGAAACGATCGAAGCCGACCAAGAGACCTGCATCCTCTGCGACCCGTCCGTGCCGCACGGCTTCAAGGCAGGGGACAGCCGCCTTGTCGTAATGGCGGTAGTCACACCCGTTGAATGAGCCCGGCTTCAGTGCTTCCGGCCCAAGACTTTCCTCACAACCCTGCCGGGGAAGGTCTCACGCGCCCTGATTGCCCCATGGGGGCAAACTTCAAGGCAGCAGTAACACCTTATGCACTTATCGTAATCGAAGCGGACCTTCTTCCCGCGAGGTCTTATCGCCCCGGCCGGGCAGTATTTCCAGCACTCACCGCAGAGCCTGCAGGCCGACTCCTCCGATATGGGCCTCTGGACAAGATGTCTTCTCATAAGACCATGCAACC
>JARRRD010000096.1:0-10465 GCA_037381085.1 Candidatus Sulfobium sp.
TCCTGAAGAATCCGGTCCCGATCTGCTGCGTATACCCCCGTTCAGGGATGCCCATATGCACTTTATGATTGACGGTCGGCCTATGATGGCAAAGGCATTGCCTGAGATAATTGACCACTATAGGAAATGCGGGATTTTTTCGGTTTGTGACATGGGCCACAAGAGCGGGATCGGGCTGGTCGCGAAAAAATCTCTGGACGGCAACTTCAAGGTAAAGACTGCCGGGTGGGCTCTTTACCGCGCGGGAGGATACGGCAGCTTTATAGGGAAGGCGGTCACCGGCATTGAGAGTATCAAGAGGGCTGTAGCCGAACTTTCCGGCGCCGGCGCGGACTTCATAAAGGTGATAAACTCGGGTATCGTCGGCACAAGGAGAAGTGAACCGGTCACGGCAGGCGGGTTCTCTCCGGAGGAATTGAAGGTCATATGTCAAGAGGCCGGGGCCCGAAACCTCAAAGTGGTGTGCCACGCTAATTCCGACCCGGCAGTGAGGAACGCGGTCCTAGCGGGCGCGTCGTCCGTTGAACACGGCTTTCTCATTTCAAGCGAAACGATCCATATGATGGCCGAGGCCGGTACTTCGTGGACACCGACCGCCATCGCCCTTAAGAAAGTCATCCCCTTTCTGGAGACTGAAGGCAGAAAACATATGGAAGAAGTTGTGGAAAGGCACCTCCTTGCGATTAATGAAGCCTCCTCGGCAGGCGTTATACTGAAGATAGGGACCGACGGCGGTGCCAGAGACGTCCGGCACGGCAAGTCCTTTTTTGAAGAACTGCTTATGTTCCGGAAAGCCGGATTGCCGCTGCAAAGGATACTGGCGGCGGCCTGCATGAGTGCGGAAGAAGTTGGCAGGGGTAGTTACCTGCTGGGGAGAAAGGATTTTATCAAAACGGGCGAGATCGAGGCTGCATATGAAAACGGTGTCAGGGTCATTTTGTCAGGCGGCAGTTGTCTCCCCTATCGAGAATGAACACTTCGGCTCTTGCAGGGCGGCCCCGCAGTTCTGTTGCTTTTTGTGCCGTGGAGCGGTTAACATATTGGGCAGTTATCGCCCATCTTCGCTTTCCCGAATGCTGCTTGTTGACAAGGTGCGGTTTTCTGCGCGCCGGCGTTGCCGGCTTCACATATTGATAGGAAAAAAGAGGACCTGCAGTGAAACGTGAAGATTTAAGAAATATCGCCATCATCGCCCATGTGGACCACGGCAAAACTACGCTTGTCGATGGAATGCTCAGACAGTCGGGGATCTTTCGCTCGAATGAAAGAGTCCAGGAACGGGTCATGGACAACATAGACCTCGAAAGAGAACGCGGTATTACAATCATGGCGAAGAATACCGCCGTGGATTACATGGGAGTAAAGATAAATATAGTCGATACCCCGGGTCATGCCGACTTCGGCGGAGAGGTGGAAAGGACTCTCAAGATGGTCGACGGGGTTCTCCTTCTCGTCGATGCCTCCGAGGGACCTCTGCCCCAGACCAGGTTTGTCCTTCAGAAGGCGCTCGAACTCAACCTGCCCCCTATTCTCGTAATCAACAAGATAGACAGGCCCGATGCGAGGATCCAGGAGGTCCTCAATGAGGTCTACGACCTATTTATCGACCTTGGGGCCACGGAAGAGCAGATCGATTTCCCCGTGGCGTACACCAATGCAAAGCTGGGGACCGCTCAAACCTCCCTGGAAGAGGAGGGGGAAGACCTCAGGCCGCTTTTCGACCTGATCATCAGGACGATTCCCACTCCCGACGGGGTTGAAACGGAGACCCTCCAGCTTCTTGTCACAAACATCGACTACAACGACTATGTCGGCAGGCTTGCCATCGGAAGGATATTTTCGGGCTCAGTCGCGGTGGGAGACCGGGTAGCAGTGACGTGCGGGGAGGATGAGACGATAAAGACAAAAATAACCTCGCTATACGAATTCCAGGGTCTCGAAAGGGTCGATGTGAAGAGCGCTTCGGCCGGTGATATTGTCGCCCTGGCCGGCATAGAGGGCGTAAACATCGGAGATACGATAACCGACGCCGAGGCCCCGAAGCCGCTTCCCAGGATCAAGGTCGATGAGCCTACCATATCGATGGTTTTCTCCATCAATACTTCCCCTCTTGCCGGCAGGGAAGGCAAGTATGTCACCTCCCGGAAACTGAGGGAGAGGCTTGAGAAAGAATTGCTCTACAATGTAGCAATAAGGGTTGATTTTGACGGAACCGATTCCTTCAAGGTCCTGGGCAGGGGAGAGCTTCAGCTTGCCATCCTGATAGAGATGATGAGAAGGGAGGGCTACGAACTGTCGGTTTCCATGCCCGAGACCGTTACCAGGCATGTCGACGAAGTGCTTCATGAGCCCATGGAACACCTCGTGATAGACGTGCCCGAGGAGTTTGTGGGTGTTGTCACGCAGCAGGTGGGCATGCGCCGGGGCAAGATGCAGAAGATGCAGAACAACGGCCACGGCAGGGTGAGACTGGAATTCAGGATCCCCTCAAGAGGGCTTATCGGATTCCGCTCGCAGTTCCTGACGGATACGAGGGGAACGGGCCTCCTCAATCACATATTCGACGGCTACGAGACGTGGCAGGGCCCAATATCGAAGCGCTCAACCGGGGCGATCGTAGCCGACAGGGCGGGGAAGACGACTACCTATGCCCTCTTTCATCTTCAGCCCAGGGGCACGCTCTTTGTAAAAGAAAATACGCCTGTCTACGAGGGCATGGTCGTCGGTGAAAACTCGCGGGAGAACGATATAGATGTGAATGTCACAAAGGAAAAGAAGCTCACGAACATGAGGGCATCCGGCGCTGACGAAGCGCTTCAGCTTGTTCCGCCGCGAATACTCAGCCTGGAACAGGCGATAGAATTTATCAGGGAAGATGAACTTGTGGAGATTACGCCGGGTTCAGTCCGGGTGAGGAAGAAAATCCTCGAATCAAACAGGAGACCGAAGCACAAAGAGCCGCTTGCCCAAGGTATTGCTTCGGCAGCAAGATAGTCTTTGTTTGCCATTCCCGCTTGTCGGGAATCTTTCCGATGAAGAAGGATTGCGGACAAGCCGCAATGACAAAGAATAAGTCATGACAGGGTTAGCGGTTACCTGATGCGGTATTCCTTGATCTTCGCCCTCAATGTGTTTCTGTTGATTCCCAGTATCCTTGCGGTCCTGAGCTGGTTCCCGTTCGCCTCTTTCAGGACGATATCGATAAGGGCCTTTTCGACCTCCGAGAGCACCGTGTTATAAAGGTTGCAATTTACCGCTTTCGACATGTCTTTCAGGTAGCGCTTCAGTTTTTCCTCCAGAAATTCCTTCATAGTGAAAGAATTCTCTTCGATAAGGAGGTCCTTCTTTTCTATCACACTCCCCGTGGAAAGAATACATGCCCTCTTTATGACATTTTCGAGTTCGCGGACGTTTCCCGGCCAATCATACTGGAGGATAGCAGCCGTTGCTTCCCTGGAAAGTTTTTTTGAGAAAATTCTTGACGAGCGGCGGAATGTCTTCTCTCCTTTCCCTCAGGGCGGGCAATTTTATACGAACAACGTTGAAGCGGTAATAAAGGTCTTCCCTGAAATGCCCCTTCGATACGGCTGCGGAGAGGTCTTTGTTCGTTGCGCCGATAATGCGGACGTCCGCTTTTATAGTCTGGTTGCTGCCAAGAGGGGTGAATTCCCTGTCCTGCAGAAAACGGAGCAGCTTTGACTGGAGTCCCGCGTCCATCTCGGATATTTCATCAAGGAACAGAGTGCCGCCGTTTGCCGATTCTATCTTGCCTTTTTTTCCCTTCACTGCGCCGGTAAACGCGCCCCTCGTAAATCCGAAAAGCTCCGACTCGAGCAGTTCCTTCGGGATGGAGGCCGAGTTGATGGCAACAAAGGGGGCGGTGGAGCGCCTGCTGTTATAGTGTATGGCCTTGGCGACAAGTTCTTTCCCTGTCCCGCTTTCGCCGGTGATCAATACGGTGATGTCTTTCGGAGCCACCTTCCCGATATCCTTGAAAACTTTCAGCATCCCCGCGCTCTTCCCGACCATTTGGGGATGATCGGTTTCGAACGCCGCCTTCCTGAGCTCTCTCAATTCCTCTTTCAGGGAAAGGTCCCGGAAGGCTTTTTCAGTCACTATCTTGAGTTCTTCGATGTCAAATGGTTTTTCAAGATAATCGTACGCACCCTCCTTCATGGCCGTTACCGTGCTCTCCATCCTCGCATGGGCCGTTATCATGACAACTATAGCTTCGGGATTGAGAGAACGTATTTCCCTCAGACCTTCAAGTCCGTCACCGTCGGGAAGGATAAGATCGAGAAGGACGACCTGGGGATTGTCCTGGACGGCCTTGATGCCCGTTGCCAACTTGGTTCTGGACGTGATGCTGTATCCAAGGGGTTCAAGGGTCTTCTTGACAACCCAGATGATGCTCTCATCATCGTCTATGACCAATATTTTCTTATGCATTCCGTTCGAAGGGTATGTAAATGAAAAAAGTTGTCCCCTTGTCTTTCGCGCTTTTCACCTTGATGATCCCGCCGTGGTCCTTGATGATCTTCTTTGAGAGGGCGAGTCCGATTCCGGTGCCATGTCTCTTTTTTGTATAGAACGGGATGAAGATCTTCTTCAGATCCTCTTCCTGGATACCTCTGCCGGTGTCCCTGATCGAGATCAAGGCCCAGCGTTTAATCCTGCCGCCCTCTCTTACGGATTCTTTTGAAGGACAGGTCGATATCTCGATTCTTCCCCCCCTTTTCATCGCTTCCTTGGCGTTCTTCACTATATTGAGGAAGACCTGGAGCAGTTTCGCTTCGTCACCTCTGACATTAGGCAGGCTCGGGTCATACGTGCGCTGCAGCGTTATGCCTGCCTTGCTGAGAGGCGCCTGCATGACGGAAAGGGCCTTCTCCATTATCTCATGGATGTTTACCGGGTGGAATACCGGTTTCTTGCAAATTGTCAGATAGTCCTGCAGGATCGAGTTCAGCCTGTCCGTTTCCCTTATTATGAGATTGATGTACTCGTCCGCCGATTCGTCCCGCTCTTTCCTGCGAAGAAGCTGGGCCGCCCCTTTTATTCCTCCCAGCGGGTTCTTGATCTCGTGGGCGATGGAACCTATCAGGTAAACGATGGAATCGAAATCATGATCCTCTCTCTCTGCGATATTCATGTTTTCAGAGATCGACATGACGGCGCCTTTTATCCTGTTGTCCTGGAAAAAAGGGGCGAGATTGAAGTCCATGCTGATCATCCGTCCGACGTTCATGCCGGCCGACCTCCCCCTGAAGAACCGTCCTTCAGTTATCGTCTTCTTTACGAGCGACTGGACGGGCTCTTCGACCTGAAGGACCTCGGAAGGGATCTTACCCAGAACGTCCTTCGAACTCTTTCTGAGAAGTTCTTCGGCTGTCTTGTTCAGGTAAATTATTCTCGTCGTCTTGTCAAACAGGATTATTGCCTCTTCAAGACTGTTTATTATCGCGTCACAAGAGATCATTCGCAAAAAGGACAACCTTACCGTACGGGTAGGGCAACCGGTCTTTCTTAAAGGGTGTGTAAGACTTTATCACATGGAAAAGGAATTTTTCAATCCCGGCCATCAACGGCTTTGGAAGACATTTCCGGCCGTCTTCATTATTCTTTATTATCAAACCGTTTGAGCAAAGATTACGTTGACACGCTGTCCGGGAAACTGCTACAATCTACCATATTTCAGACAGGGAGGAGTGATAGATGAATGCCCTCAATTAGGGTGAGGGAAAATGATTCCTTTGAAAATGCACTGAAGAAGTTCAAAAAACAGTGCGAAAAAGAGGGGATACTTTCCGAGATAAAGAAGAGAGAGCACTATGACAAGCCTAGTGTGAAGAAGAAGAAGAAAGCCATCGCCGCCCGTAAGAAGGCCATGAAAAGGGTCAGGATATCGGCACGGTAGAAGATCTGCGCATAAGCCTGCGGATATTTTACAGACGTGCCGGAAGGTCTGACCCTTAATTGTCGAACGAGGCGCAAATTCGACCGTTGCTCATCAGCAAGACAGAGCAAAGTCCGTAGCCGGTTCTTTCCGAATAATTGAAAAAAACCTTTTGGGGATGGTTTGTTGACCATCCCCTCTCTTGTTATTGTCTCCTGCCGGCAGCCGCAATAAAGGCCGCAATGGTTGAGGGGAAAACTGCCGACTGCCGGCCCCTGACTTTCAAATGAAAGTCGCGTCGGCCCTTCTTCACCGCGTCAACTATTTTCGATCTGCTTCGTGGTAAAATGAATCAACCTGTGGGGAAAGCTATGAAGACTTCCACGCTTCTCGAAGATATAAAGTCGCGCCTGGACATCGTAGACCTTATATCCGGTTATGTCCAGCTGAAGAAAGCGGGGCAGAACTGGAAGGGACTTTGTCCTTTCCACTCCGAGAAAACTCCTTCCTTCATGGTCAGTCAGTCGAAACAGATTTTTCACTGTTTTGGCTGCGGGGCAGGGGGCGATATAATCGCCTTTGTGAAGGCATATGAAAATATCTCCTTTCCCGAGGCGGTCAGCCTGCTTGCCGGGAAGGCCGGCATCGCTCTTCCCGCAACGGGAATAAGTGACAGGAATTCCCGGAAGGAAGAGAAAATACGAAATGCCATGCGTGAGGCCGGGGCCTTTTTTGCCCGTCAATTGAGTCATTCTGCGTCGACACTCGACTATCTGAAACAAAGGGGTATCAGTCACGAGTCCGTCGAATCTTTTATGCTCGGGTACGCTCCGCCCGGCTCGAACAGTCTCCTCAAGTATCTAGGTAAAAAAGGGTACGATGATGAGGTTATCAGGGACGCCGGCCTTGCTGCGCAGGGCAACAGGGGTTTGTATGACATGTTCAGGCAGCGGCTGATGTTCCCGATCACGGGCGTGAGCGGGGGCGTTCTTGCCTTTGGGGGTAGGGCACTTGCTGGCGTCAACCCGAAGTATATCAACTCGCCTGAAACCGCCGTTTTCAAAAAATCAGACACATTGTACGGTCTTTCATCGGCCAGGGAAGAGATACGCAGGCAAAACCGCGTGATGATCGTGGAGGGGTACCTTGATGTAATCGTCTGTCATCAGCACGGATTCAAGAACGCCGTGGCTCCGCTCGGGACTTCACTGACGGAGGGACAAACCAGGAAACTGAGAAATATGACGGACAGCGCCGTTCTTGTCTTTGACGGAGACACTGCGGGAATCGCTGCGGCGAAGAGGGCGCTCCCGGTCATATGCCGCCATAATTTTACGGCCGGGGTACTGGTTCTGCCCGGCGGCGAAGACCCGGACAGCTATATCAGGAAATATGGCGGGCAGTCCTTCCAGGAATTGCTGGACAATGCAGGGACCCTGGTGGATTTTTTGCTCGGTGTGTCACGCAGCGGAAGAACCGACACGGTGAGAGAAATACTCATGCTTGTTTCGGAGGTGAAGGACCTGCTTCTGGCTGATGAAATGCTCATAGAACTGGCCGACAGGACGAGGATGAACGAGGGGACAATAAGGGAGGAGTTCAGAAAGATCCGAACTAAACCGGCCGGTAATGTGCAAGTACAAAGGGTAGAGCCGGGAGTACTGAACAAAGAGGAATACATTCTTCTCAGCGCTGTCATCGCCTTTCCTGAAAAATCCGGCCATGTATTTTCAGAACTCGACATCGAGGACCTCAGGGACGCCACCGTGCGGTCTCTTTGCAGAAAGATTACGTCCTTGCCGGAGGACAAGGACATTTCGAGTATTCTGGATACGGCGGACGAGGCCGAAAGACGGATTTTGACTAAATTATCTGTTGATCCGGGGTTTGACCCTGAGGACGTTGACAGGAATATAGAGGACTGTATCAGGACGGTCAGAAAGCGTAAACTCGACGAGAAAATCCTTTCAGCTAGAATGTCCGGCGAATTCAGGCTTTTGAATCAACTTATTGCTGAAAGAATCAATTTATGAGGCAAACGGGGTTATGAGCGAGCGCGGCGAATACTTCGAGGAATTTGACGACGACCATCCGGAAGAAACGACCGGTGAGGATCGAGGCGCCGAAACGGGTGACGGCGAAGTCCCGCACCCGCTGTTCCGTGAAGAAGGAGTGGACCCGGTCAGGATTTATTTAAGGGAAATGGGTGAGGTGCCTTTGCTGACGCGTGAGGGCGAAGTCGAGACAGCCGCCAGGATTGAAGAGGAGAAGGAGAGGGTGGCGAAGGTCATTTTCTCTCTGCCTTTTGTGTTAAAGAAACTGGTGGACCTCGGGGAACTGGTGGAGGCCGGTGAAGCGCCTCTGGAGGAGATCATATCCCTCGGGGAAGACGAATCTGCAGAGGAACTGGAAAGCGAGAGAGAAAAGTTTTTCAGCCGCACTCTGAGCATCAGATCACTTTCGGAAAAGCGAAGCAGCATGCTTGCCCGGCGGGGGAGCGGCGATGATTCCATCCGGGAAAAGATCGCTGCTGAGCTTTCCAGGAATATGGACCTCATATACGGGGACCTGCGCCAGATGGGTTTGAAGGACGAGGTTATATCGGCTTTCTCCGATGAAATCAGAAAGGCACTGGCTGAGACGGAGGAGTTGCGCGTGAAACTTGGCGGCGTTCTGAAGAAGGCAAGGCGCCTCGGGTTAGATATTGAACGGCCGCGTAATGCCATGGTGTCCCGGGAGAAAGCCGGCGGACGGGGCGGGGAAACCGCCGCTCTTCTGGCGGAATATTCGGAATATACAGAGGCTATAGCCAAAAGGGAGAAAGCCGTCGGCATGGATTGCCATGCACTGAGAAAGGCCGTGAAGACGCTTGACGAGGGAGAGGAGCGGATCAGGGAGGCCAAGAACGCCCTGATAGAAGCCAACCTGAGACTGGTCATCAGCATCGTGAAGAAGTATCTCGGAAGGGGCCTGGGGTTTTCCGATTTGATACAGGAAGGCAACGTGGGTCTCATGAGGGCGGTGGACAAATTTGATTACAGGAGAGGATACAAGTTCAGCACGTACGCTACATGGTGGATAAAACAGGCTATCTCCAGGGCTATCGCGGAGCAGTCGAAGACCATCAGGATCCCGGTCCATATGTCCGAAGCAGTCGGCATGATGGCAAAAGTGATGAGAGAGTTTGTGCAGGAGAACGGGAGGGAGCCTTCCCCTGAAGAAATAGCCGGCAGGTTGAATGTCTCCGCCGAAAAAGTGAAGATTCTTCTGCGGATATCACGGGAACCCATTTCCCTCGAAACCCCGGTGGGCGAGGACGAAGAAAGTCATATAAGCGACTTCATTGAGGACAAATCGACTTTGTCGCCCCTCGATGTCGCAATGCAGGACGATATGAAGCGACAGATTGAAAAGGTACTGGATTCGCTGACCGAAAGGGAACGAAATATACTGAAGAGAAGGTTCGGCCTCGGGGAAGAAGCCCCTCACACACTTGAGGAAGTCGGCCAGGAGCTTGATGTCACCCGCGAGAGGGTGAGACAGATAGAGGTGAAGGCGATAAGGAAGCTCCGGCACCCCTCCAGGAGCAAATGGCTCAGGATGTTCATTGAGAGGCCCTGACCCTGACGGTACAAAGCTGACCGGCGTGGTCGCCGAAAAAGGTCTTATTTAACTTCCACATAAATATGGCGTAACTTCTGTATAAGGTTGACTTATGGCCATGCCGGGAATTATAGTAACAAGTTGCGGGTGCCGCAGGATCGGTGCACGTCATTTTTTCCTCAGGGCCCATAGCTCAGCTGGTAGAGCTACCGGCTCATAACCGGTTGGTCCCAGGTTCGAGTCCTGGTGGGCCCACCATCTCTCTGGAGGACTGGTGAAAAACGTCATCAAACTTTTGATGGAATTGCAGGACATAGACTCCCGGATTCTCCAGAAGCGTGCGTTTATAGACAAGGTGCCCGAACGCATTTACGAGGTCGATGAACCGCTGAAACAGGCAAAGCAGGAACTGGACAAGATCAAACAGAGAGCTGGAAGCCTTGCAGGGAAGAAGCGTGAAAAGGAAAAGATCCTCGACGAAATCAGTGACAAGATCGGGAAGATGAAGTCGCGCGTTTCCGATATCAAGACAAACAAGGAATATCAGGCTCACCTGAAGGAAATAGAATCTTCGGAAAAAGAGGTCTCCGGCATTGAAGAAGAAATTCTGATGATAATGGAAGACCTTGACAGTGTGGTGAAAGAGCAGCAGGAAAAGGAAGCAAGGGTGAATGAGGAGATCGGGAAGATCGACGCATTCAAGGCTGAACTTGACCGGGAAGTGGAACGGTACGAAAAAGAATTGTCGTCGCTGAAGGAAGAGAGGGCGGCGGTGGCGGGTTCCCTTTCCGCCGATATTTACGCCAGGTATATGTCCCTTATCAGTTCCGGCAGCGGTGTAGCCGTAACAAAGGCCCAGAACGAGATTTGCATGGGGTGCAACATGAACATACCGCCTCAGCTTTTTGTGGAGATCAGAAAGAACGAGGAGTTGATCCAGTGTCCCCAGTGCAGGCGCATACTCTA
>JARRRD010000096.1:10470-14779 GCA_037381085.1 Candidatus Sulfobium sp.
TTTTTTAAACAACAAATATTATATAATAATAAAGTTTTATTATAGGCCGGAGCAGAACATGTGGTCGCCCGGCCGGCACGAGTCCGGCCGGGAGGAAAGTCCGAGCTCCGCAGGGCAGGGCGCTCCTTAACGGGGAGTCCCGGCAACGGGAAGGAAAGTGCCACAGAAAGGGAAACCACCCCGTGTAATCGGGGAAAGGGTGAAAAGGTGCCCGCCGTCTGGCGGGTCCGCCGGTGACGGCGGAAGGTAAGAGCTCACCAGTGTCCCGGGTGACCGGGACAGCTTGGTAAACCCCGCCCGGAGCAAGGCCAAATAGGTTTCGCCTTGAAAAGGGCCCCTTTGAATCCCTGTTAGTCAGGGAGGCGGAACGGGTAAGGCCGCATGATCCCGGCTGTAAAGCCGGGACCAGATGAATGACCACAACCCGGCAACGGGGACAGAACTCGGCTTATGGGCTGCTTCGGCCTATTAAAAGGCCCGAAAGGGGTACATGGAAGACCACAAACTGAAAGTTTTTTGTACTGTAGCCGAAACCAGGAGTTTTTCCAAGACATCGGAGATTATCCACCTCACTCAACCTGCGGTGAGCCTCCAGATCCAGGGGCTCGAAGAGATTTACGAAGCCAAGCTTTTTGACAGATCGAGCAGTACAGTGGCACTGACTCCGGCGGGTGAGGTGCTTTACAAGTATGCGAAGGAGATACTTACCCTTTACGCATCCGCCGAGAAGGTGATCGGAGATATCACGGGGCTGGTGAAAGGGAGCATCGGTATCGGTGCCAGTTCCACTATAGGCAACTATCTTCTCCCCGGCGTGATAACGGATTTCAAGAAGGCCCATCTGAAAATAAAGATCCATCTCCTGGTGGGGAACACCAAAAGGGTAGTGGAGCTACTCAATTCAGGCAATATCGACCTCGGACTCGTCGAGGGAGAGGTGGCAAGACAGAAGATGTTTGTCGAAAGGCTGATACCCGATGAGTTGCTGCTTGTTGTTCCCTCGTACCATCCCTGGGCGAAGAAAAAGGATGTGTCCATCAGTGAACTCACGAAGGAACCTTTTATCTTCAGGGAAGGCGGCTCCGGGACAAGACAGATGATAGAGAAGTTCCTCGCACGCCACGGCATCTCACCGCAGGACATGAAGGTATCGATGATTCTCGGGAGTACGGAAGCGATAAAGGAGGCGGTGGAGAACGGGCTCGGGGTGTCTATAATCTCGCGCTGGGCGGCGCGAAAGGAAAGTAAATACGGAAGTCTCAACCTTATAAGGATAAAAGAAGAGAAGGTCCTGAGGGAGTTTTCCCTTATTCTTAACAAGAACGCCGTATCGTCTCACGCCGTTGACGAATTCCTCACTTACCTCAAGTCCTATCCGTTTCAGAAACTGCTGATCTGAAACCTGTCGGCACTCCTTTCTACTGAATTCCAGGGCCGGCTATGAGCCCTCCTTTTTGACAAATGTCCCCGTAAAATATATAGTTATTACCTGGGTTTTCTCATATGACAATAGTCCTTGCAACTCGAAACAGAAAAAAGGTTGAAGAGCTGAAGCGTCTGTTTGCCGATTGCGATGTCAGCTTTGTGACGCTCGATGCCTTCCCCGGGTGTCCCGAGGTGGAGGAAGACGGTAAGACATTCAGGGCGAATGCTGTCAAGAAGGCCCTTCAAGTGGCGCTTTTCACCGGGTGTCCGGCCGTTGCCGACGACTCGGGACTTGAGGTCAGTGCGCTTGGCGGAGCACCGGGCGTATTTTCGGCCAGATACGCGGGTGAAGGGGCCGGTGACAGGGAGAATCTTGCGAAGTTGATGAAGGAGATGAGAAACGTGCCGGACGAAGGGAGGCAGGCGAGGTTTGTATGTTGTATTGCATTTGCCCTGCCCGACGGTCAGGTTAAGACCTTCAGCGGATATGCCAGGGGGAGGATAGGAAGGACGAGGAAGGGTGCAAACGGATTCGGGTATGATCCCGTTTTTTATCCCCTGGGACATGACAGAACCTTTGCCGAACTGACAGACGCCGGGAAGGACGAACTGAGTCATAGAGGAAAGGCTATGAGGAAATTGTACCTTTTTCTAAAGAGACTGCTGTAAATAAAGAAGTTTATTGGACTATTTCCCCCGGCCCGCGCTGTCTGACCTTGCTCTTTCAGGTCACTTTATAATTCAAAAATCAGATTAATAAGTAAATTTTATTTACTCATCAGAAATATGAATTTGACTTAAAAAATTGGTGGGGCTTATAGTTATAAGGTTTCGGAAGTTTATCACTCCTATAAGTGATTTTTATTTTTTGGTAGAACTCAGTTAGATTTTATCGGGAAAATTTGGAGATTTAGCAGGAAGTTAAGAGGAATGTATGGCAGGACCTGCTTCCCTTTCGACTGCCTTTGCAATATCTGCAGAACGGAAAAGCTGAAGGGAATCATTGACTGGAGCCGTACTCAATAAACCTGGATTCGGGATTCAAGTCAGAATAAATTCATAAACAGGAGGAACACCAATGGCTTTAGTAAATCCGCATGGTAAAGAGAAGAAATTGAAACCTTTACTGCTGACAGGCGCCGAGCTTGAGGCAGAGAAGAAGAAGGCTGCGGGTCTCAAAAAGATCAACATATCATCCCGTGAGACCGGCGACCTTATCATGATGGGAATAGGCGGTTTTACCCCGCTTGAAGGCTTCATGACCTACGAGGACTGGAAGGACGTATGCGCCGACTACAAGATGGCGGACGGCACCTTCTGGCCGATCCCTATCACCGTTTCAACTGACGATGATGTCAAGGTCGGTGAGGAGATCGCACTGTTCTCTCCGGAGTTCAATGAGATCATGGCGACCATGAAGGTCACCGAGACATACAAGATCGACAAGGAATATGAGTGCAAACAGGTTTACAAGACCACCGACCTGGAGCACCCCGGCGTAAAGATGGTCATGGACCAGGCGGGCACCAACCTCGCCGGCCCGGTCAAGGTCCTGAGCGAGGGGAATTTCCCGAAGGATTATCCGGAAATCTACCTTACACCGGCCCAGTCCAGGCACCTCTTCCTGGAGAAGGGCTGGAATACCGTTGCGGCCTTCCAGACCAGAAACCCCATGCACCGCTCCCACGAGTACCTCTGCAAGATAGCCATCGAGACCCTGGACGGCGTGTTCGTTCACATGCTCCTCGGAAAACTGAAACCGGGGGACATACCTTCCGACGTGAGACAAAAGGCCATCGACACTCTCAATGAGAAATACTTCGTTAAAGACACCATCGTTGTCGGCGGTTACCCCCTGGATATGAGATACGCGGGACCGAGAGAGGCTCTCCTCCATGCAGTCTTCAGGCAGAATTACGGCTGCAGCCATCTGATCGTTGGAAGAGACCATGCAGGCGTAGGAGAATATTACGGACCGTTTGACGCGCAGAAGATATTCGATGAGATCCCGGAGGACGCCCTGGAGACGAAGCCACTCAAGATCGACTGGACATTCTATTGCACAAAGTGCGACGGAATGGCCTCGATGAGGACCTGCCCGCACGGCAAGGAGGACAGGCTTCTGCTGAGCGGCACGAAACTCCGGAAGATGCTTTCCGAGGGGACGGATGTCCCGGACCACTTCAGCAGGCCCGAGGTTCTGACAATCCTGCGCAAATACTATGAAGGTCTGACCGAAAAGGTCGAAATTAAAACACATAAATATTCGGAAGGTGCTTAAAATTTTCCGGGCAATGCGGCAGGCGGAAGCGGCCGGGTTTTTTCGGCGGCGCCGCCTGCTTCGCTGAAATGAGAGGGGGTGAAGTCAGGGAAGTACAGGGAACAGCTTCAAGAGATGCTGGATGTTAATCATTATATTAAACAGGAGGTTTAGAGATGCCAAGTTATGTGGATCCATCAAAATGCGATGGCTGCAAGGGCGGCGAAAAGACGGCTTGCATGTACATCTGCCCGAACGACTTAATGGTCTTGAATGTCGAGAGTATGAAGGCTTATAACCAGGAGCCTGATCAGTGCTGGGAATGCTATTCCTGTGTCAAGATTTGCCCCCAGGGTGCGATATCGGTAAGGGCATACTCTGACATCGTTCCCCTCGGAGGCGTAGTGCAGCCGATGATGAGCTCGGATTCCATCATGTGGACCATCCAGTTCAGAAACGGCAACCTGCAGCGCTTCAAATTCCCGATCAGGACGACGCCAGAAGGCTCGATCGACCCGAAGAACGACGCTCACAAGGGAAAGGACCTCGCAACCGAGAGACTCTCCGATGAAGAGATCGACAACGTGGAACTGAAAAGGCCGATTGCCATTCACGGCAAATAAT
>JARRRD010000097.1:0-15405 GCA_037381085.1 Candidatus Sulfobium sp.
CACGTCTTTGTCGACAGCGATGCCGACCTCGACATGGCGGAAGATATATGCTTTAACTCCAAGGTGCAGAGGCCCGGCACCTGCAATGCAATGGAAACGATGCTCGTCGACAGGAAGATCGCAAGGCGTTTCCTTCCCGGGATGGCAAAGCGGTTCCGGCGGGCAGGCGTCGTCATTAAGGGATGCAGAGAAACGAAAAAGATTGTTTCTTCCGCCGAGGAGGTCAGGGAGGAGGATTACTATCGCGAATATCTGGACCTTGTCCTGAACGTGAGGGTCGTAAAGGATATTGACGGCGCAATGGAGCATATCGCCCGTTACGGGTCATCCCACTCCGATTCGATTGTCACCAGGGACTATGCAAAGGGAATGCGGTTCCTGAGGGAGGTGGATTCTTCCGCCGTCTTTATCAATGCGTCGACCAGGTTGAATGACGGCTATCAGTTCGGCCTTGGGGCGGAGATCGGGATCTCTACGGACAAGATACACGCCAGGGGTCCCATGGGCCTCGAGGAACTCACCTGTACCAAGTTTATCGTGCTCGGCAACGGGCAGCTGCGTGAGTAAGGGGGAGGGGGACGTTGAAGGTTATGGACAGAGAGGCTGAGAGGCCGGACGCAGGTCGGGAGCCCGCTTTCTTCGGGTGAGCGACATCAGAATCGGCATATTGGGCGGCACATTCAACCCGATCCACTTCGGACATCTCAGGGCGGCCGAAGAGGTGCGGG
Source organism: Candidatus Sulfobium sp. (assembly GCA_037381085.1). Classification (GTDB taxonomy): domain Bacteria; phylum Nitrospirota; class Thermodesulfovibrionia; order Thermodesulfovibrionales; family UBA6898; genus JARRRD01. The sequence goes on from JARRRD010000097.1 coordinate 729, forward strand.
AGGTGCTGGGCCTCGACAGGGTCCTGTTTGTCCCCTCCGGAAATCCGCCTCTCAAGACGGAAGGGCTGGCGGACTCGCTCCACAGATACGAGATGGCGAGACTCGCGACAGCCGGGAACCGTTTTTTCGAGGTCCTTGATATTGAATGTGCAAGGCCGGGAAAGTCCTACACCATTGACACGGTGAAGGCCCTGAAAGAGCGGTACCATGACGCTCAGTTGAGTTTCATCCTGGGGATTGACTCTTTTCTTGACCTGCCCAACTGGTATGAGCCCGAAGAACTGGTTTCCCTGGTGGATTTTACTGTAATGTCGCGTCCGGGAGCACTTTTTGCCGACCTGCTGACTTCTCCCTATCTGGCTCCTGACAGGAAATGCCTCGAAGACCTCGATGCCGGGGAGGTCCTGTCATGCCGTTTCGCGTTGCGTTCTTCAAAGGCAGCGGTGCTGGCGCGCGTTACACCCATGGCGATATCTTCAACAGACATAAGAAGGCGCGCGAGGCAGGGACTGACCATAAAATACCTGTTGCCAGAGGATGTCGAATCATTTATAATTTCTAACAGGCTGTTTTCAACTGAAGAAGACGCGGAAAATCAGGACCGAAAGAGAGGATATTTCCTTAAAAAGTAGAGAAATCGCCCTTGCAGCGGCAAGACTGGCGCTCAGAAAGAAGGCCGCGGATCTCGTCGTACTTGAACTCACCGGGCTGACGGTAATTGCCGATTACTTCGTGATCTGCTCGGGCGAGAATATCACACAGGTAAGGGCGATCGCCGAATCCATAGAGGAGGAATTCTCACGGAAGGGTATGAGGCCGCTGGGCATGGAAGGGCTCGATTACAGTCACTGGGTGCTCCTCGATTACGGAGGCGTAATCGTCCATGTGTTCGAAAAGGAGACGAGGTCCTACTACGGCCTTGAAAGACTCTGGATGGACGCAAAGAACATAGAGGTACATGAAGATACGCCTGATATGGGTGGGGAAGACAAAAGAACAGTTCGTCATTGAGGGGATGAGGAAGTATCTCAGGCTGCTGAAACCCTTTGCGGACGTGAGCGTAAGAGAGATCAAGGAAGAAAAGGTAAAGGATATTCACAGAATGCTGGAAAGGGAAGGAGAAAGGATCCTGGGGCTGCGGACCCCTTATGTGCTCCTTGACGAAAAGGGAAAGATGCTTACGTCCGTGCAATTTGCGGAATTTATTTTTTCACACGGGCCGGAAATCAATTTCGTCGTCGGAGGTGCGTACGGGGTGTCTGAAGATGTGAAGAAAGCGGCCCGGGGCACTATTGCCTTATCAAAGATGACTTTCACTCACGATATGTCGCGCATTTTTCTTTTAGAGCAGATATACAGGTCTTTTGCCATCATGAACAAGAGAGGTTACCACCACTGATGGGTAAGCTTTCCGTTTTTATATTCGTTTTGTTCCTGGCGGCCCTGGCCGTGTTCGCCATCCACAACAAGGAGCTGACAACGGTCACTATCCCCTTCGACGGGGTGTACGAGCTGCCCAAGATCGCGCTGATCCTACTTTCCAGTGCCGCCGGCGCGCTCGCAATGCTGCTCATCTTCGCGGTCCGCGATACCAGGAAATTCATCGACAACCTGCAGTTTCAGAAGAAACAGAAGCGTGACATCAAGGTCCAGGAACTCTATTCAAAGGCCCTCAATTCGATCCTGGCCCACAAGGAGGACCTCGCCAGGGAAGCACTGGGGGAAATACTCGCGGAAGAGCCTGACCATGTCGATGCCCTGCTTCGTCTGGGGGACATCTATTCCTCCGAGGAAGATTACCAGAAGGCGAATACTTATTATCAGAAGGCGAGGACTGTCAACCCCCGTAATCTCGAGACCCTCTTCGCCCTGGAGAAACTGCTTGAAAAAAGCGGATACAAGTACGAGTATGGCCGCGACAGCCTCGAAAACAACCAGCTGGAAAAGGCGAAAAAGGCCTTCAAAACAGTCCTCCGGCTGGACAAGGACTTCACGCCCGCCACCCTGGGGATTGCGGAAGTGATGCTCAGGGAGGGAGAGAGCGAGGAGGCGGTCAACCTGCTTGAAAAGACTTATGAGACAACATCTTCCACTATCGTTCTCGCCAGGCTCGAGGACCTGCTGATAAGTCTGGGCGAACCTTCAAGGATAATCCGTGTTTATAAGAGCGGCATTTCGAAGCGCCCTAACGATCTGACCATCAGGTTCTTCCTGGCAAAGCTCTTTTACAGGCTCGAGATGATCGACGATGCCCTGGAGACCCTTTCGGGCATGGAAAGTGCGGGCCTTCCCTATCCCGAACTGCACCAGCTCATGGGCAGTCTCTATATGAGGAGAAACCAGCCGGCAAAGGCGGTCGAGGAATACAAGAAGGTGGTGGAGATCAGGAAATCGTTGAGACTTGCCTATTGCTGCAAACAGTGTGGATTTAATGCGGAAGAATGGTCGGGAAGATGTCCCGGCTGCGGCAGCTGGGACACATACCAGTTCAACCTTGACGGTGCGTGCTCGACCGTATCAACCGGCCTGCCGGCGTGAAGGAGATCCCCTTGGGGAAACTGGTCTCCCTGCTCGACAGGGAGCTCTGTCTAGCCGAATTCCCGGACGATGAAAGCAGGAACGGTCTTCAGGTGGAGGGTGGCGAAAGGGTCCGGAAGATCGGGGTCGCCGTGGATGCCTGCGGCTACGTCTTTGAGAAGGCCGCCGGGAAGAAGGTCGATTTTCTGATCGTCCATCACGGACTGATCTGGGGCGGAATCAAGTCGATAACGGGCTTGCTGAAAAAAAGGATAGGGATGCTCCTTAGCTCGGGTGTCTCCCTTTACGCGTGTCATCTTCCCCTGGACTGGCACCCGGAATACGGCAACAACGCCAGGCTCCTCAAGGCACTTTCCGTCAGGAAGGCAGGTGAATTCGGGGAGTATCACGGCAAGAGGATAGGCTGCTGGGGGAGGACCGCAAGAGAGATGTCCGTTGAGAAGTTCGTTTCCGTCGTCGACAGCAGGTTAAAGACGAAGTCTTCATGGATAAGCCTCGGCCGGAAGGTGAGAAACGTGGGCGTCGTATCGGGGGGAGGGTGGTCGGCGCTCGCCGATGCCGAAAAGATCGATGTCGATACGTTCCTGACGGGGGAACCCTCGCACGGCGGGTATAGCCTTGCGGAGGAGATGGGAATCAACCTTATATTTTCAGGCCATTACGCCACGGAGACGCTGGGTGTGAAGGCGGTGGGGGAGATGCTGAAGAGAAAGCTGGGCCTGCCCGTGGAATTCATCGACCATCCGACAGGGCTGTGACATATTGATAGTCTCAAAAATGGTAAAAGCATTGAGTCATAAAATACCTCCTCGCCTCCCTTTGCCAAAGAGGGGTATGAGGAGATTTTCAGGCTAATGATCATTCGATAAGGGGACACTTAGTTTCCACAACTTCAATAAGGGTGTCTACTATCTTTCGACCGTCCCTCTGAAGACATCCTTTATCTTTTTCAGGATCTCCGGCTGAATGTATTTGTTCCCCGCTACAATATTTCCTGTTGAAAGATAATCATTGCCCCCTCCGAAATCGGTGATGATACCCCCGGCCTCTATGATGAGGAGGCTTACGGCTGCGATGTCCCAGGGGCTCAGCTTCAGTTCGAAGAAGCCCTCGAACCTTCCGGCGGCTACGTATGCGAGGTCGATCGCTGCCGAACCCGCGCGCCTGATGTCGCTTACCCTCTGGAAGACCTCTTTGAATGCCCTGAGGTAAAGGTCGATCATCTCCTTAGCCCTGAAAGGGAAGCCCGTTGCGATCAGGCTTCTTTCGGGAAGCTCGGTCTCCGAGACATTGATCTGCCGATTGTTCAGGAACGCTCCCTCACCTTTTGCAGCGTGAAACAATTCGTCCCTCGAGGGGTCAAAGACGACCCCGATGATTATTTCTCCTCCGTATTCGAGCGCGATGGAGACCGAAAAAATCGGATATCGGTGGATGTAGTTTGTCGTGCCGTCAAGGGGGTCAATGATCCACCGGTATCCTCCGGTGTCCTCCTGCTTCAGCGTCTCTTCCGTCAGAAAGCGGTGTGACGGAAATTTCTCCCTGATCGTCTGCATGATCACAGCTTCGGACCAGCGGTCCACCTTTGTGACGAAGTCAAATGCCTGCTTTGTCTGAACGTCTTCTTTCGAAAGTTGTCCGAGGTTCTTCAAGATGATATCGCCCGCAAGCCGTGCGGCGGAGACGGCTGTTTTGAGGAATTCATTCGAAAGATTATCGTCCATGGGATAAATGATATAACATTTCGGGCTTTTTGTCCGGTGTTGACATAGGACCGGCCATTATCAGAAAATCACTCATGAAGCTTCTGATGTTCTACACAAAAGAATGGTGGTTCAGGACTGCCTCCAAGACACTGGTCGATGTCCCTGATGATGAAAGGGAAGAGTCTATAAAAGACGCGGTCGCGATATTCTTCCACTGCGAGGCCGAAGACGAGCCCCGCTTCGACAGCGTCCTGCAGAAGTTCGTCAAGAACGCAAAATGGCTTGCCGGCAAGTTCGGGACGAAGAACATTGTTCTCCATTCCTTCAATCACCTGTCGGCGAGCAAGTCGTCTCCCGGGTTTGCACAGAGACTCCTCGAAGAGGTGAGGCTGAGACTCGAACGGACCGGATACGAGGTGATGACGACACCCTTCGGGTACTTCAACGAGTTCAAGATGCATGTGGCCGGCGACTCCCTCGCCAAGGTCTTCAAGGAGTTTTAGCGGTTTCTTCTCTGCCTTACCGCCTCGTAGAGGCATATGGCTGCCGCCGAGCCGACGTTGAGGCTTTCCGCCCTTCCGTATATGGGTATCCGGAGGGCAAGGTCCGCCGCTTCCCTCAATTCCCCGCTTACCCCCCGTGCCTCGTTCCCGAAGGCAAAGGCGAGGGGTCGCGCGAGGTCGGTGTCATACAGGGTATCAGTCGCATCGGCGGCGGTGACCACCAGTTTCATGGATCTGTCCTTCATCCATTTCATAAACGGGGCAAGTTCTGTTTCTACGACCGGTATGCTGAATACGCTTCCTGCAGATGCCCTCAGCGGCTTGGGCATGAAAGGGTCGCATGTCCCCGGCAGAAGGACTACGGTGTCGGCACCGGCGGCGTCGGAGGTCCTGATGATTGTGCCCACGTTTCCCGGGTCCTGCACGCCGTCCAAGACGGCAACCAGCGGCGGAGCAGACGTGCTCACCTCTTGCAGCATAAGCGGCTGATAAGAAACGACGGCAACGATCCCCTGGGGCGATTCGGTGTCCGAGAGCCTGTCCATGACCTTATCGGAGACTTCAAAAAAAGAGTCCCCCTTCCGGGGGAGCGCTTCCAGCATCTTCCGCCCCTCCTCGCCGTCCGCCAGAGACGCCGTAAAGAAGACGCTGTCCATGTGCGCACCGGCAGTCAATGCCGCTTCAATGAGATGGACGCCCTCAATAAGGACCATGGCCGGTCTTTCTCTCCGGTGCTTCTTCAGGGTGCTGAGAGTGCCTTTGATCAGAGGGTTGGAGGTGCTTGTGATCCGCCGATATTTCATGCCCTAACTTTACCAGAAAGAAAGACGGCGCTGCCACTCTCGCGGCGGACTCCAGTTGCCGGTCTGATATTCTCTTGTACCCCCTGTCATAAATTCCTGTCATCACACGGAAAATTGACTAAATCCACGGTATTATTTTAGAGTAGATAAATACGGGAGGAGGGCGAAAGTTGACCAACGCAGTTGAAGATATCAGTACAACCAAGAAACGTCTGAAGATAGAAATACCCACGGACGTAGTTGAAAAGGAATACAGGGAGTCTGTCGACAGGGTGAGGCAGAAGGCCAGGATACCGGGCTTCAGGCCGGGCAAGGCGCCGACGAGCCTCATCGAGAAAAAATTCGGAGAAGACATAAAGGCCGAGATTATTGACAAGCTCGTTCCGAGATACTATTCCGATGCATTGAAGGAGGCCGAACTGGTGCCTGTAACGATGCCCGATTTCGAGACGGCAGTGGAAGTTAAGAGGAACGAGCCGCTTTCCTTTGCCCTTACGGTAGAGGTGAGACCGTCGGTCCCTGATTTCAACTACACCGGACTGAAGGTCGAGGAATCCGTCCCCGAGGTGGCGGAAGAAGAGATAGACGATATGATCAAGGGTCTGCAGGAAGAGAGGGCGATGTTCGAGGCCGTGGACAGGGAGATCAGGGAAGACGACCTCCTGGTGATCGACTACGTCAAACTCGACCCCTCGGGTGAGAAGGAACTGTCTTCAGCAAAGGAACAGGTCATGAACCTGGGCAACAAGCTGGCCCCTCCGGCGATACTCGAGGCCCTGACAGGAAGAAAGAAAGGCGACGTGGTTGATATATCGGTCCCCTCCTTCGAGAAGGGTGAGGCAAAGGAAGAGGTGCCCGGCGACGGGAGCCTGCTGAGGATAACCGTGAAGGAGGTAAAGGAAAAGAAACTGCCCGCGATCGACGATGAGTTTGCAAAGGATTTCGGGAGCGAAACGATAGCGGCCTTCCGGGAAAGCGTGAAGGAGAGGCTCGTGCAGGCGAAGAAGGACAAGGCTGCGGGTGAGCAGAAGGAAAAGCTCCTCGACAGTCTCGTCGAGAACTATGAGTTCGAAGTCCCCGATGCGCTTCTTGAACATGAACTTGAAAAACTGGTGGTGAATGAAAAGTATTCCAGGAAGAAGACCGAAGGGCAGGTCGCCGGCGGAGGTGCCGAGAAGTTACCTGATGAAGAGGAGGACTCGGCCATCGTCGAGAGGCTCAGACCCAAGGCAGTGCATAGCGTGAAGGCGGGCATCCTGCTGGACATCATCGCGGAGAAGGAGGGCATCAAGGCCACCGAGGAAGAGATGAAAACGAGGATCGGCCTTCTCGCCAGGCATCTGCAGACGACGCCTGATGCGGTGATCAACCTCTTTGTAACGAGGGACGGGTCACTTGACACGTTCAGGCGGACGATAAGGGACGAGAAGGTCATGGACCTCGTGCTATCAAAAGCCGAAAAGACAAAAGGAGCTTAACAGTAATGAGTGTAATACCTATTGTGATAGAGCAGACGGGCAGGTCTGAGAGGGCCTATGACATATATTCGAGGCTGCTCAAGGACAGGATAATCTTTCTGGGGACCGCCATAGACGATATCGTGGCGAACACCATCATAGCCCAGATCCTCTTCCTTCAGACCGAAGACCCGGACAAGGACATACACATTTATGTAAACTCACCGGGAGGGGTGGTGTCGTCGGGCCTGGCGATATATGACACCATGCAGTACGTTAAGCCCGACATCTCAACTTACTGCATAGGACAGGCGGCGAGCATGGGGGCGCTTCTCCTTGCCGCGGGCGCCAAGGGCAAGAGGTTTGCCCTTCCCCATTCGCGGATCATGCTCCACCAGCCCATGGGAGGGTTCCAGGGCCAGGCAACGGACATCGAGATCCATGCGAAGGAAATACTTAAGATGAAGGATACACTTAACAGCATAATCTCGAACCACACGGGCCAGCCGCTCGAAAAGATACAGGCCGACACGGACAGGGACTTTTTCATGTCCGGTGAGGAGGCAAAGGCTTACGGCATAGTGGACGAGGTGATTCGTACCGTCAAGCAAAAACAGGCATGACGGGGATTGTTTGTTCGTACGTCATATCAAGGTCGAATGTTAAGTCGAAGTTTCATAGCGGAGGTTTAGATGGCAAAGAGAGATGAGGAAGCTCTGAAGTGCTCGTTCTGCGGCAAGGGGCAGGAGGAAGTGAAGAAACTCATTGCGGGCCCCACGGTTTACATATGTAATGAGTGTATCGAGCTTTGCAACGAGATTATAGCTGATGAACTTTATGTGGACGCCGGGAGGGAACTGCTTCCGAAGCTTCCCACCCCCAAGGAAATACATGCCGTTCTCAATGATTTCGTGGTAGGCCAGGAGAGGGCGAAGAAGGTGCTGTCCGTGGCGGTGCACAACCACTATAAGAGGATCTACAGCCCGGCCGAATCGGACATAGAGCTCCAGAAGAGCAATATCCTTCTGATCGGACCTACAGGCACGGGCAAGACACTTCTGGCCCAGACCCTTGCGAGGATCCTCGACGTCCCCTTCACCATTGCGGACGCTACGACCCTCACGGAGGCGGGTTACGTAGGCGAGGACGTGGAGAACATCATTCTCAAACTCCTTCAATCGTCGGATTACGATGTCGAAAAGGCGCAGAGGGGGATAGTGTATATCGACGAGATAGACAAGATCAGCAGGAAATCGGATAATCCCTCGATCACGCGGGACGTCTCAGGTGAGGGCGTGCAGCAGGCGCTGCTCAAGATCATAGAAGGCACGATCGCGAACATTCCTCCGCAGGGGGGCCGTAAACACCCACAGCAGGACTTTATCCAGGTGGATACGACGAATATCCTCTTTATCTGCGGCGGCGCCTTCGTAGGTCTCGACGGCATCGTGGAACAGAGGACCGGGAAGAAGACCGTGGGCTTCGGGGCGAGTGTTGCAAGCAGGACCGAGAAGAAGATCGGTGACATCCTCGGCATGACCGAACCCGAAGACCTGATCAAGTACGGTATGATACCCGAATTTGTCGGAAGGCTCCCCGTGGTGACGACGCTGGAGGAACTGGACGAAGCGGCGCTTATCAGGATACTGGTTGTGCACAAGAACTCGATCTTCAAACCGTTTCAGAAGCTTCTGTACTTCGACAACGTGCGGCTGCGAGGGGGCTGCGGGCCATTCTCGAAGAGATCATGCTGGAGGTGATGTACGAGATACCTTCCCAGAAGGGTATCAAGGAATGCATGATCACCGAGGAAACGGTGACCAAGAAGGAAAAACCCATCCTGATTTACGAGCAACAGGCGGAATCGGCCTAGCAATGAAAGGGCGGGGAGCAGGGCTACCTGCTTCCCGTTTTCGTCAATGCCGTTGTCCGGAATCTTTATTTTAGCCCGCTCCCGTTGACCTTGCCGGCTGCCATATGCTGCATTGGCATGGTGAGCAGAAAGGGGGGACAGGCTATTCTCTGGGTGAAAAGAAATAGCCCATGCCTGGGACAGTTCGACGGCCAGGAGACTACATCGTCTCTTTTATCCTTTTCTTTTCGGGGTCAATTCTTTTCGGGATCTAGGGTGGTTTGAGCAAGCGTGATTTATCCTGCCTCTGGCCGAAACGTCAAATACAAATTTTTAATGGCTACGCTGAAATCCAGCTGCAATATGATTCACTAGCCTTACCCGTCGCGGTTCCCGCTTTCTCCACCTAGGGCGCTTTAATGCTCATAACCGGGACATTATTGATTACGGCATACGGGAAATCAAGAGCTTAACTTTTATGCTTAAGGCAAAATAGAGAGAATAAAAGGATATCTGGTCGCCTTGATCCCCTCCGTATTATGTTCCGGACCGGCCGAAATTACGGCGATACATCACCGAGAGACTATTAAGACCCAACTGATATTGGGAGGAACAATAAACATGACAGCCGGCGCGATCATGCGGGCTTAAACCCGGTGCCCGCCTTTTCCCCTCTTAATGGGTTTCGTCTCTTTTCTTGCCGCCCATAGAGCGTCCAGGTCTTTCAGAAGCGTCTCGACCTGCCAGTTCCGGAGGTAGAAAGGATAATCGCTCTGGGAGGAGAGGGCCGGGTACTTGTCTCCTTCTTTCCTGAATAGTGAGAGAGAGTAGGCTTCCACCCCCCGGAGTGTAATGATATAAGTCGGGTGTGCGAAGTCTTTCTTGGTCTTTGAGGGCACGAAGCCTTCACAGCTGAGGTCCGAGAGGGTCGTTATTATTTCATCGAGTTTCCCGCCGTCCGCCTTCGTTCCGGCGGCAGTCAGCCACTTGGGGGTGGCCCCCTTCTTTCCGTTCCCGGTTTTTCCGATGGCCTTCGGGGGTGCCTTCACGAAGACCTCTCTGTTCCTGCCTTCCTCGATCGTTATTCCCGTGATCCTGTCATGGAAGGACAGGACGGTCTTGTCACGCAGGTCTTTGGTCCCCTTGTCGAATGTCTCCCTGAGGTTCCCCCTGGCGTAATAGACCCTGTCGTCACCCCTGAGCTTTACGAAGGTCAGCCGGCCGGACGATGAGGGTTTGCCCACCTCGAAGCTGCGCAGGAGCTTGTCTCCGTGGTATGCGCTGACGGCAATCGCGCCGGAGCTGCCGAGCCCGTAAACGGATTCAAATCCGGCTCCGCCGGCCAGTGCGGCAAGGTTGAGCGTGGAGATTTCTTCCGCCATTTCATCAGCGATGGAGCCGTCGGCGGGAAACTTTTCGGGCAGAATGACCCATTTGCCGTCCTTCCTTTGCAGCGTAACTTCGGAGACGCCGTTCTTTACAGCAAGTTTTGTGATGTCTTTCCTCTTCAATTGCTCCAGCCGGGGCAATTTGTAGTGCAGACGCCCCTGCTTATGGGCTATGAGATAGACCGAAAGGGCCACGACAAGTACGGCCAATACGATGTATTCCTTTTTCAGCTTCACATTCTCTGTCCTTAGTGTTTTTCCCCGAACATCCTCTGTATAAGTCGCTTCCTTCTTTCCCGTCTGAACCATACGAACAGACCGGCCAGGATGACCAGCAGCGGCAGGCCGGCGATGTCCGCACTCTTGATGAACGTCCTTGCCGACGCCGTGGTGTCCATCAGCGGGTTAAAGCTCTGTGACTTGCTGCGCATGAGTGCGTAACTCTCCCTGCTGTTTAAGTAATCGATAACGTTCATGATGAACTGGGCGTTGGGCGTGGAGCCGTTGCTGTCGACGATATCGTTTTTCAGGACCTCCGAGGAGCCGATAAGGAATATCTTGCCCGGCTTGCCCCTGTCGATGGTCGCCCCTTCGCTCTTGAAATGCGACAGATCAGCGCCTCCCTTCTTCACTGTCGAGCCCTTTGCGCTGTTGCCGTTCCCTTTGGCCGGGGCTGGTTTCGGGACCGGCCCCCTGCCCTTGAAATAGCTGGGGAACTCACCCTGGATTATGTAAGCAAGGGGCATCTGCCCGTACCTGCTCTTGTCCAGCGGCGGACGGCTGAACATGGAGTTGGGGTTGATTCTGCCGGAAAGTTCCCATGCCTTCCTCGACGAAGAAAACAGCTTAATGGCCTTGAGACCGTCGTCCTTTATCGTCTCCCTGTCCACTTCCACCGGAGAGGCATTGAGCATCACGAGTCCCTTGATGTTTCTGAGGAAAGGGACGCCCTTGTTGATGAACTCGTCTTTCACGATAGGCGCGACATATATTTTTCGCTGACCGCCGCCGAGGGTTTCGGGTATGCGCTGCGTGTAGCAGTTTTTGTCGAGGACATAGGACTTCCCGACACTCAGCCCGTAATGGCTCAGCAGCTTCCCGATCCCCGTATCGACGGGGACATAGGACGGTCCCTGACCCATCATGCGGTACTGAGGCGGGGGTTCGACGGCGTGGAAGGAATCCAGGAAGATGGCGAGGTTCCTTCCCTTCATCAGGTACTGGTCAAGCTGGTAGAGGTCGTAGTCTGAGAATTTCTCCTTCGGTCCGGCGATAATGAGCGTCGGCAATTCCGCGGGGATGCCGTCCTTGAGGTTCACCTCCCTGACGGTGTATTCTCCCGAGAGGAGTTTCCGGAAATGAGACAGCGGCTTCTCTTCAGTGGCCGCGCCTTCCATGGTCGCCCTCAGCGGGAGGGTCCCGTGGCCGGCGAGATAGCCGATCTCCTCGTTGACATCGATGACGTTTTCCACGGCGTCGTCGATACTCTGCCTGAGTTTGCCCATGTCGGCCAGCTCGTACTGCGTGCCGAAAAGCGGCAGGGTTACGGGCTTTATCAGTGATATCTTCTCCGTCTTTCCACCGTACGCCACCAGTATGCCGGCATAGCCATGGTCGGCCTGAATGAGCCTGCCCCGCCTGTCCCTGAAGGCTTCCCACCGGAGTGAGAGGACGCCGGCCTTCTGAGCCTCCTGCCCGGCTGCGGCATCACTGGACGGGTCGACGGCGGAGAAGGCGAGTTTGCCGTAAGACTTCGCATTGAGTTTTTCAACCATGTCCTTTATCCTGCCCGGCAGCTGCGCAAGCCCCGGGAGGTTCAGGTACGGTCCCACGGCCTCAAGCGACGAGGAAAGTATCAGTCTGACCGAGACCTTGTGCTTCAGGTCCAGGAGGGCGCTTATCTTGTTGTTCATCTCCTGGATATCGGAGGTGATCCTGTATTCAAGACCCTCCGTGGAGGTGATGGTCGGGATCGTCTTGACGATATTACCGTGGATGAGGGCCATTCCCATGTAGGCTTTCTGGAATTTTACCTCGTCCTGCTCGATGTTCTGGATCTGGACGGGATAGATGCCGAAGCTCTGGGCGAGGTCCCTGTTCTCGGAGGCCTTCTTGTTGTCCTCTGTGGATACGTTATAGAACTGGTAGTTAAAATAACTGTTGCCGGCGACGGCATATTCCTCGAGAAGGTCGTGGACGTAACGTTCGGTGTCGTTGTAAGGGGCGGGCAGGTGGTCGGTAAAGAAGACCTTTACTGTCAGCGGTTCGGAGAGCGTGGCCACGGCCTCCCTGCTGGCAGCGGAAAGAGAATAGGTCTTGTTTGCCGTGAGGTCGAGCCTGAAGAAGAGCGTCGCACCCGCTGCGTTCAGAAGGATGACGACTGCCAGGTAGACGAGGAACTTGTAATACTTATGCGCCCTGGCTCTTTCGAACGTCCTCATTATTTCTTTTCCTCTACGGCAAGACCGGCGCCGTAAAGCATGACAAAACAGATACTCAGGAAATACAGTATGTCCCTGGAGTCTATGACCCCCTTGGCGATGTTGCGGAAATGATAGTCCGCCCCGAGAAACTGCAGAATATTGAGAACTCCCATGGGCAGAAAGAAGAGCATCCTGTCTACCAGTGTCAGGGCAAGACAGACGGCCGTACCGCTTATGAAGGCCACGATCTGGTTTCGCGTCAGGGAGGATGTGAACAGACCGGTGGCCGAAAAAGCCGCTCCCAGCAATATTGCGCCGACGTAACCTCCTATCACCGGTCCCCAGTCAAGTTGGCCCAGGAAAGATATGACCACTGCGTAGACAACAGTGGGAATGAGCATGACCGCAACAAAGGCCACGGCGGCAAGGAACTTCCCAATCACAATGTCCGATGAGGAAACCGGCATGGTCAGCAGCAGCTCATAGGAGCCGGTGTTCATCTCCTCCGAGAAAAGCCTCATCGTTACGGCAGGCACGATGAACGAAAAGGTAATCGGCAGCAGGTTGAAGAAATTCCTGAGATCGGCCTGATCGTAAAGGAAACTATATAAGCCACGGGGGAGACGAAATATCCCTTGAATTCCCTCCTGGAAATATGTACTGCGCCTTTCATCTCAATTGCCCTTGGTCAGTTCCATGAAGGTCTTCTCAAGTGTCCGTGTCTGCATGTGGAACTCAAGGAGCGCCCAGCCGTTCTGCCTGATGACATCGTAGATTTCCGGACGAAGGTCTCTTCCATTTTCGCAGGAGAGGGAGAACTCCAGCGTGTCTCCGTCTTCATTCCGCAGGGTTGTGCCGGTCACCCCGGGTAAGGCATCGAAGGCCCTTTCAACCTGCGGGAACTCGATGCCCTGCAGTGAAATATCGATGACAAAACCGGCCCCGACCTGTTTCCTTAATTCCTCGGTTGCGCCATCGGCAACAATTCTTCCTTTGTCTATGATGACGACGCGGTCGCAGGCGGCCTCGGCCTCGCTCAGGATGTGTGTGGAGAGGATGACCGTTTTTTCCCTGCCTATCTCCTTTATGATATCCCTTATCTCCACAATCTGGTTGGGATCGAGGCCCGATGTCGGCTCGTCCAGCACCAGTATCTCCGGGTCGTCCATCATGGCCTGGGCGAGACCGACGCGCTGCCTGTACCCCTTGGAGAGCTCGTGGACCGGCTTGTGCATTACCTCGTTTATGCCGCAAAGGCCTGCAAGCTCTCTGATGCGTGCATGTCTCCTGTCCGGTCCGATTTCCCGCACGTCGGCGACGAACCCCAGGTAGTCGTAAACGAGCATGTCAGGATAGATGGGGGCGGATTCGGGAAGGTAGCCGATGAGCTTCTTTATCGTGACCGGCTGCTCCCGGACATCATGTCCCTTCACCGTGATGTTTCCGGATGTGGGCTGAAGGTAACAGGTGAGAACCCGCAGGGTTGTCGACTTCCCTGCCCCGTTTGGTCCAAGAAGACCCAGAATCTCTCCCTTTTTTATCTCGAAACTTATCCGGTCTACGGCGCAGGTGTCGCCGTAGTACCTGGTCAGCTTATCTATCCGGATCACGGGTTCGCTCACCTGGTCACTCTTCCATCGCCGGCGGCGGGAGCCGCCGGGAGAAACCCGCAGCCAACGCCTTCGCCGCTGCCGGAGTTCCGCCTGTTGTCGATATCAGCGTACCCAATCAACTCAAAAAATAAATTACAACTCTAAATTGAAGAAAATATGAAGACCGGGGAGATGTTACACGGGGTCTTGCTTCCTGCAGAACAACCGCCGCATGATGGGGGTCAACAACAAGTTTTTCAGGGGGACGGTGAGAGACCTACTTCATTCCGTTACGTGCGACTTCAGGAAGGAATCTCATTGATTTCTCGGCCGCGCTCCGGATGGCCTTCTTCAGGTTTTCATCGCCAACGCCGGACAAGAGGGTCTCTACGAAGGCGGCGTCTTCGGTTGAAAG
>JARRRD010000098.1:0-6972 GCA_037381085.1 Candidatus Sulfobium sp.
GCCTTCTTACAGTTTTACTACGTTTATCGCCTTCGGACCCTTCGGGCCTTTTTCGACATCGAAGCTGACTGCGTCACCCTCGGCAAGGGACTTGAATCCGTTGCTCTGGATGGATGAATAGTGGACGAACACGTCACCGCCGTCTTCGCTTGTAATAAAGCCGAAACCCTTTGACTCGTTGAACCACTTCACTGTTCCGTTAGCCATCTCGGTTACCTCCTCTGTTTAAACTAAAGTCTCAGGGTACTAACAACTTAAAAGGCCACAAAGCTAAAAGTCTTTGCGGCCTTATGATCGGAGACTTCTGACACTTCTAGAGAAGTATAACACATCTCGGGGCGGGTTCGGCAATTTTCCTTCCCGGAAGACACTGCGGACGTCGACGCTGCCGTGAGGCTTCGATTATTTTCAATCCTGAGTGAATGTGAACATGCCGAGGACGTCAGTCCACAGAGTGCTTCACTCTTGAGCGGCGCTGCAAATGGCGTAGTTAAGCCAAAAGACTGGCGGAGGGGGTGAGATTCGAACTCACGGTAGAGTTGCCCCTACAACGATTTTCAAGACCGTCGCCTTCAACCGCTCGGCCACCCCTCCGGGTGGGTTATTATAACAAAAGCCCATTAATTATTATCCCGTGTTTGTACTATAATATAGAAATTGGTTTCTGATGAGATCTGACTTTTAAGAGTGATTTCTTAACTTCAAAAAACGAGGCGAGGTAACGTATGAAAGAATCCGTTTTGACTCTGGTGCTCCAGGCAGGGGTGGTCGTAAAGATCGTGCTGCTCATCCTCCTGTTCTTCTCGGTCGTGTCCTGGGCCATAATATTTTTCAAGCAGAGATACTTCTCGAAGGCGAACAGGGAGTC
This sequence comes from Candidatus Sulfobium sp., assembly GCA_037381085.1. GTDB lineage: Bacteria > Nitrospirota > Thermodesulfovibrionia > Thermodesulfovibrionales > UBA6898 > JARRRD01. The sequence continues at coordinate 869 of JARRRD010000098.1, forward strand.
CGAACAATTCCTGCGCCTTTACAGGACAAACAGAATCCCCCGTGATCTGTTCAAAGCCACGAAGGGCCTCTCGCTGAGTCCGATAGCGAACGTTTTCAAGTCTGTCTACACCGATGACATAAGAAGGGACCAGAGCGAGGTAAAACGTCTCTTGAGAAGATACGGGACCCTCGAATCGGTGAAGCTCGAAAGATATCTGAATTTTCTGGCAACCACAGGCTCCTCCGCTCCCTTTATAGGACTCTTCGGCACTGTCTGGGGCATCATGACCTCCTTCCACGGCATCGGCTTCGCCGGGTCGGCGTCTCTGGCGGTCGTAGCGCCCGGAATAGCCGAGGCCCTTATCGCGACCGCCGTCGGGCTTGTCGCTGCCATACCCGCCGTAATCGCATACAATTACTATCTGAGCATGGCCAGGAAGATGATCATAGAGATGGAAGACTTCTCCGAAGATCTGCTTGAGCTGTTCAGCAGGGGGGACGAATGAAGACGAACAGGGACAGGGGAGTAATGTCAGAGATCAACGTCACCCCCTTTGTGGACGTCATGCTCGTCCTGCTGGTCATCTTCATGGTGACGGCGCCGCTCATGCAGCAGGGGATCGACGTCAACCTCCCGCAGGCGAAGGGGAAGAGCCTCCCTCCCCAGGAGAGAATATCCCTGGTAGTCAGAAAAAACCGGACCATATATCTCAACAATACCCGCTATACACTTCCCGAACTGCGGAAGAAGCTGACTGCACTGAGCAAGTTGAATCCCGATATATTTCTCAAGGCGGACAGGGACGTGCCTTACGGGTTTGTCGTAGAGGTGATGGGGGAAGTCAAGGATGCGGGCATAGAAAAACTGGGGATGATAACAGAACCTAAACTCGACATAAAATGAAGGCCCCGAGCCTGCAGAAGACCGCCGCCATGTCGGCCTTCCTTCACCTGATCCTTTTTCTCGTGGCGGTTGTCGTCATGAAACAAGCGAACCGTATGGACCTTCCATCCCCCTACATTGTAGACCTCGTCAGTCCGTCCGCCGCACGGTCCGTCACCAGGACGCACCATGCGTCCGAACATGTCTCCCGGAAGAAAAGGCCTGCTCAAAAAGCCATGACAGCCTCGCATAAAGCGGAGATGCTGAGAAAAAGGGAGAAGATGAAGGAAAGGATAAAAGAAAAGAGAATAGAAGAGAAGATGAAGGAAATGGCACTGGAAAGGACGGAGGATAACAGGGTCAGGGACAGGATAGCTGAATTGGCGGCTGTAGACAGGATAAAGGCGATATACAAACTGCGTCAGGTGATCTCGGTGCCTGCCAGGGGCCAGGAATCGGCGACAAAACAGCCGGCACAACCGCAATCTCAGGCGTCCGGCAAGGGGAAAGGTCAGACCGTAGGGAGCTATATGGACAAGATAACCGGTGAGATCTGGGAGCAATGGAGCTGGCCTGACAAACAGGAAAAAAATCTTGAGGCCGTTATCTCCGTACTCATAGCGAAAGACGGGACGGTCACGGTGCTTAAGATTGAGAAGAAATCCGGGAATACCCTTTTCGACCGTTCGGCGCTGGCGGCCATCAGGGGCGCATCTCCTGTTACACCCCCTCCTGACGGGACGGAGATGGAGATAGGCATAAGGTTCTTTCTATGAGAGTCGGGGCCGGCAAAATAACTGTTGCAGGCAGCCTGTCCATGGCGGCACTGTGCTTTCTTTGCCTGTTGCTGACGCCTTCCTTCTCCTCGGCCAAGATCTTCATCGATATTACATCGCCCCAGGCAAGAAAGTTGCCCATTGCGGTGTTCGATTTTCAGGGGCCCAAGGGAAAAGAGATTGCGGACATCATAAGGGACGATCTGACCTTTACGGGTTTCTTCGTCTGCATTAACAAAGCGTCGTATATAGAGACGGCCTCACAGGCATTCGATCCGCGGAACTGGACGCCACTGGGCGTCGATGCTGTGGTAAAAGGGACCGCGACGCTCGGCAGCAACCTGGCCGCCACAGTTACGCTTTACGACACCCTGGAAGGCAGGGCAATACTCAAGAAGCAGTACCAGGCTGCGGAAGATCTTCTCAGGCCCCTTGCACACGCCATCGCCGACGACATTTACACCGCCCTGACGGGCCAGCCTGGCGTGTTCAGGACAAGGATCGCCTTCGTGGGAGAGAAAGGAGGCAGAAGCGGCATATATATAACGGACTGGGACGGCCACCGGATGAAGAAGATCGGGCTGCGGGGAAGCATGGTGCTTTCACCGCACTGGTCGCCCGACGGTACCAGGATCATCTACTCTGCGGAACGGGGTAGACAATGGAGCATATATTTGTTAGACTTCCTGAGAATGACGGAGAAGAGGGTCTTCACATCCGCGGGAATAAATATTGCGGGCAATTTTTTCCCGAGGGGGAATTCTTTTGTCTTTTCTTCATCGCGGGCCGGCACTCCCGATCTTTACACCTACTCCCTTGCCGCCGGATCCGTCAGAAGGCTGACCTCATCTTACGGGATTGAAGTATCGCCTGCGGTTTCACCCGACGGCAAACACATCGCCTTTGTCTCGGACAGGGGAGGCAGTCCCCAGGTCTACGTGATGGACTCCGACGGCACCGGGATAAGAAGGGTTACATTTGAAGGTTCCTATAACACCTCGCCATACTGGTCTCCCACGGGAGACAGGATTGTTTTTGCCGGGAGGCAGGGCGGAAGGAACCAGATTTTCACGGTGAAACCCGACGGCTCACAGCTGGTTCAACTGACCGAATCAGGCAACAACGAAGACCCCTCCTTTTCCCCCGACGGGAGATATATAACATTCTCTTCCGACAGGGACGGGAGAAAGGGCATATACATCATGAGAGCCAACGGGGAGTCCCAAAAGAGAATTACACCGAGAGACCTTAAGGCCTTTGGCCCGAGATGGTCGCCGAATTGATTTTTTTATTTTCAGGAGGAAGCAATGAAAAGGTATTGGGTTTTTCTTCTCGTGTTCGTTGTCGCAATAGCATTCGGCTGCTCGCAGAGAGCAATAACACAGCCTGAGACCCAGCCGGCGCAGCAGAAGGAGCAGACAAAGGAGGGGATGGAGTCCAAGACGCCCGAAAAAGTCACCGAGGCGAAAGTAGGTTCGAACGTCGAATCCGTCGGATCGAAGGAAATGGAGATCAAGGGTCAGGAAGGGAAATGGGCCGATATCCTCTTTGATTTCGACAAGTACGACGTGAAGGCTCAGTACAAAGACGAATTGACGTCGATAGCCGACTGGATGACGGGGCATACCGGGGCAACGCTTTCAATCGAAGGGAACACGGACGAGCGCGGCACCAATGAGTACAACCTGGCTCTCGGAGACAGAAGGGCCAAGGCCGTCAAGGACTACCTCGTCTCTCTCGGTGTCCCTTCCTCCCGGGTAGAAACGCTCAGCTACGGCGAGGAAAAACCCCTCTGCAAGGAGCACAATGAGGCTTGCTGGGCCAGAAACAGGCGTGCCCACTTTGTGATACTGGGCGGAGGCAAATAGCGGTGAAGACGATCCTCTCATTCCTGCTGCTCATCTCCCTTGCCGCGTGTGCGTCAAGCGGGGACATGGATTATATGAGGCAGGACATCAACGATCTGCAACGCAATTCTTATGATATGCAAAAGCAGCTGACTGCGTTGAAGCAGAAGACGGACGCTGCAACGAAAGAACTGGGATCGCTGCAGACAGGAAAGGAAGGCTCCCTTGGCGCAGTCCGGGAAGGACAGGCTCAAATAAATTCGAGACTGACGGAAATCTCCGAGGGTCTTCAGTCCCTGCGCGGCAGGTTCGACGAGAACAAGTTTTACGTGGACAGGACGCTCAAGGACGCTCAAACGGACCGTGATCTCCTGCGGACCCAGATTCAGGGGCTTCAGGCCCAGGTAAAGGCACTCAGCGACAGGCTGGGCGTAGCACCTCAGGCAGGTGCCACACCGGCCCTGCAGACTCAGAGTCCGGCGGCGGTGTCCAAAGGGCCTGAAAAGCCTTCTCAGCCTTCAGGGGAGAGCTTGCCGGCCCAGGCAAAACAGGGGATGGTACAGAAGCCTGCGGCAGCGCCGGTCAAAGCCGCCGCGGATGAGAGAAAAAAGGCCTATGACAAGGCCTACCAGACATTCAAGGATAAGAATTACAAGGAGGCCAGACGGAAATTCGAATCCTTTATAAAGGACTACCCGAAAAACGATCTGACAGATAACGCACAGTTCTGGATAGGAGAGACCTATTACGCGGAAAAGGATTACGAGGGTGCCATCCTTGCCTATGAAACACTGCTTAAAAAATATCCTAACAGCGCCAAGACAAGCGCTGCGATGTTGAAGCAGGGGCTTGCTTTCACCGACATAGGAGACGCCAAGACCGGGACAATCATCCTGAGAAGGCTCATTGAGAAGTTCCCGGATTCGAAGGAGGCGGCTGTCGCAAGGAAGAAGATTGCCGAACTGGAGAAGAAACCCGGCAAGAAGAAGTAGGGAATGCTGAAGGATAATTTCCTCAGGGTGATAGATTACCTCCGGATATCCATCACCGACAGATGCAATCTGAGATGCCTTTACTGTATGCCCGCAGAAGGGGTTCTTCCCTGCGGGCATAAGGACATACTGCGTTACGAGGAAATCATCCGGGTGGCAGAGGTCGCAGCCGGTCTGGGAGTAAAGAAAGTAAGGTTGACCGGCGGCGAGCCCCTGACCAGGAAGAACGTGGTTTTTCTCATATCTTCGCTGAAGAAGATCAGCGGCATCGAAGACCTCAGCATGACCACCAACGGGGTCTTCCTGGAAAGATTCTCGCGGGAACTCCGGGCAGCGGGGCTGGACAGGGTCAACGTCAGCATTGACTCATTCTCCCCCGAAAGATACCGCCAAATCACAAGGACCGGTGAGCTTGACGCTGTCCTGCGGGGGATTTCAGCTGCAGAACAGGCCGGTCTTCGTCCTCTCAAGATAAACATGGTTCTCATGAGGGGTATAAACGATGACGAGATAGAGGCCTTCGCCCGGCGGACCATTGATTCGGATTGCGAGATAAGGTTCATCGAAGTGATGCCCTCTGCATGCATCGACTTCTGGAGCCCCGAAAGATACATCCCGACAGAAGAAATAAGAAAGGCCATTGAAGCCCTGGGCCCTCTTGATCCGGTCCGTCCAAGGAAAAACGGCCCTTCACGATATTTCAGGCTGAAAGGAGCAAAGGGCGTAATAGGCTTCATCAGCGCTCTCAGCCACCACTTCTGTGAGGACTGCAACCGGCTGAGGCTGACGGCGGACGGAAAGCTGAGGCCCTGCCTTTTTTCCGAGACCGAGATTGATCTGAAGTCCCCCCTCCGAAACGGATCGCCCGATGCCGAGATAGCCCGCCTGCTCCGTCTGGCCGTGGAGGTCAAACCGGAAGGTCACCTGTTCAGGAACCTCTCTCCCGAGGCGATGCTCCCGGCTAAGGGCCGGACACGGCGGGAACACCAATCCCCTTCAGCCGGGCCATCCGGAAAAAGACCGATGTCAAAGATAGGCGGATGAGCAAACTCAGCCACACAGACGATAAGGGACAGGCCAGAATGGTCGATGTCTCCGGGAAACCCCCGACTTTACGGGAAGCTAAAGCGCATGGCTTCGTCAGCATGAAAAAAGAGACCCTCCGCCTGATTGCGGTGGGGAAGATCCCGAAGGGCGATGTGTTGGCAACGGCCCGTATCGCCGGAATCATGGCCGCCAAGAGAACGCCCGAACTCATTCCCCTCTGCCACCCCCTGAACATCGCATCCGTTGAGGTAGATTTCGAGGTAGACGAGGGGGGATCACGGATAGACATTCTGTCGCGGGTAAGGGTCACAGGTCAGACAGGCGTTGAGATGGAGGCCCTGACGGCTGTTGCCGGGGCAGCCCTCACCATCTATGACATGTGTAAGGCCGTGGACAGGGAAATGGTCATATCGGGCATTTTCGTAACTGAAAGAAGCGGCGGGAAGAGCGGACACTTCAAACGATAGTGCAGTCCCCTGTGATGACCGACAGTCTCAAGAGAGCAGCATTGAAATCATAAAATCCCTCCTGACCTCCCTTTGCCAAAGGGAGGATATAGGGTCCCTCTTGGACAAAGA
>JARRRD010000099.1:0-6878 GCA_037381085.1 Candidatus Sulfobium sp.
TTCAGCAGGGTGTCATTCCCGCAAACGAAGTGCGCCTGCCTATCCGGTAGGCAGGCCGGGAATCCTTCAGAAAGCACGCGAAAGACTCCGAACCGATGCCGGACAAGGCCGTAAGAAGAACCGTAATGACAGACTGCAGGTTTGTAAATACGCACTATTCTTTGTACTAGCCATGTCCCTTTTCTTTCCTGGACGTCCTGTCATGGCTCAGGTGAGGACGGGGATCAATATGACAAAACACAATCTTTCCGTGACGGGGCCGGGGCCGATCAAGGCCCTGACGGAAACGAGGATATGCATTTTTTGCCATACGCCGCATAATTCAACGCCCAGGACTCCCCTGTGGAACAGGACGGTATCGGCAAAGAGTTACGAACTCTACCAGAGCAGCACCATGGTCGCCGGTGTCTCCCAGCCCAGCGGGCCGTCGAGGCTCTGCCTGAGCTGTCATGACGGCACTATAGCCCTGGGCACGGTGCTGCATCCTTCTCAGGGCATAACAGTGGCGGGATCGATTGCCCCGGGACTCTCTACTTATATCGGTTCCCTCGCCTCCGATCATCCCATATCATTTTCGTATTATTCTGCTACTTCCGATCCCCAGATCATGGCTGTCCCTCCGGCGAACCTTACCCTTTACGGGCAGGGCTTTATCGAATGCTCCACATGTCATGACCCCCATGACGACACTTACGGAAAATTTCTGGTCATGGACAACAGGGGGTCGGCGTTGTGCGTGGAATGTCATGCCATGCAGGGGTGGGATCTGTGTTCCCACAAGAACTCTGTCCAGACCCTCCCTGTCCCGCTTCCCGGGCTGGAATGGACGCACTGGTCTACCGTCGCCGATTACGGCTGCGAGGGCTGTCACGTAATGCATAACGCGGGAGGGCCTGAAAGGCTTCTCCGTTATCCCGAGGAGGAGAAGAACTGCTACGACTGCCATAACGGTACGGTGGCGCAGAAGAATATATATGCCCAGTTTCAGAAGGCGTCGCATCATCCCGTCGAGCTTACAACCGGTATTCATCAGCCGAATGAGCCCCCGACGTCCATTACCAGCCGGCATGTGGAGTGTGTTGACTGCCACAACCCGCATTCGGTAAACTCCAGCCCGCCGTCTCAGCCCAACTCCGGAGGGGTCTCCGGAATGACGGAAAACGTGAGCGGCATGGACAAGAACAGGAATGCCGCCATTCCTGCAGTGTACGAGTATCAGATATGCTTCAAATGTCATGCAGATCTGAACCAGACGATCCCTTTTATCCCGAGGGTTGTGAGCAACACCAACATGCAATCCGCCTTCGACCAGTCGAACCAGTCGTATCATCCCATCGAAGGGTCGGGTGTCAATCTGCAGGTCCCGAGCATCCCTTCTCCCCTTTTGCCGACGCTGGCGGTGTCGAGCATTATCAAGTGTACTGATTGCCATGCCGATGACGACAGTGTGTCGAACGGACCTCACGGCTCCAGGTACGCCCCTATACTCAGGGACGAGTATGAGACGACGATGAATACGCCTGAGAGCTTCCAGGCTTACGCGCTTTGTTACAGGTGCCATAGCAGGGACAGTATTCTGAGGGACGACAGTTTCAAAAAGAATACGACAACAATGACGGGGGGACACAGCGGACATCTGGCTGCCGGCGCGCCCTGTTCGGTATGCCACGATCCTCACGGGATCGCCATGACGCCCGGTACGGGCGACCATACTAACCTCATAAACTTCGACACTCGCTACGTGTCGCCGGTATCGGGCGCTACGTATCCCACCTTTACAGATACCGGGACATTTTCAGGCAGTTGTACGCTTATCTGCCATACAGCATCGGGCGACGTGACGCATGTGAACGCATCTTACCCGTAACGGCATGCCGAAGAAACAGTTTAAACCGTCAGATCCGCCAGAACCGTTTGAGCTGTTTTAACTGTTTAAACAGTTTTGATTCAGCGGGCAGTTCAAGAAATTATGCGGGTGTGGCTATGGCAGCGGCCGCAAGTCTGTTCACTGGAGATACAAGATTCTAATTCGTCCCGTTGCTTTCTCGGTGTCTCAGTGTCTCCGTGGTGAATCATTCTTTCGGGTCTCTGCGGCGAGCTTTCCAAGGCAGTGGAGGAGAGCATCTCTACCCCTTTTCCGGCAGTGTGCGCGGCCTGCTCACGATACTCAACCGGCGCCTCCAGGCACCGGAAGCGGGTTTTCTCTTCCTCTGACTGTCCGCTTCCTGGAGGGCGTCCACCAGTTTAAGAATCTCGTAAAAATTTCTTGGGTGAGAGAGGTCAAAGTACAGCTTCATCCTCAAAATTCCCCTGGGGTCTATGACGAAGACACCCTTCGCGTCGCCATCAGGTCCATCTCCATTGAGTCCGTAGCCGTGCGAAATAATGCTTTCGCGGTCGTCGAGAAAGGCAACGTTATGGCGGATGATGTACTTCGTGAGGAAATTGCCGTCGGAGACCGCGCTGCCCGGGCCGTTGCCGACCAGCATGACAATTCTTATCCTTCTCTTGCAAAGTACGTAGTTGATAGTCCTCGTCCGGAATAGAGGCAGCAGGTCACCGGGGTGGGAAATAAGAATGGTCCACCCGCCCCTCGATCTTTCGTTTTTTTGTGCTTTCTTGTGATAGAAGGCTTCAACAAACGGGGCGGCATCTCCCAGTGAAGGTCCTCTTCCGGATTCGTCGTTGACGTGCATACTATTAGCCCCCCGGTTCAAACTCAATTGAGCAAAGTGTCAGAGTATGTACATCCCATGCGGTACTTTCCGGCCACTGGACATGTAGTTGACCCTGACTGCTTTAATTATACCTGAATTCCCCTCGATGTCAACCCGCCAAAGAAACGGTTCAAACAGTTCAAACGGTTCAAAAAAAGGGGGGAGGGACTTCCTTTTTAAGTGGGGGCAGGAAGTCCCTCAGGGGGAAGGGGGAAATCAGAGTTCTTTTTGGGCGGACCTCCTCAGGAATGCGGGCAGATCGATGGCCTCCTCATAATTGAGGATGTCCGCTCCGGCAGTTCTTGGCTCAGAACCGCCTCCCAGGCTTTTTGCGAGGAACCTTTCCGAACCTTTAAGGCTCACGGGTTCCCTTACGGGCGTCCACTTTCTGATTCGGGGAATCTCCACCTTTTCTTTCCTTTCCTCGAACCCGGTGGCGATGACGGTAACCCTCACCTCGTCGCTGATGTCGGGGTCGATGACGGCGCCGAAGATCACATTGACCTCCTCATGGGCCGAGTCGTAGATCAACGCAGTCGCCTCCTGCACTTCGCTCAGGGAAAGTTCGAGCCCGCCCGTGATGTTTATAAGGATGCCCCTGGCCCCGTTAATGGAAGAGTCTTCGAGGAGGGGGTTCGATATGGCCTTTTTCGCCGCTTCAAATGCGCCGCCTTCACCCTTGCCGCTGCCGGCTCCCATCACGGCCCGTCCCATATTCTCCATTATCGTCTTTACGTCCGCGAAGTCGACGTTGATGAGGCCCGGGACAACAATGATATCGGATATGCCCTGGACCGCCTGCCTGAGGACGTCATTGGCGATCGCGAAAGACTTGAGCATGGGGGTGCCTTTCTCTACCACGAGGCTTATCCGGTCGTTGGGAATCACTATGAGCGTATCGACATTTCCGGCGAGCTCCCTTATTCCCTCCTCGGCGTTCAACAACCTCTTTTTCCCTTCGTAGAAAAAGGGTTTTGTTACCACGGCCACGGTGAGGATGCCGAGTTCCCTTGCGATGTCGGCTATCACCGGTGCAGCACCCGTGCCGGTGCCGCCTCCCATGCCTGCCGTGATGAATACCATGTCGCAGCCGTCCATACAGTCCATTATGGCCGTCTTGTCTTCCACGGCGGCCTGTCTCCCGATTTCCGGGTCCGAACCCGCCCCCAGTCCCCGCGTCAGCTCACGGCCTATCTGGACCTTCTTGGGCGCCAGGGAGGTTTCGAGGACCTGCAGGTCGGTATTGACGGCTATGAACTCAACCCCCTGCAGTGTTGAAGCGATCATATTGTTGACAGCATTGCCGCCGGCGCCTCCGATACCCATTACCTTGATTCTTGCCTTTTGACCTTTTACTTCTTCGATTTCAAACATAACATGCCCCCTTCCTTTCGGTTATTAGTATTCAGACTGTCCGTAAATTTCAAAAGGTGTTTCGTCCAGTTTCTTACACGTCCGAAGACATTCTTCATCATGTCCGCATAAACCGGCTCCGTCCCGTCCGGTTCATAGCCATAGGTTGCAAGCCCCACTCCCGTCGAATATACCGGGCTATCGAGCGGTTTTATCGCTCCCTCCATGTTCAGCGGCATACCGATCCTGACGGGCAGGCCGAGGACCGCCTGGGACAACCTGTCGAACCCCGGCAGAAGGCACGAGCCCCCCGTGAGGACGACACCGCAGACCGCCTTGTCATACCCCGAACATTTCTTTATTTCGTCCCTGACCAGTTCCAGCATCTCCTCGCACCTCGGCTGTATGATTTCGGGAAGATATTTCTTCGGCAGTTTGTCAGTTTGTCCCCCGGAACGCCTGATCTCTATCTCCTCGGAATCAGGGCCCCCGCCGACATGGGCCTCTCCCCAGGTCTTCTTTATCCTTTCAGCCTCTGAAATGCCGACTTTGAGACCAACTGCCAGGTCCTGCGTTATATGATGGCCGCCGATTCCAAAAACGGCGGCGTGCCGCAGGCTGCCGTTGCTGAAGAGGGCGAAGTCGGTCGTGCCGCCGCCTATGTCGACGATGATGACCCCGTAGTCCAGCTCATCCGGCCTGAGAGAAGACGCGGCCGAGGCGAGGGGTCCGAAGACGATCTCGTCGATTTCGAGGCCGGCCTTTTCGCAGCAATTAAGGAGGTTCCGGACAGCGGCCAGTCCGGCGGTGATTATGCGGACCCTGACCTCGAGCCTCACTCCTGCCATGCCGGTGGGGTCGGCAATGCCGTCCTGTCCGTCCAGTATGTATTCCTCGGGGATTACGTGGAGCACCTCCCTGTCAAGCGGAAAATAGACCGCTCTTGCGGAATCCAGGGCACGTTCCATGTCGGACGCTCCCACCTCTTTTCCCCTGATGCCTGTCGCCCCCGAACTCGTATGCACCTGTATGTGCGCCCCGGAAATGCCCACGGAGACGGTCTTTATCCTCACGCCCGAGGAGGACTCCGCTTCCCTGACCGCGCTTTTTATTGAAGCGACGGCGGCGTCGACATTCATGATCATTCCCTTCCGCAGGCCGGCCGCGGGGGCGACGCCCATACCGAGGACGCTTGCGTCCCCGGTCCCAAGCCGCACGGCCACGCCGCAGACCTTCGACGTGCCCACATCCAGGCCAACCGCTATGGGATGCCTTATCACTTGACCACCTCGTGCACGGTCTTTACCACAACCCTGTTTGCGAACCTGAGGTCTATATAATCAACAGGAATGCCCCTCCTTTTTATCTCGCCTTCCAGGTCCATCAGTCTCCGGAGCTTCCGTTCATAATTTCCGACCCCGACCTTTACGAGCATTCCGTCAAGATTGACCTTAAGGTCTTCCGCCTTGCGGGCTATGATCTCCACATGGTCTTTTTCCTCGAGAAGGCCCGTCGTTTTTATCGCCTTCGCAAGACTTATGGCATCGAGAAAGACTTCCCTGTCCCCGAAGGGATTGCCCGTTATTACGGGCAGAAACGGTATGGGGCTGTTCTTAAGCTCCTCCAGCAGTTCACCCCTGTCATCGACGATGAAAAGGTGCCTCTTCATGTCAAGGAGGGCGAAGGGCTCCGACTCCGTGATCATGATACGCAGCCGGTGGGGCAATTCCTTCCTGATTATCACGGACCTTATCCAGTGAGACTTCATCAGCTTTTCGTAAACTTCCCTGCTCGACAGGGTGAGGAGGTTTTCGCCTTTCCTGAGTCCGGCGAGGCCCTCCAGTTCGCCGTCGGTGAGGTGAGTATTGCCGGCGAAAACGATTTCACGGAGGGGAAAAGCCGACCGTATTTCCATGGATATGAAGTAGACCGTCGAAGCTACGACGGCAACCGGAAGCAGTATGAGGACAGTCCTCCGGATCTTCGCCAGAGGGTGGGCCAGACTGTTTTTCCGCAGCCCCGCCGGGTTCTTCTTCACGTTATTGAGTCGTCCTCTCACTTGACGCCTCCCAGTATCTCTTCCAGAAGAGCGGGAAACGGGAGCCCTGCGTTACCGGCGATCTTCGGCAGAAGACTGGTCTCCGTCATGCCGGGAATGGTGTTTACTTCGAGCACGTAAGGGGTCCCTTCCTTATCAACTATCAGGTCGATCCTCGTGGCTCCGCTGCAGCCGAGGGCGGTGTGGGCCGAGAGGGCGACCTTCATTGCCCTTTCGTATGTCCTCCTGGCGAGCTTCGGGGGGAGGATATATTCCGTCAGCCCCGCCGTATATTTCGCCTCGTAGTTGTAAAATTCCAGTGACGGCTTCACCTCAACACCGCCGAGGACCTTATCGTTCAGTATGCCGATCTGTATTTCCCTGCCCGCGACGAATTTCTCCACGATCACCTTGTCGCCGTAAGAAAAAGCCCTTTTCATGGCGCCCCGCATGGCCGAATAGTGCTTGACTATCTCTACGCCTATGCTTGAACCCTCCGAGACCGGCTTCACCACCCAGGGAAGAGGAAAGGGCGGTAAGGCGTGAGGCGTGAGGCGCGAGGCGCCGGCTGTTGACTTCCGCACCCTGTGCGTGCTCCTGGCTCCTGACTCCTCACTCCTCACTATCTTGAACGGGGCCACGGGCAGCCTGTGATGGAGGAATATCTTTTTGGATGCCTCCTTGTCCATTGCGAGCGCCGATGCAAGGATGCCCGAACCGGTGTAAGGTATGTTCATCACCTCCAGCATCCCCTGCAGGGCGCCGTTTTC
>JARRRD010000100.1:0-7544 GCA_037381085.1 Candidatus Sulfobium sp.
GCCCCCCAGACATCTATAATGATGTCATAGCCACGGTCGAGCTTGTCCTTGTGGTACGCAATGTCGGAGGCGAAGTAGGTAAACTGTCCGTCTTTCTTTATGACAACCCTGTCCTTGTCGTCTCCGAAGTCGCTCGACCTGAACCATACCGCCCCGTCTTTATCGTATATGAGTCCCCTCCGCTTCAGCTCTTCGATCGCCTGCGCCACCTCTCCCTTCTCGTAAAGCCCCTTTTCACTGACCCAATGTGTGAAGTCCTTGATATTGAAAGAAGACAGGTCATTCTTTATCAGTCCCATCATCCTGTCATAGGCCCAGGCAGTGATCTCTCCTTCGCAGTCTTCGAAAGGCACGTTTCTGTATTTTTCCCCCGCCTCGTCGCAGAGTCCGGAGGCTTCTTCGTCTATGTACTGGCCCCGGTATCCCTCCTCGGGGAAAGCGGTCTCGACGCCCAGCATCTGCTGATATTTACTGTAAATCGAAAGGCCGAGCAGTCTTACCTGACGGCCGGCATCGTTAATGTAATATTCCCTCTCGACCCTGAACCCCGACTCTTCAAGAAGATTACAGAGGGCATTGCCGACGGCGGCCCCCCTGGCGTGACCGATATGGAGGGGACCCGTCGGGTTTGCGCTAACATATTCCACAAGCACCCTGGAACCATGGCCGACATCCTCTCTCAGACATGCCCTTTCACCCCGGAGAAGACGCTTCAGAGACTCATGGAGGTATTCCTTTGTGAGGGTGATGTTTATGAATCCAGGCCCTGCTATCTCCACCTTCTCGAAGATGGCCTTGTCCCTTAGTGTGTCGGCTATCTCCTCCGCTATCCTCCGAGGAGACTTTTTCAGCGGTTTGGCAAGACCCATCGCAACAGGGGTCGAGATGTCCCCGAAAGATTCGACCTTGGGTATCTGGACATCTATTTCCGGAACAGGGGATATGCCCAGTCCGCCGAGAGACTCTCTGAGTATCTTGACAATGTCTTTCTTCATCGAACTTGCCCGAATTTTTAAGTTTAAACCTTACAGTTGCATAAATCTACCCTTTTCTCTCGAAGGCCTTTCCCCCGAGCAATACAAACACCAGAGCGGCGACAGCCATCACGGAAATATCGGCGGCGAGGGTAAAATCGGCGCTCATCGCCCCTTTCTCCAGGGGGAAGATCAGATGCTTGAGGGCATCGATGCCGTAAGTGAGAGGGTTCAGCCTGGTGAAGAACTGCAATATGGAAGGCATGAGCTTGACCGGGTACATGGCCCCCGAGAGAAAGAACATGGGCATGACGATAAAATTCATGATCACGCTGAAGCTCTCGTAGCTTTCGTAAAACGACGCCAGCACTATCCCGAAGGCCGCGATGGCAAAGGCAAGGACCAGGCAGACCGCCAGACAGCCGATTATCTGGAAGAAGCCGACGTCCAGCCCGAGGAGAGGGAAAAATGCGAGTATGACGGCGGCCTGTATGGTCGAGAGCAGCATGCCGCTCATCGCCTTGCCGACCACCACCGAAAACCTCGATATCGGGGCCACCAGGATCTCCTTCATGAAGCCGAATTCCTTGTCCCATATGATCGAAATGGATGAGAATATGGCACTGAAAAGGATGGTCATACCCAGTATGCCGGGGAAGATGAACTGCATGTACGAAAGGCCGCCTTTTACGGGAACGAGGCGGGACATCCCACCTCCCACCAGGAAAAGCCAGACCAGCGGCCTCGCTATCGCAGAAACCAGTCGCGTCCTCTCCCGGACGAACCTCTTGTATTCCCGTGCCACGATGACATAAACCGCGTTAGCCTCTATCACTACGCCTCCTGTATGCCCTTACCATCTGCTTTATGTCATCACCGGCCGCAACTGTCTCATCCCTTATCTCTTTACCGGTAAGCTTGAGAAAGACGTCATTCAATGTGGGCTTCTGCATCCTCACCGCCAGCACCCTCTCGCTCAATCTCCGTATGACCTCGGGGACAAAGTCGTCACCTTTCTGCGCGGTAATGAAAATCTCACCGTCCTTCTCCGCCGGCTCAACGTGGAATAAACCGCGTATCTCCTCCATAGCTTTTCTGTTGTCCGACGTCTTCAGATAGACAACGTCGCCGCCAACGGTATTCTTGAGCTGCTGCGGGCTCCCGGATGCGATTATTCTCCCCTTGTCGATGATCGCGATCATGCCGCATACCTCGGACTCCTCCATGTAATGGGTAGTCATGAATATGGTCACCTCATGTCTTCGGGGCAGATCCGTGATGAATTCCCACAGGTTCGCCCGGCTCTGTGGGTCCAGCCCCAGCGTCGGCTCGTCGAGGAACAGTACCTTCGGTCTGTGTATCAGCCCTCTCGCCACCTCAAGTCGCCTCTTCATTCCCCCGGAGAATGTTTTCACCAGGTCGTCCGCCCTGCCGTAAAGATCGACAAATTTCAGCGCATCTTCGACTCTTGCCATCCTCTGCGCCTTTTCGACCCCGTAGAGATGGGCATGGAAGACAAGGTTCTCCCGCGCAGTCAGGTCCTTGTCAAGCGAGTTGTCCTGGAAGACTATCCCTATGTCCTTTCTGACTTCCGATGACTCGGTATGGCAGTCGTGGCCGTTGATGAAGGCCTTCCCCGATGTAGGAGCAAGCAGCGTGCAGAGTATATTTATGGTCGTGGTCTTGCCGGCCCCGTTGGGGCCCAGGAAGCCGAAAATTGTCCTGTCTTCTACATCGAAATTTATACCGTCAACCGCGGTAATGCCCCCGAATTTTCTGACGAGGTTCTCGACACGTATCATCGACATGAGTTTAAGTTTAACAGATTGACGGCAAAAGGATTAAAGTGTGTGGGGCAGGGGAGCGTCCCCTTGTTGCCCGATGTGCTCCCGGGTTCTGACGATATTCTGTTGCATTTTTTACCCGAATGTCTTTAAATAAACGTTCGAATATTTTTTTGAGGAAAGTTCATGGCCAAAAGATTCAGGATAGAGAAACTTCATACGGAAATCGCATCTGAATCCACGATCCGGAAGGCCATGGCGTTCGCCAAGTCGTCCGGGGTCGAGCCGCCCTACCTTCTCATAGACAAGGACAAGGTAAAGCAGAAAGTCTCCTCAATCGGCAGGGCCGTCAAAGGCTCAAGGGTATTTTACGCTGTAAAGGCCAATCCGGATATCGAGATACTGAAACTCATACATGGACTCGGAATAGGGTTCGAAATCGCCTCGGAAGGTGAGTTGAGGATCCTGTCTTCTCTCGGGGTAAGCAATGACAGGATTATTTCAAGCAACCCCATAAAATCCTTCCGGTTCCTCCGCATGGCCACGGATTACGGCGTCTCCTATTTCGCCTTCGATTCCGAGGACGAGGTGTTGAAACTGCGGGAGTTCGCACCGGGATGCAATGTTTACGTCAGGCTCTCCGTGCCGAACGAGGGGAGCGAGTGGCCTCTCAGCAAGAAATTCGCCGTCGAAGTGGACGAGGCGGAGGACCTCATGGTGTTTGCGAGGAAGAAAGGGCTTAACCCTGTGGGTATTACCTTTCATGTCGGTTCGCAGTGTACCAACATCTACAACTGGAACGCTGCACTTGACAAGGCAAAAATACTCTGGGACAGGGTGGAAAAGAAGGGCATTAGACTTTCGGTCCTCAATATCGGCGGAGGCTACCCCATCCGGTATACGAAGAGCGTCGTGGACATCCCCTCCATCGAAAAGAATGCAAACAGGCTTATATACGAGAAGTTTCCGCGCGATACACGCATTTTCATCGAGCCCGGCAGGGCGGTCGTCGGAGATGCCGGGGTCTTTGTATCTAAGGTAATCGGAAAGGCGGTGAGGGCCGACGAAGACTGGCTGTATGTCGACGTGGGCGTCTTCAACGGCCTGATGGAGAGCGTGGGCGGAATAAAATACAGTTATATAGTGGAAGGGTCCCGCGAGATGAAGAAATGGACCCTGGCGGGGCCGAGTTGTGACAGCTTCGATGTGATCGACAAAGACATATTCCTTCCGGAGCCGGAAATCGGCAACCTGGTCCTCATTCTTTCAAGCGGGGCGTATACGATTTCCTATGCCTCGGAATTCAACGGTTTTGCAATACCGAAAACCATTCTCATATAAGGAGGCAGCGCCCATGATAAAATTCGTCGAAAACGACCCTTACGCACCGATCCGGTACTCATACGAGGTCACCGACGTCCTGTATACGGGCAAGAGCGAATTCCAGGAAATTCTGGTCTTTATGAACCCTTTTTTCGGAAAGATACTCGCCCTGGACGGAGTCGTGCAGCTCACCGAAAGGGACGAGTTCTTTTATCATGAAATGCTAGTTCACGTGGTGATGCACTCTCATCCAGACCCCAGGAGGATCGCCGTAATCGGAGGCGGTGACGGCGGCACGGTAAGAGAGGTCCTCAAGCACAAGTCGGTAGAAAAGGTTTATTTTGTCGAGATCGACAGGGAAGTCATCAACGTCTCCAAGAAATATTTCCCCTCGGTCTCCTGCGGAATAGATGATCCCCGCGTCGAACTTCACGTGATGGACGGCGCCGAATTCGTAAAAGGCAAACATTCCGAAATCGATGCTGTAATCGTCGACTCTACCGATATCATCGGGTTTGCAAAGAGCCTCTTCACAAAGAAGTTCTTTCGTTCCATCAAGAACTGCCTCACAGAAGACGGCATGTTCGTGACGCTCTCGGAGTCACTGCACTTTCATAAAGACATTGTTATTGAAGTCCAGGAGACCATCGGTTCCGTCTTCCCCGTCGTCGACCTCTTCGCGGCCCCGATCGCCACATACGGCGGAAACTGGTGGACTTTTTCCGTCGGATCAAAAAAACCGGACCCCAGAGAGATCAGGCGCAGGAAATCTGCGAAGACCAAGTATTACAGCGAGGACATACACAGGTGCGCCTTTCTGCCCAGGGACATGTATGACAGATTGATGTCGCGGAAACTTCCCTGGTAGCGCGGATCTGACGGAAACAAAACCAAAAACCCAGCAATACTTGACAGTTAAGACGGTTACTTGTTAGATTATTAGCACTCGACAAGGGAGAGTGCTAAATGGAACTGGACGAGAGAAGCAGAAAAGTCTTATTCGCCGTTATCCAGTGCTACATAAATTCCCCGGGACCGGTCGGGTCCAGGGTGGTAACGAAGAAATTTTCTTTCGGGCTGTCGCCTGCCACCATTCGGAATATCATGTCCGATCTGGAAGAAATGGGGCTGCTGCAGCAGCCCCATACGTCCGCCGGCAGGGTGCCGACGGACAACGGATACCGTTACTATGTGGACAGCATGAAGGCCGATCAAAAGATGGTGAGCGAGGACTTTATTCTGGTGCTGAATGAGAAATGGGAGATGTTGAAAAAAGACATCAACTCTTTTCTTGTTGAGGCATCAAAGATGCTGTCCTCCCTCTCTCATTACATAGGGATCACAGTCCCGCCGAATACCGGCAGTACGACCCTGAACAGAGTAGAGATGATCAAGTTGAGAAGGAACCGTCTGGGAGTCATGCTCTTTACCGACGAGGGCATCATCCAGAACAGGATGATTTCGGTCGAACGGGAACTTTCACAGAGCAACCTCAACCGGATTGCCGGATATATAAATTCGCGTTTTGCCGGTCATACCCTGGACGAGATAAAACAGATGATTTTGGCTGAGATGGAAAAGGAAAAGGTGCTTTGCGACGGCCTGATTACAGAGGCAATGAAGATTTGCAGCGATGCGCTCTCCGCCTCTGCTGAAAACGTCTATATCTCCGGAATATCCGAGGTGCTGGCGCTTCCGGACTTCTCTGATATAGACCGGATAAAGGAACTGCTGAGAGCCATCGAAGACAAACATATAATGATAGGTCTTTTAAACAAGATCTCCGATTCCGGGGGGACTCAGGTGTTTATCGGCTCCGAAAACCCTCTCACCGAGATGAAGAAGTTCAGTCTCGTAGCCTCCACTTACAAGGAGGGCAACAGACCGATTGGAGCGATCGGAATAATCGGACCTACGAGAATGAACTATGCGCGTGCCATTTCGATCGTTGATTTGACCGCCACCTACATTACCGATATACTTTCTTACAGATAGGAGGTCTTTTTTGAAGAAGCCCAACATGAAAGACGTTGAATCCGGAAAAAATAAAGAAGTGGAGGAGGCCGCGGAAGAAGCATCATCCTCTGAAGAGGCTCCGGAGGAAAAGGGTCCCGCTTCGGACGAGAAAGGTCAGGACTTGAACGACAAATACCTGAGGCTCTACGCCGAATTCGAGAATTATAAAAAGAGGGTATCCAGGGAAAAAGAAGACTTGCTCCAATACGGCAATGAGGCCCTTCTGTACGAACTCCTCCCCGCAATAGACCACCTTGAACTCGCTCTCAAGCACGCTTCCCGTGATGCCGGCGGCGGGATAGTGCAGGGAGTTGAGATCACGCTCAAGGAGCTTCAGCGCACACTCGAGAAATTCGGTCTCAGGCGGATCGAATCCACCGGCAGATCCTTTGACCCCGCCGTCCATCATGCGATGGCACAGGTGGAACGGGAAGACATGAACGAGAAGATGGTGGCGGAAGAATTCAGGGCCGGGTACCTGTACAGGGACAAGGTGTTGAGGCCGTCCCTTGTTGCCGTTTCGGTAAAACCCGCGACGTCAGAAAGTCGGAAAGATGAAGCAGAAATCGAAACAGACGAGAAAATAGAGGAGGAGAAATACGATGGCTAAAGCGATCGGAATAGACCTTGGAACTACCAACTCCTGCGTGGGCGCGGAAGAGGCTTCCCTACAAGATAGTCGAGGCTCCGAACGGCGATGCCCATGTGGAGATATCCGGCAAGAGATATTCGCCTCCGGAAATATCGGCCATGGTGCTCCAGAAATTAAAACAGGCGGCTGAAGACTATCTCGGAGAGAAAGTGGCCGACGCCGTGATAACCGTTCCCGCCTATTTTGACGACAGCCAGAGACAGGCCACCAAGGACGCCGGTCGCATAGCGGGACTGAATGTCCTCCGGATAATAAACGAGCCGACAGCTGCCGCGCTGGCCTATGGCATGGACAAGAAGAAGGAAGAATAGTTCGCTGTCCTTGACTGGATGGTGGAGGATTTCAAGAAGGACCAGGGAATAGATTTGAGGAAGGACAAGATGGCCCTGCAGCGTCTGAAGGAGGCTGCTGAAAAGGCGAAAGTAGAACTGTCGACTGCGGCTGAGACAGAGATCAACCTGCCCTTTGTGACGGCCGACGCAACGGGACCGAAACATCTGCTTATGAAGCTTTCGAGAGCGAAATTCGAGCAGCTCGTGGGTGACCTTGTCGACAAGACGATAGGCCCCTGCAAAAACGCCCTCTCCGATGCCGGTCTGTCCTCGTCGAATATCGACGAGGTACTCCTTGTCGGCGGGCAGACCAGAACGCCCAGGGTGCAGCAGAAAGTCCAGGGCTTCTTCGGCAAAGAACCGAACCGGACCGTCAATCCCGACGAGGTTGTGGCCGTTGGCGCAGCAATACAGGCGGCGGTGCTTAAGGGCGATGTGAAAGAAGTCCTGCTCCTTGACGTCA